>CAZKXU010000039.1:822-29459 GCA_964556665.1 uncultured Bdellovibrionales bacterium | reverse complement strand
TGTCGTCAACTCTCGGCACCCCTCTTGTTAACTAAGGGGTTTATCCCATGTCCTAAAAATTTGTTATCAGCTAACCGAGATCTGAATCAGATCTTCTGGCAGATTGACCTGCTTGTCTTAATTAACCTGTAAAATTGGTGTTATTAGAAGTTATTGTCGTTAGGACAATAACTAGATAACATGGGGAACCATTGGGTTCCCCTTTGATTATGGGCATTAGATCCTTCAAGAACAACCTGCCGATCACTTGAGCCGCTTCAATAAGGGTTCAACTGCTTCACTACCGGATCAAACGTCCGCTTCCAGAGCCAGGCAACTACTGGCAGCATGACTCTGTCAAACACCACCTTCATGCGCTCATCCCACCATCTGGCACTGTCAATGGAGTGACAGAACTTGAACCTCATCAAAGCCCTTGTAGCCAACTGCACAAGACTCATCAACATGGCACACAGTACACCGTTTCCCATCGCTAGTGCCACCAAGCGAAGATCAAGCGCGTGGCTCCATCGGATCCAGCCAAGCGATACTGTTGTGCCAACAAGCGCAACTAGCATGCATGGCATTACTCCCTTACGCATCCCTAGCAGCATGAATCCACGCAGCAGGCAGAGTGGGAAGCCAAGCAATGCAAGTGCAGCAAAACCGCACGGAAGAGCTACGCTGAGACCAATCAGCACTGCCCCGAACACTGCTACCGAGAAGCACAGAGTAGCCTGAACAAGTGCAACAATCCTCCGTACAAAGTAGAGAGGATACCCAAGCTCCTCGATTCTGTCATCGCGGTTCGCCACCAGATCAATTGGGCTGTTATCGCACGTATCTGACTCAGCATAACAAATATAGCCGATCATACTGACGAATAACCCAATGACTAGAACTACTACTCCGAATGCTCCAAGTAGAACTTCCACTACTGAGCGGCTTGGCCCAGCACCTGTCAAGGACACCCCGTTCAAGTGTGCCCAGATATACAGCGGGCCAAAGCCCACTACCAAGCAGATCCCAGCGAAGATCAGATGCACGACCGTGTGTTCACTGATGCGACAGAAACAGCTCCAAGCTGCCTCTGCCTTCTCCTGCATGCGCGACCACCATTGCTGCAATGAAGATCGAGACGGTATTGCAACACTCTTCGGCCACGAGACATGGCACCGACTCTGCAGCCTTACGCTGCTCACACGCGCCCGTTGCCACGCACGACGAACCAGGTGTGGCATCTCAGGCGCAAAGTACCCTGCAATGCAACCGATCAGTACCCCACAGAACATCAGAGCGATTCCTGCAAACCGCCCCAACTCCTGGCCGCCGAGAGCTCCTGCAAGGAGTCCCAGAAAGCCCCCCAGCGCCGCACCCCACAGACTTCTTGAGTCCTTGCTCATCGCAAGCTCCAGAGCATGCCAGGCTCTACGGATAAGGGTCACCCCTTAAAAACCGTTTACCCATTGGTTTCCAGTATAGAGTGGATGGAGGTGATAGTCAAAAGGAGGGGGACGCTCACGTTATCTCTTCCTCTACTATCCAGATTGATAGCGTGAAGAGTTGGTGGCAACTAAGTAGCAAAATGAACTACTACCTGGCATGCAATGTTTACTTAGTATCTCACGATCAGTTCCCTCATCTTTAATCCTTAATTCAGGCTTGCTCTCTGAACAGCCACCTAAAAGAATTTCTCGATCTACCATATCATCTTTTCTATCATTACTCTCTTCATGCAATTTAGGCATACACTATCCACATCTTGAAAATTTAGGATTTCGACGAAAAATTTCCAGTCTCTATATAGACCGATAACGCTGTAGTTAAGAGCAACTTTTGAACCCTTTCCCCGAACTAGTCTATATATGGCTAGTTCGTCTTGGCAGGAGCAGCAGGAGGCTGCGCACCAATATTATAAGCACTGTAGTCCAACTGAAACCGGGCTTTACAGTTTCGCCTACAATAGCCGATAGCTGCCGCGGGTCTGGCAAGAAAGTTATCAAGAAGATGTAGGCGCGATTTGGCGCGAAAGAAGATGACATGGGATTATTTTACTTTGTATACTTAGTACTTGTCCCAACTCGTTTATATATAAGCTCTGTCCTACCAACTTACTTATATCTGACGAGCAACTACTGCTTTTTTATTGGGTAAATTAATAAGCAACTTCCAGTTATTTACTTTGCAACAGTTGGAAAAACACTTTCACTACTCAACAGAATTGAATACTCTAACCCAATTGCAGGAGGGATGGTTCCAACGTTAAGAATATTAGATATTTGTGGATGACCTGAAAAATTAAGTAGATCAGCCAAATGATCATGAAATACCGACAAACTATTCATCCCTGAAATTTGATTTGCAAAATTTGAAAGTGCCCCTAACTCCTGCCCAAAGCCAGGTGTATACAAATGGCCCGCTTGTGGAACCTGTGTAAGAACTTTTCCAATATTATTTAACCAAGGATATAAAATGCTCACATTGTTTTTAATGTGTAAATTAGGATTACCATCCTTAGTCCACAGATTTTGTCCTTTGACCCAGGTAGATTTCATACTTAGCTCGCTATTGCCAAGTCCCTCAAGAACAAACGGCTTTGCAGTATGAAATATCAAACTATCACGGGCGAGACCAAGACCAGACGAGAATGCACCCTGGGCAACACCATCCATAAATCTTCCACCTACAACGACATTCCTTGCACCTCTCAAAATTGATCTTGTTACATCTGACACAACATTATTTCGAAGTAATTCAGAATATTCATAGTTTGACATTCCTCCAGCAAAGGCATTCGGAGACAATATTCCTGGCAGTGCTTTATCTAAAGAACTACTGATCGGATCTAAGATCTGAGCATCAAAGAACTTCATAACTGCCGCTTGTATTAGTAGCTTTGCACCAAATTTTAAAGCATTTCCAGGCTCTTCACCCGAAGCAATTGCTTTTCCTACATTATAGCCAGCAAATGCAAGTAGCTGAAAACCACTAGACCAACCACTTGTTACAGAAGCTAAAAGTATCTGCTCTAACCCTTGCTGTGAAAATATTCCTTTAACTACATTGGTTATGCCCTTCCACAACTTACTAAACCAACCAAACCCGCTTGGATCGGTAAGTGAAAGTGGATTATTCATTACATAAGAATAGCGGTTAAGGGACTGACTATTTTCAGGTTCCTGAATCAATGGATCCGGAGAGAGAAACCTTCCTACACTAGGATCATAAATTCTACCTCCCATATGAATTAGGCCAACATCATCTAAGTGCTCATGTCCGGTAAAGCCTTTCCGCATTGGGCTTGAAAGCATCTGATCAGATGGGCTCCAATCTGCATTTCTTCTTTTTCCCCACGAATCATAACTTAACCGTTCTATAACTTTTCCATTTTCATCAGTAATTCTATCAATTGAGCCGATATGATCTCGATGAATATATCTATATACAGGGGCGCGGTTTGAAAACTTACTAAATAGCGCAATTACTCTCCCGCTTCCTGGAATATAATGTCGATGTTCTATAAAGTTGTCGGTTTTTCGTATCTCATAAAGTGAAGAGATATAAATTATCTCTTCTGTTGAGATGGTCGAGCTCTTATGGCGTAATGCAGGGGCTATAGAGACAAGATCATTATAATTTAAATTGGTGTTAAAGGATTGATAACGCTTAGTCTGTTTTAACAAACCTAAGTTAGAATTATATTTAAAATCCAATTTAACATTGCTACTAACAATCTCAGAAGGTTTATTAAATGATGTATAAGTAAGGTCTTCTAAATCTGACTCAATTCTATTCCCCCGTTGGTCATATCTATACTTATTCGCTTTTATTCCGGAAATTGTAGTTACTGCGTGTGGGCCTGCGCCGTTTGTGCCGTAAAAATAGCTTCCTACATCTGATTTATTTAAGATATTACCTAACTCATCATAAGCTAAAGTAACAGTATCACCACCAATCACCTGACTCTTAATTAAGCGATTAAGTTGGTCATAATCAAAAAGTTCAATTAAGGATGAGCGACGATCTTCACGTTTCGTAATATTTCCATCTTTATCATGGTCAAAACCTAAATCTTGTATATCTCCAGATAAACTTAGTGAACTTTTAATTGATTCTAATAGACCTGTATTTGCATTGGAATTATTTACAGTTCTGATTCCGTTACCGAATCTTTCCTGCTGGATCTGCCCAAAGACATTGGCTTTTTTCTGCTCCCAGAAGATTTTTCCATTAGATACATTACTTACACTAGATAAGAATCCATTAGTATTGTAATTAAACGCAACTTCAAATCCTGATGGATAAGTAATTTTAATTTCGCGACCTAACGAATCGAAACTCTTCTCTTCAACATAACTTTCACCTTCAAAGTTTAGCTCTCTACGGAATCGTCTTGAATATTGATCATAAGAATACCTTTCAACTTCACCATCTTGACCATAGGCCTCACTAATTGCCCCAATTCCATTTGGTGACTGGTCGTACACCCATGAAGCATTGCCTTCAGCTGATTTGCGCGAGATCATTCGCCCAGCCGCATCATATATGAAGTCGGTGACTAGTCCATCATTAGCGGTCTCATGAAGTAATTGTCCCAATGCGTTATAGTCGTATTTGATGGTACCAACATCTGGATCGACCAAGTGCGCACGATGTCCAAAAATATCATAATCAAGTTGGGTAATGTTGTTTTTTGGATCAGTAATCAGGATTAAGCGATCACTACTATCATATGTATAACTTGTAACAGATCCTGTGGCATCAGTTATGCGAGAAACCTTTTCACGAGGGTTTACCTCTTTGATTGTGACATTTCCCTTCGGATCAATAACAGAGGTTGTTAAACCATCATAAATATATTCAGTAATACGATTACCAGGCGCCTTCTCCTTAACTAGGCGACCAAGCACATCATACTCATAAGTTGCCCAAATTGGGGCTGCTCCAGTCCAATATGGCAGACTTTTCTGCGTTAATCGCCCCGCTTTATCATAAATGTAGTCTACATTTGCTATCTGCCCGTCAAAATAAGTTGATTGCTCCCTTACTTTTCTATCCAAGAGATCATACCAAACTATTTTAGGAATCATTCCAGAGCGATCGTTTCTGTGATAATATGTAGCCAATGGAGGTGATGCGGCATCAGCGGCTAATGATAAAACCCTACTCTCCGTTCCATCTGCTCTTTTCTCATAATTTCTTACGCCGACTATATCATACAAATACTCGGTCTTAAGGCCATTCGGATCGGTTTCTGACTGAACTTGTCCCCACTTAGAATCTAAAGTTCTCTGCGTGGTATGCCCTAATGCATCAATTTCAGAGATAATTCCCCTACCACTACTATCATATGTGGTAAACTCAGAACGTGTAGTAAAAGATGGCCCAGATGTTTTTAGCTCAGAGATATTGCCGAATTGATCGTAATAAAACTCTTTACGTATCTCTAAGGCATTTCCTGGTTCAATAACTTCAGTAGAAGGAAGTCCGCTTTGAGCATAATAACTCCATTGACTTTCATTTTTAATAATTGGCTGACTTAACAGCTGCTTAGTACTTACCTTTTTAATTAAAAGCCCCAATTGCCACTTTGTTGTGTCATCTTGATATGTATTATCAATAGTTTCTGTTAATCCATCATTGTATTGAGTAACTATTTTAGTTGGATTGCCGTTCTGATCAAACGTTCGAGATTCTGACTTAGTTATAACTACGGACCCATCTAGTTCATATTGGGTAGTGATAATCTTTGATTCATAAATAAAATATCCACCAGTGCTTTGATAAGTTACACCCCAATCATAGGAGACATTTGAGACAACTGCTCCAGTAGCTGAAACTGATTTTATTATAGATGCTGGTTTAGATTTAAAAGGATGATCCTGCCGATAATAAGTTGTTGTCGTAATCCCTCGTGCCTGATCACTTTCAATAATCGATTCAAATCCACAGGAGCCACGACCATCTACTGTCTGTCGGTAGCCTGTGTATTTATAGGTAAAATCATTAAATCCACCTAATCCATCACTTACCTGATATGACTTTACAACGGGCATAACAGGTTGAAGATCTTGCGCAGGATAAACTGCCCCAGTTCCTTTAAGATAGCTGCCATCATTGGCAGCTAATGTGGTCATAGTAATTTTATATTCTAGCCCATTACCAACTATAATATGTTGAAGTTGATTGGCCCTCGGCCCTTTGGACTTTGCAACTAACAAATCTTCAGTTCCATCTGGCATCCAAGCGTAATCAACAACACCATCACCGTTTAATTCAACGAAATAAGTTTTCGTTCCCCCGTTTGAGTATGACTTTTTACCTCCAGCTACTCCATTTTGTAAAAGTACCTTTGGAGTTGTGAAACTATGTCCATTTGAAAATGCTACATATAGATCCTGACTACCATCTGGCACCCATACAAAATCAGGATAGCCATCCGCATTTACATCAGCGAAGAAAAAGTGGTCATTACTAAGAGACCTTGGATCAAAGCCATTTGCTGTATCCTCGGCTAGCCAAAGCGCTGGGATTGTAAAGCTATTTCCTGTTGATAAAGAAACCCATAAATCTCTACGTTGATTGGGTATATATACATGGTCAGTTAATCCATCACCATTTAAGTCGAGCCAGGCTTCTTGAACTTCATCTTTCTGGAATGATGAGTAAGCAGGCACAGTAGAAGAATTCTGATCAAGAAGCGTAATTCCAGAATCAAAATGATCTCCTCTATTAATGTATGCTGTCCATTCTGTAAAATTTAAATTAAAGCCATCATAATATGTACTAGCCTGAATTTGATCTGGCAGATGATCTCCATTTATATCTCCCCAATATGCGAGATATTCAGCGTTAACCGCTCCTGGCCCACCACTTAGAAATAAGATACTAGATCCATCATAATTATTAGGTGGACAAGTTTTTACTTTACCACAAGGATAGCCTAACCAAATATCTGGCATCATAAAGCTGCTAGAGTTTGAGAACGATACCCAAGTACCCCATGGTTCAGTAAACCAATCAGTATTAAAACCCCAACCAGACAGCCATACACGGTCAGCCATGCCATCTGCATTTAGGTCGATCATGTATTCATTTTCTTTAAAATACACGAACCCATCAGATGACAAATCATCGATCGCATACAAAATTGGATTTTTATAAACTGACGGATCTAACCAAGTTGTATAAGGATTTAGGCCATTTCCGGTACCTATTGAAGCATTTATTTTGGCATTATATCCCCCTGTGTATTCGACAGATACACGATCTACTTTTGCATCGCCGTTAACGTCAGTAATATATTCAAATCCTTTATATGGATCTTTCCAACCTGAGCCTGATAGGTATGTTGCCTGAGTAAAATCATTGCCATCACTTATCCCGACCTGAAATCCATTACGATTCCAGTAAAAGTCTTCGCGCCCATCAGCATTTAAATCTGCAAAACCCTGTGCAGAGGATGACCAGGGAGGTCCATTGACTATTCCTTTTTCTAGCCAGATAGTCGGTGTATCTAGACCTAGATAAGCGCCGCTATACTGGAAAAGAGTTGGATTCACACAACTGTTACTACTTATTTCACAATACCCAACTGAGATTACTCTCGAAATTCCACTCTCAGGCGCCTGTTCATATGTAATTGGGTAATAGGCAACTTTTGTAGATTGATAATATAGCGCAATCTCTTTGATGCGCTGCGTAAAAGATATTTTTGCTCCACCTATATAACCAATGAGCGTATCGGGCCTAGTCTCAGAAATGAATTGAACAGAGGCGTACGGCGAGGATCCAACAGCTGTATTACCTGTATACTCAATCTTATCCGGTAATAGTTCACCAAAGCTACCATTATTATTATATTTGTAATTAATATAGTTGCCACTACTGTCAGTAATCTTATTGACATGCCATGCTAGGACACCACTAGTTGATTGAGGTTGGAATTTGGAATCAACACTATTTCCATATTCATAAACTAAACCGGTTCTTGTCCAAACTAAAAAATAGCTTGGGAAATTTCCAATATTTCCGTACGAGATAATTTTACTAAACCGTTCGTTTTCAGTTCTGTATTCTGTGCCATCTCCACCATAAACAGAGCTCGGTTGAACTTTTACAAGACGCACTCCTTCAAGACAAAATTTATCATTTGCGTTGTAATCTACAGGATCAATGAATCCATCCTGTGCGATTGTGGTCCCACAACGAGTAATTACGGACATGCCGCCAAGTTTAAAGTTAATTCCCAAATATGAATTTGTCCCGGTACTGTCATAATGAAGGGCAAGTTTAGGGGTAAAATCTGCTGTTCCTGGAATTAGTTTAAGCGGGATTGAATATGTTGATGCGCCAGCTTCATTAACTGCAAATTTTCCATCAAGGTATTGTGCAATTGCTCCGTTAATAGGTGGGAGAGGTGGTACTACATCAGCAACTACTAATTTAGTAGTTAGAAAACAGCATGTAATATGAAGCAGTATCTTTGTTATTAAGATTAAATTTGAATTGAGCACTAAGGTCCTAGTCCTAATCATGGCTCCACTCCAAAATAAAACAAGATCATCTTCTTGAATGAATTGTACTAAAGCTCAGCCAATCGGCACGCATGGAGATATTACATTAATTCTTAATGAAGTAAAGCTAATTATTGAGTATTTTATATTAATTATTCATGAATTAATACTAATTTAAAGAACGCCTCTACCCCTCTACATTCCTCAGAGACATAGCGTAAATATTTAAAATAAAATTCGTCATAAGCAGATTTGTTATAATACTGCTAATGAATTTAGGCTACGTAAAGTACTCTTTAGCTCAAAATTCATATACTTAGATAGAACCCTACTGAGATCAGGTTGAATAGTCGCATTTTAGGTTGCCCCATAAGTTGGTACTACCCATAAGTTGGTACATGGCAACTTTTATAAACTAAAACCAGTTGAATTGATTTAACTCAAATGATACATGGCAAATACTACAGCATATATCTGCATGAAAATATTGAATCAGAGCTGACAGCGCTAATGAATTAGCCTGAAAAGTTGCCATGCACCAGCAGCCAGCCAGCCAGCAGCGATAATATTTAAGAATCAACAGGAGCATTTAGGTCAGAAAGGGTAAGGGCATGGGGGAAAACTTCTAGTTGATCTTGAATAAGGCTCCTAAGCTGATTTGAACCAGCAGCAAATTCAGGATAGGTGTCAGGTTCAGCAATTCCATATGCTGTATATGCCAAGTCTCGTGCCGAAGAGGCTAGTGTTTGTGCATATTTTCCCAGCTTAAGACTTGCATACTCTTCGGATAAGGGGCTCATCTCACCAAAAACACCGAATAATGTGTTCATAGAGACATTATAGGCTTCTTGCACCACATTTAATACCTCCCTCAGCTCTTCTAGACCAGCAATTCCGACTACGGCGCTTGCATCATTTGTTTTTGTAACTAAATCTACTAAACGAATTGCTTTACCTGAATTTAGGTGCGCAAAATTGTTATCTAAAAAATCAAGAACTGCCTTTGCCGCACAAATCTTCCTATGTGCTTCTAAAAGCGAATCTTTCATTTCGTCTTTGGGCAATGACGGGTCCGGTTCCTGTCGGTTAGAAGTCAACGAGGAGATCAAACTTTTTAGCTCTTCGTTATTTGAATTATTTCTTCCTTGTAGAGCAGGTGATGGAGGAACTAGTGCTCTTGTTTGAAGTGAAGAAACAGCCTGCCAAAGAGCCAATAATGTAACTACTGTTGCTACGCCATTCATGCATTTTGCTGTATTCTGTCGACTTGACATAATGGATATTATGCCAGATCTAAAAAACTTAGCATACTCTGGCATACTCTTTAGAAAACGATTAATTGGCTAGAATACAAGGAAATATAACCTTTACGCAGCTGTCTTAACCTCTCTTAAACACTCAAGTAATGCTTAATTACTGAATCAAAGGATACTACTCCTTCACATTGTCCTCCTTCACATTGTCTCAGGAGCCTGACCGAAAAGTAGCATGTAAGTTATTGAAGAAAGGCTAGATACAGAAGTAAAGAAAGGTGATAGGAATGAATAATGAAATCATTTCGCACCGGAACCAACCGTAATCAGCTAACAATGTTACCCACAAGCGTAGAAGAGTATGTGCCGCTGGACGATTTAGTTCGGTATGTAGACATGCTTGTAGAAGAGTTTGACCTTAGAGAGATAGAGAACCGCTTTTCCCCGCATGGAAGACCTGCATATTCGCCCCGTCTATTAGTAAAAATATTACTGTACGGTAAGATGCGAGGAATTCGTTCTGGTAGGGAGCTTAGCAGGGCATGCCGAGAGAATTTACGATTTATATATCTTGCCTGCAACGAGAAGCCGGATTTTCGTACAATAAATGATTTTAGAAAGTTGCACAGTGCACAGCTTGCGGGACTACTTCGGCAAACTATAGAGATAGGATTAAGAGAAGGCATAATTGATTTGAAACAGGTTTGTATAGACGGCACTAAGCTTGCAGCTTCAGCTGGGCGACGTTCATTTAAGAGCCCAGAAAAATTGAAGTAAGAACTTGATGTGCTTGAGAAAGAACTTCGAGAGTCATTTGATACTGACAGTAAAAATGAAGCTGAAGAAGATAAAGAGCATGGTGGATCAGATGGAGAGATGAGGTTGCCCGAGGAGCTTAAAAGCAAACAAGAACTTGCTGAGCGACTACGGCGAGCTCTTAAGGAGTACGAAGAAAGCACAAAAAGCGAGAAACCAGAGAGTATTTCTATTACCGATCCTGAATGCAGAATGATGAAAGGTAAAGGAGTAAATCCATCTTATAACGCCCAGGCAGCAATTGATGCAAAGAGCAGGATGGTGATTGGTGGGTATGTAGTTAATGCTTGTTGTGATAGCAGCGAACTTATTCCTGTTATAAATGACATAAGAGAGAATGCTGGTAAAGATCCGGAACTTGTGAGTACAGATAAGGGGTATACTCGACTTGAACATCTTGTAGAGCTTGAAGAACGAAAAATCGATGGTTTCATTTCCCAGCGAAAACGCCGCAAACAAGATTTTGTTTACGATCCAGAGCATGACCATTATGTATGTCCAGAAGGAGAAAAACTCCTGCGAATTGGGAAAACAGGCACTTTTATACGTTACGCAATCTCTGATTGTGATAGATGTCAGAGAAAACCTAGTTGCTGGAGAAAAAATGCGTCGCAACGCACCGTATGTAGGTCAGAGAATGAAGAGGCTGCGCTACGAATGTATGACAAGATTAGCTCCGACAAAGGAAGGCAAATTTCGATTCTGCGTGCTTCCACTATTGAGCCACTCTTTGGCACTATTAAATTTGCTAAACGACTGCGGCAACTCACCGTGCGTGGTTTGCAGAGAGTAAGTGAGGTTTGGAAGTTAGAATTAGCTGCATACAACCTCGAAAAGCTCTGTAGAGTCAGATTCGCCCTAGCATAACCTCCTTTCCAACCAGAAGATTTTATCAAAAAATATAATCTGCTGATTTAAACTCTGCCCATTATAGACCCAAATATTACTTTTCGGTCAGGCTCATGAGAAAATGTTAGGTGTTAGGTATATCTTTAAACTAGGAGAGGTAAGGCGTGGTGAAGTTCAACGCTTCGCCAAAGTCGCCGCGACCCAAGGAGCTAAGATAATACACCGACTGTTGGGACACGGGCTAATAAGGAGTGATTCGGCGAAGGGTGCTCTGCGCCTCAAAGTGGAGCCCGCGCTCTTTCGACATCTGTGCCCGGATTTTTTTAATGAAAGTTATTGACAAAAAGGGGACGCTCTCCATTATTTTACTTTAATAAATGGAAAATAATGGGGCACATGCCTGTCTTGTGAGACTAATCAATCAGATAAGTATACCCTTCCAGCGCCTCTTTAAACCGTTTCTGGATTTTAGCGGAATCCTCAGGTGTTAAGGTGCCGGCTCGTAGGCTTTTTTCAATTGATTGGCGTAGGCGCTCCTGAAGATCATGAGATTCAAACTGTACATAAGCTAATACTTCTCGCACCGTATCCCCTTCAACTACATGTACAATCTCGACATCGCCGTTTGCATCTAAATCAACATGAACTGCATTCGTATCACCAAATAAGTTATGCAGATCTCCTAAGATCTCCTGATACGCGCCTACTAGAAACATTCCAATATAGTAAGGCTGGCCCTTGTTGAGCTCATGCAGCTTTAATGCGCCTTTAACATCTTTGAGATCAATAAATCGATCCACCTTCCCATCACTGTCACATGTAAGATCACAGAGCACAGCCTGACGTGTGGGCTCCTCGGAAAGCCGGTGTATCGGAATAATTGGAAAGAGTTGATCAATCGCCCAGGAATCCGGTAGTGACTGAAATAGGGAAAAATTACAAAAATAAGTATCACGCAGCACGTCATCTAACTTCTCAAGATCCTCAGGCAGGTATTTTAAGCCAACCGAGATATGTTTAAGTTTAGCTACCAGGTGCCATAGCACCCTCTCTGCGTGGCCGCGCTCAACAAGATTAAGATCCCCCTGAATGAACCTTTCAACTATCTCATCTTTAAGACTGATCATCTCATGCAGTGTTTCAAGACAGTTCTTAATTGAGGCCTCATTATAGAGAGTGCGAAGCTTTTCAAGAATCTCATGCTCTGACGGCGGTTCCTCAAGTAGCGGAACTATACCAGCAGCCGGTGCAACTCCAATCGCCTGAGTAATCAGAACAGAATGGTGGGCGACAAGTGCGCGTCCAGACTCGCTCACTATATCCGGATGTGGAATATTTGCCTCATCACAAGCATCACGAATTGCAGTGACAACATCACGCGCATACTCTTCTACTGAATAATTCATCGAGCTTTCAAAATTTGTTTTTGAGCCGTCGTAGTCAACTCCTAGACCGCCTCCTACATCAAAAAAACAGAGCGAAGGACAGAGTTTTGCCACCTCTGTATACATGCGCGTGGCTTCACGTAATACGCGCTTAATCGCAGCGATAGAGGTAATCTGACTTCCGATATGATAGTGCAGGAGCTTCAACCACCCGCTTATGCCGTTTGATTTTAACTTATTGATGGCCATCACTATTTCACGCGGGCTAAGCCCAAACTTAGCTTTATCACCAGCCGAGGCCTCCCAACGACCGGTACCTTTCTGCGCAGGTTTCATGCGCAGCCCCAATTCAGCTTCTATACCTAAGCGGTTCGATATCTCAAGCACGTGCTCGATCTCGGAAAGCTGTTCAATAATGATTATTGATCGTCTTCCTAATTTACGAGCCATAAGGGCGAGCTCTATATACTCTCGGTCTTTATATCCATTGCAAAGCAGACAGGCTCCTGGAGTATCGTGAATGGCGAGGACTGCCAGCAGCTCAGGCTTACTTCCCACCTCCAGACCGAGTAAATTTTCCTTGCCGGCACTTCTAATTATATCAACTACTGGCCGCTGCTGATTTACTTTGATTGGGAAAGCAGGACGGTAACTACCACCATACTGAAGATCTTTTATCGCCAGATCAAACGCCGAACATAGGAACTTAACACGATCTCGCAAGATGCCATCAAATCTAATTAATACAGGAACATCTATACCGCGCTGAACTAATGAACATACTACTTCATATAGATCAATCGCTTTCCCGTTACGATCTGGGCGAACTACAACATTCCCCTTAGGATCTATATCAAAGTATCCAGCACCCCAATCACGTACAAGATAGTGATCAAGACTTTTATTTATATTCCAGCTATCCACGTAGTACCTTTAATCGAAAAAAATTTCAGTCGTGAACTAATACTAGGAGAAGCTCATGTTAGGATTATCAATAGGACTGATAAGATTCTAAGTCAAGGCAAAAATGACTGACGATTGAATTAGCGCTTAGATCAAATCACCCCGCTTCTCTAACATCTCCCGAACTAGCTCAGCATCCTGCTCAGAGATAAGGTTAGGTGCAAGATTGCCGTTAAAAATTCTCCCAGCTCGTCCTAATTCACGCAGCAGATCCTCACGTTTCGGTGGTTTAACCAAAAATCCGCTCGCTCCTGCCTTGAGGCAATCAACCAAACAATCAAAGGTTCCATGTGCGGTGAGTACTATAATTGGCAGATGCTTAAGGTTGCCATCTTTTCTAACCTCCCTAATTAGCTCATCTCCGCTTACCTTTGGCATACGTACATCTGTAACGATACATGAGAAATGCTTTGGGTCAGCTCTAAGTAGACTTAAGGCCTCACCTGCCGACCCTACCCCTTGCACCCGTAAAAAGCCTAACCTCTCGATTAATGCGATTATAATGTCACGCGGGGAATCAAGATCCTCTACTACAAGAATACTTAACGGCTCTCCGTTACTGACCCGAATTGGCTTAATCTTCATTAAATAGATCTCCATCTCTGCTAGCGCATGCTGCCCCTCGATTAACTCCCCACCAATCAGCTGAACCTGTAGTTTATCGAAAAGATGCTCCCCCTTTAGATCATATATAAAGAGGCTAGCCATCGGATCCTTACTCCAGAGTGCGCGTCCAGCACGCTCGGCCTGCGCCAATCCAAGCTGTGCTTCGACAAGAACAGCATCAAATGTTCTTAGCTTTGTCCATTCTTCCAACAGCCTAAATTCCGATGTTGATTTTACTCTAAAACCTTTACTCTGCAGGAATGGCTCAAGCTGAAAAAGTGTTTCCGGATATTTATTAAAAAGTAGTAAATCTGGCATTTTGCCCTATTTATAGATCAAATTTAGGAACCGGCATCTTAGCCTGTGCAGAGATAAGCTCCGAGAAAAGAGCTCTAATACCCTCAAGCTCCATGTCTAAATTAAACTCCTCCTGACCGAATATAGTCTCTAGCTCTCCCGCAACACGCTGCATATCATCAAGCCCAAAAAAACCGGCCCCACCCCTTACCGTATGGAATGCCGCACTTAATTCCCCCAAAATAGGTGCTGTTAGCGCTTCATTTAACAGAATGAACCTCCTCCCCTTAGCGATATGCCGCTCAAGCTCCTGGCAAAATAGAGCATATGCTTTGCCTTCTAACAGTTTTGCATTAGCTGGTATCTTCATTGTATTTAAGTACTATATCGTCTTACTCTTAAGGTAATATGATACTGTATTTATTTGGAAAATTTGCTTTAGTTTTGATAGTTTACAGTCGTTTTTAAAAGTACTATCCTTTACAGTTGAAATTGAATCTATTCTAACTACATATGAAACCAAAAATCTTACTACTTGTAACCCTTGTCATCGCTGTAGCTGCATTGTTTTCATTAGGGAACATGAACAATGACAATACAGCATTAAATACATCTCAGACTACTAACGAAGGGACTGATGATAACAGCAAACCCGCGCCTGAAACTACAGATATTCCAGCCATACCTGGACAGGTTGCAACTAACATAGACACCTTAACAGAGGATGATGATGGATTTTCCGACGCTGAATTAAAACCTGCAGTAGAGGTTTACAAAACCGCAGAAGATGCTTTGACAGCAATAAAGAATGGGGCAAAAAAATATGATGACCTGATACTAGAGCAGTTTACTTCGATAGGTGATTGTGAGTGGTGTGATAAGTTTTATGGCTCTGTTAAAGATCTACTCCTCAATGCTACGGCTACTCCAGATGAAAAAAGTTATTACGCAGAGTTATTAGCTATATCAGGAAGGGTAGATAATATAGCGTTTATAGTTGATTCAGCTAAGTCTGCAAAGAGCGAGGCCGAGGCTGATCAATTTCTTGAGGCGCTGGAACTATCAGTAGGAAAGGATGATGTTGTTTCATACCTTGGTACACAGCTTGACACCAGCAAAATATCACAGAATCTTAAAGAATCACTGGTCGCTGCTATTACAAATCAAGGATCTAGGCTATCAGCTGAGACCTTATACAAACATACAGTCGCCAACGGAGATCCTGATGGATATTACTCACTTGGCATAGGATTAGGTGAACTTATTCCTGAGGAGGAGGCTTTCCCTTTTTTACAGGAGCAGATGCTTAAGCGTGATCAGTATTCAAACCTTGCTGCAAAGTCTTTGCTGAATAGCGGATTGCCAGGGCTTAAGCTTGTAGTAGACGCAATCTCTAATTCAAAAAACCCTGATTTTGATCGGCAGATGCTCAAAGATGCTCCCGACCATATCGCTTATGATGAAGAGGTCGAATCGTACCTCAAGACAGTCATAGGATCCTCAAAAGACGAAGTCACGCTTGAATTCGTTAAGAAAGTGCTAGACGACTTTGCAGCAGATAAAGACGAGTAATAACCTGTTTATTTTCGCTACATACTGTTGAGAAACTCTAGACTTATGTCGACCTAAGTCTGTGTAGTACTGAGCTAAGACTACATTCTTTTGTATTTTCAGCTAGTTACAAGACATGTCAAACGCAAATGATATAAAAAAATCCAGTACGGATGAGAAAGCTGTGGATTCCGTAGGCTCCGCTTTAGGCTCATTTGCTAACCGTATTGCACGTAAATTGAAGGAGCAGGAACAGCAAAACGATATCTCTAAAAAAGAAGCGAAAGAGCGCCATGCCCGTATGTTGAGCGCTATGAGTACAGCACGCAAAGCTCTAGCCGAGGTGCAAAAAATAAGTTTTGGAGAGCGATTCTCTTTACAGATCAGTAACTCAGACTGGGAAGGTTGGCCGCGTGTACAGGTGGATCTTATTGATTCCTTAGCGCCGCAAAGAGTTGATCACGGACTTGTAATAACAGCAACCGATAATAATTCACAAGGAAAGATACAGTTTTCCCTTAAATCCGGTAAAATACTCACATATGTTTCCCTAGTAGAGCCAAAAGAGCTTGAAAGACTACCGATACTGTTAAAACGTACTGTGCGGCAATTTTTAGAGCTAGTCACAGCATATGTACTTGATCCTATCAAGCCGGAAGATTTAATAGAGACACAGACTAAGCCCATAGATGATCCTCAAGAAGCTGACGTAATAGGTAATAAGCTTATGGGAGAGGATCTCTTCTCCGATGATAGCTCTCATAAAAAGAGTGTTCTTGTGGACACAGCGGAGGTCGAACCGCTGGCAACAATTCAGTTACTCAAATAGTTCTTGATTCTTTAGGAGCACACCTTTACAAGTTGATTCAGGTTTACGCGTAGCGCTGCAGGTCAGCCTCCAAGCCGATCAGTATCTGATAACTGACAACTGTTGCCGGATTTTCTGATATATGTTGCCTGTTATCTGTTGCCTGTTGTCTGTTGTCTGTTATATTTTCAACTGGTTGAATATCAAACGATATTTATGCCTACTACATATTTTGAAAAAATCAGCTCTTTTTACCGCAATCAACGCTTAACGCTTGCTACGCTCTCTGCATTTCTCATCCCAATCAAACTCTCCCTGCTTTACCTAGTTCTGTGCCCTTCAATATTACTTTTTTTAATAGCTCAGAAAAAAAACATACGGGCAACTCTTCAAAATCCGATCTTTGTACCATATCTATTTTTTATAATAAGCATTATTATCTCTTCATTTTTTGGGTTAAATATTGAAAGAAGTTTAAGCGCCCTACCCTCGTTACTATTCTTCTCCATAGCAATATTTTTCTACGCTGATGTTGTCAGATCAGAAGGATTGGAGTCAATCTTTACAGCCCTGCTATTAGGCCAAACATGCGCTGCGCTGCACACGATCTTAGACGCAACTTTTCCAGGACAGATTCCAGGCTTCTTCCCTGGCAAAGTCTCAGAATCAGGACAACTTGCAATGACTATTGTCCTTACGCTGGGGTTTCTTTTAATCCGCTGGGAGCATAGTACTACCTTAAGCAAGATCTTAGGGATCGATTCATTGGGCGAACAACACCTTCGCCTGAATAGAATTACTAGAACATT
The DNA here is from genome assembly GCA_964556665.1 of uncultured Bdellovibrionales bacterium. GTDB lineage: Bacteria > Bdellovibrionota_C > UBA2361 > UBA2361 > CAZKXU01 > CAZKXU01. Next base: position 11,627 of record CAZKXU010000039.1, on the reverse strand, counting down.
CCCTAAATTTCTAACACCTATTTTTCTAATCCTACTTGCAGCTCTATTAATCAACCTTAAGCGTGGGCCCTGGGCCGGGGTTTTTATTGCTACTGCCTTGCTATTTCGCAGTTATGCCAAAAGATATGTTATACCAACATTGATTCTTGTAGTGCTGCTGATCGCCTCAGTCGCACCGATTAGAGAGAGAATTCAGTCTTCATGGCAGCACTTTTTAATTCCTGGCGGCAGAGGTGTTATATGGGAGATTGGTGCAGAGCTGGCGCAGCATTATCCGCTTGGAATTGGGTATCATAATAGCTCGATGCTGCCCGATTATTCACCTGAAATTCCACCTAATCTAAGGCATTTTCATAGCAACTTTTTACAAATCATAGTTGAATCAGGCTGGCTCACATTTTTCATCTATTCATGGTGGCTATTTGTAATTTTCAAATCGGCGTTAAGCCTCAGCACTAAAGATTCCCCTCATGGAATAATTGTTTCAATACTAGGCTGCTCATTACTGGCATGGCAGATAGCCGGGCTTGTCGAATTTAACCTTGGCGACAGTGAGGTTTTTGTATTAGCAGCACTTATTATCGGAGCTTTAGGAGCGTCGACTAAGGAGGTTAGAAAAAATAAATGTCTCAATATGCGCTCAGATATGGGTCAGATTTGAATTTTCTTTAGGTGGGGAAAACCGCAGAGATAGCATGACTATATCGAGGATTTTCCCCACCTAAAAAAATTCAGAGATGACCATGGATGAGATGCAGATTGTGACATTAATTTTTTCTAGCCGACTAAGCACCAAGCTTCTCCATCCTTTGCATCAATGAAATATCAGCCTGAAGAGTTGATTTTAACTGAGAGAGCTCAGCTTTAGCCTGGCTTAGTTCATGGACAGAACGAGCATTATTTATATTTTCTCTAATCTTAGCTACGGAGTTTCCCTTCTTAGATACTAAAGGGGAAAGCTTAAACTCTACTGCGTGCTTAACCTTACTATACCTACTAAAGAGTTGATCCCTCTCCATGGCTATTGCATTAAGCTTATTTAGCTCTGTAAGTACAGTGCCACGCAACGAATCTACCACTCGACTACGTTTCTGATCGATACTAGATGATGGTTTGGTATTCATGCTATTAATCTTAAGAGCATAGCGCGCCTGCTCTCCAAGTTTTGCAATGGCTAGTGCAGAATCTTCATTCTCTGCTTCGATTGCGGCGGGGACAACAGGCATAGGCGTCTTACTTATAGCTGCAGAAGATGACAGATCCTTTCTGCTGCTGCGATCGATAGCCACTTCAACTTTTCGATTATTCATCTCAGGCTGCTTTGCGAGAGCTACGGATTTCTCTGCTTTATACCTGACTAACTCCGCTCGAGCCGCAGTAAGCGCCAGATCCTTCTCATCCATGCTCTGTTTAATGCTCGCTATTGTCGCTTCCTTAGCTGCCAACTGCTCCTCTAAGCTGCGACACCCAGTTGCGATCCTGATCTTATTAGCTTCAAATTCGGTGACAACCTCCTTAAGCTTAGTCTCACATGCTGCAATAGCATCGTATAACTGATTATTATCCTCAGTAGGGTTACTAGGATTGATTAAATCTCGCTCCTTGATGGCTGCCTGATTCTCCTGCTGCGCACACTTACTCAAACCTGCAATCGCTCTATCGCGTTCACTAATATCGTCCTCTAAGCTGCTTACGGTGCGATTTAAAGCTTCTACACTTAGCTCAAGTTCTGCGATATAATCTACCAACTGGTTCCCCTCTGCATCTTTTCTAAAGGCACGACCATCGGCTAGCCGGCCACGATCAGGTTCCTCGGCAAAACCAAGATTAACTAAGCAAATAATAGAGAAAAAGAAAGCTAATCTTTTCATATTAGACCCCTTCCAAAAGTGCCAAACCCCAACTGAGTCCGGCTCCCACTACTGCTACCAAAATTTTCTGCCCAGGCAGAACCTCCTCCCAATGTTCAGCCAAAGCTGCCGGCGCACCTGCCCCGGCCTGATTTCCAATATGTGTAACATTATGCCAATGGTTAGTCGGAGGAATCTCTCTATTATTTATGATCTGTTCAAGCATCGTTGCGTTAGCCTGATGGCCGATAAAAATATCCCGTGTCCAGTCCATCTTATGCCGCTCTTCTACTGCCTTTATCAAGCGCACGGTCTGACGCACAGAAAAATCCCGAACTGCTCTGCCATCTTGATGGAAATGGCCGTATCGCTCAACCACGACGGCATCGCATCGAGTTGCATCCGTACTATAGGAAGTCTCAATAACCTTCAACTTGCCGGGATGGCGAGCAGAAACAATCCAAGCCGCAGCACCATCTCCCCAAATTGCACCATCTGAACGATCATTATAATTTACATTCTGAGTTAAAGTCGCCGTTGAAACACACAACACAAACTCGGGCAGCTCCTCTGATCTAAAATTACTTAGATAATCTAAACAAAGAGCAAAGGCTGGACAGGCTGTGAAGAGATCGTATGCACGCGCCTCAATACCAAGTCTCGCTGAAATTCTGACAGCCTCTGTCGGGCTCATCTGCACAGGTGTACAGCAATTACAGATGACTAGGCCGATCTGGTCTGCTTTAATGCCGGCTCTTTTAATGGCCATTTCGGCAGCAGCTACTGCCAAATCTGTAGGTGACTTGGTAGCCACTTTGATAGCCTCCTCAGGATCGGCATTACGCGTCTTATCAATATAGTCTGGGGAGAGCGTGGTAACCCTAGTTTGTATACCAATTTTCTCGGAGATCCATTGCGCATTCGTACCAACATTTAGCCCTTCAAGGAAATTATTATCCAACTCCTGGCTGGGATGTGAGTAACCCATTCCTATAATATTAAGACTCATCGCAAACACTCCAATTCGATATAACCTACACCCAATCCGGTGCCAGCTTCAGTTATAACTATTCGATCTCCAGCTTTAAAACTTTCATAATTTTCAGCCAGAACAGTCATGGCTGAACTACCCAGAGTATTCCCACGCTCTCTCATATTAGACTTACTCATTCCTGGACTAATACCGAGATTAGCGGCAAGCTTTGCGTTTAATTCATCAGAAAGCTGCGGGCCTATAAGTTTAGCAGGCGCAGTACGATCCGCAGTTTTCAGTAATGACTCAATCTCAGTACGTATATAAGGTTCGATTACGGAGGGATCAAAATGCATTAAACCGTACGTATCTATAGTAAAGCGAGCATGTTGATTTGGCCTTACAGAAAAGTTTGCTTGCTTAACTGCAAATTTACCTGCATGTCTAACAGAGAGGAGTAGGGCTGCTGCTCCGTCGCCAAAAAAAAGACGTTCAAATCCGGACTTATAATCAATACTATGGGTTGGAGTATTAGTGGAAATCAGCAGTACAAACTCAGGAATCCTATCTTCTTGCCATCCAAGCAGGGAGTTGAGCTGTACAGAAAAGGCGATTGAACCTGCTGCAAGATCGTAGGCCTTAGCCTTTGAGTTAAAGCGCTTACCTACACGTTGTGCTTCTGAAGGGGTAGTTTGAAGGGCCGTCGCACAATCTGCAATGATTAAACCGACACTCTCCTTTGCTACTCCAGCTTGACTAAGCGCCATCTCTGCTGCCTCAACAGCTAGGTCAGTCGGGGTACAGCATGCCGCCTGCATGGCAAATTTCGGCTTAAAAAGAGAGGTATTAGTAATATAATCAAGTGGCAATGAGGTGCGACGCTCAGAGATGCCGCAAGCTGAGGAACGGAGCATCGCTTCAGTACTAGGCTCAAGGCCCAATTTAACCAGGGCATTATTATCAATAATATTAGGTGGATACGCGAATCCTGCCGCGAGGATATTTAACACCGTTATATATTCTCCTAGAAAGGAGCTAGGTTACACTAAATTCGAGAATTTGTCATCTTTGAATGCCTGTACGACATTTCTATCAAAGACCTAGCACTCATCACGCTGTAGCATCTTTCCACTCAAATATTCTAAAATAATTATCTCATGAAGCTATATCTCCGCTGGCACGTTAATATTGTATGCCTCATTCTTGCAGCACTAATGCTGCGTGCCTCATTTTGGCAGTGGGAACGTCATGTATATAAGCAGAAATATCTTAAGCATCTAGAAGATAATATTAACCAGCCTATTGTCGATTTTAAGGATTTAATACAATCGGGAAACCTGATTGATAACAAATTTAGAAGGGTTAGTGTTACTGGTGAGTTTGTTTTCAAAGAGGAGATGATTCTAAGAAATCGTAAACTAAATGATTCACCAGGAGTACATGTACTAACACCGCTTAAGATAACTGGTACGGAGCACTATGTAATAGTGAATCGTGGCTTTATACCTCTAAAGTCCTCATACCCCAAGGAGAGAAAGCAGTTTCAAAAAACCACCTCGCTCTCCTTTATTGGATTGGTTAAAGAAACCGTGCCACCCAAACTACTAGCTCCTCAAGATCCGGAGCCGCTTCCGGGGAATTGGGTTGATGCTTGGCTAAGGGTAGACCTTGAAAAGATGCAGAAGCAGCTTTCTTATAAAATTCTCCCTGTTTATTTAGAGATTATGGATGATCCAGATCCAGCCAAAGCTGAAGCTAAAATAATGGTTAGTACTGATGGGCGTGATGAACTATTTTTTCTGCCTGCACGCTTGAATAAGCTTCGTGAACTTGAAGCTAGCAGTAGTTACCCAATACCTGCTCATAGCACAGTCGTACCAGCAGAGCGTCATCTTGGGTATGTTTATGAGTGGGCAATAATGGCGCTTGCAACCATATTAATCGGGATTATTTTACAACTTAGGAAAAAGAGAGAAAATAAATCAGTGGTATCCTCTCACGAACTCTTGTAATCCTTTAAATAGCTCCTGATCATTAATAACCCTAGGCACTTTATTCTGTCCACCCTCTTTACCACGGGAACGCATCCATGCATTAAAAGCACCAGGTGGTGCGACTAGCAGATCAGGGGCTCGCATACCAAAGCCCTTAGCTCGGTGAGCTTGATAGTCATCATTTAGCCGTCGCAGCTCTTCATCTACAACCTCTGGAAAGCGCTTAATCTTCGCATCCTCTAAACTTCTAGATTGAAACTCTATTACATAAAGGTGTTGACCTAGTTCGGAGCTATTCTGAGGATAAATCGCACCAACAGAGAAATCGATAAAATTCATATCGAGCTCGGTCGCTGCCTTATCGAGAGCTTTTTGAATCTCCTCTTCAATAACATGCTCACCAAATGCTGAAAGCATATACGATGTACGTCCTGTAATTAGTAAGCGGGGCGGTTTTGTATCAACAAATCGCACCGTATCTCCTATTAAATAACTCCAAAGTCCGGCGGGAGTATTTAAAACCAAGGCATAATTAATATCTTTCTCTATATTCTTTATCCAATGACGAGTAGGCTTAGGACTTCCTAATTCTTCTAGCGGTACAAATTCAAAAAATACTCCAGCATCAAGCACCATACGCAGCCCTTCAGCAGAGCCGCGATCCTGAGAACCGATAAAGGCCTCGGATGCAGGATACACCTCGCGCAGGTCAATATTGCTGCCTTCCAGCATTTCAGAGAATAGTCGTCGATAGGGATCAAACTTTACCCCGCCATGCGCTAGCATCTCTAACTTAGGAAAGAATCGATGTAATTTTCCGTCACAGTCCGGCCTTAACTCTTTTAACTTATCAAAAAAAACCAGTAGCCAGCTTGGAACACCATTTAGGCTAGTGATAGGCTCAAGCAGGGCCGCATGCCCAAGTCGATCAATTCTCTCTTCCCAACTTTTTATACAAGCTAATTCTCCACGTGGAAAATATCTGGCTTTAAGCCACCACGGCAGGTTTTTTATCATGGTATCACTGACATCACCGCTAAATACCCCAGGCGCTTCTTCTATAAAACTAGAGCTGCCCAAGAGGATACAGGTCTTGCCGCCCAGTATTTTACTATTAGGTCTATGCGCTAAATGATGCACTGCTAGATCTAAACCAGCCTTCTTGTTCTGTGCAATCATCTCTGGTGTAAATGGAATATATTTAGTTATTCCACTGGTTGTGCCTGAGCTAATTACAAAGTTTTTAACCTTACCGGGCCAACAGAGATTATCTAAAAGTGGGAAGGCTGGCTTCCACCACTCACTCCAAAATTGATCATATTTTCGTAACGGCACACGGGCTTGATATTCGGCTACTGAGTTTATACTTTCAAATCCGTACTCTTTACCAAATTTTGTTGAAGCTGCACGACGAAGAAGAGAGCGTAGAGTTTCCTCCTGAACTTTTTCGGGATCAAGGGAATTTAGTTTGCTTTGCCTAAGCTTGGCATAGAGTCTAAGAGCCGCGGTAAAATCGAACATGCATGAGTTATTAACATATGGAGGTAATCTAACTCAACTATTTCATGAAAGCGTTGCAATCCCGGTTATTTGACTAAACCAATTTTCGCCGTTAACATAGCCCGGTGCCCTCGTAGCTCAGCTGGATAGAGCACAGGTTTCCTAAACCTGGGGTCGCAAGTTCGAACCTTGCCGAGGGCGCCAAGACTCCAAATATATTAATTCTGCTTATTGATGTAGTTTTGCAATTTTTTAGATTCATCCAATACGAGCAGAGATCTCCTCGAAAACCTCCGCTACTCTACTCTTAGGGCTGTTTGGCTCTGGTTTTGGCTCTGGTTTTTTTTTGGCTCTGGTTTTGGCTCTGGCTTTTGGCTCTGGAGCTTTTGGCTCTGGAGCCGGCCTACTTACTTTGGCTCTGGAGCCGGCCTACTCTTTGGCTCTGGAGCCGGCCTACTTGTTTCGGTAAATTTAAGAAACTATTGGAGGAAAATTGCGATTACATATATATGCCATCAGCACCGAAGTTCTTTATTCAAGGGAAGCCTTATATTATCACCTTCCGCACTGAGGAGGGGTTGCCGTTTTTGCCAATTCCCTTTATCAATGAAATCATATGGTCCTGTGCTGCAAAGGCACAGACTCTATATAGCCAAGAGGTAGCAGCCTTTACTATGGAGCCAAACCACGGGCATCTATTACTTATTTGTACTAACCCTGAGACAGTGCCTGATTTTATAGGATACATAAAGCAGGAATCTGCACATGCTATCAATAGACTGCTTGGAAGGACCAAAAAGACTATTTGGGCAGAGGGGTATGATTCCCCCATTATATTGGACTACAAGGAGTTTCTGTATCGTTTTGCTTATGTCAGTTTAAATCCAATTAAAGATCAGCTAGTTGGCAAAATGAAAGATTATAAGGGAGTTTCAGCTTGGCCTCTCTTCATGCAGAATCAGTCGATTAGAGAAACTAGGCTTATCAGTAGAGACTCAATAACAGCCTTAAATAACCCTAATCAAGCTTGGAGAGAAGGCCCCAAATATTTAGAAAAATTACTAGAGGATAATAAACAAGAGGGCTGTTTCCGTTTCGACTACTATAAATGGAAGAGATGCTTTCCTGAGACTGAGTCAATGTCAGACACAGACGTTAGGGAGCTAATGCTGCAAGCTCTATCTTACTTCGAGTCTGAGATTCGGCAGAATGCTCCTATTAAAGAGTCCTATCCAGACTTTACCAAGCAGAGCCTATTAAAAACTTATTACCCTAAAAAGTTTGGCAAAAAGACGATCTGTCTCTCTTGTTTCAAAGAACTACGACAGAGTTTTATTAGTTTATTTAAGACTGTTGTTTATAAAGCAAGAGAGGTATACCTTCGTTGGAAGTCAGGTGACCTTGCCGCCAAGTATCCTTTAGGACTATTCGCTCCTAATCTACCACGTACCGCCAACCTATTTCCCGTACCAACATACACCTAAATCAGATGAGATTATGCATTTCAGTGAGAAGTAGTGTATCTACATTCGAACTATATCAGACAGTTGCTCATGGTTAGAGCAATCTAATTCATTTTATTCTATATTCCTTTACAATTGCACTCTCCTGACTTGATTCTAAAGCCTTGCAGACATCTCTTAAAGCTCCACCTACTACGCGAAACTTAAGTGAAACTTAAGTAGGGTGGCTCCAATGTCGGCCAAAGTATTTCTTTAGAAGGCAATGCAGTCCAGTACTCAGCAACTCGAATCTTATCGTCTGGTAGACCCAATAACTCAACCTGTTCACGACTATTGAAACTTAAGTAGGGTGGCTCCAATGTCGGGCCAATGTCGGGAAATCTATAAACGTCCATTCAAAGCAAAAGTTGCAAATTTATAGTAGTCGCTGAGAAAATATTTTGGGGGCGATTAATCAAGTCTACTTGGATAAAGAAAGCTGAGCTTTCTCTGTAAATGGAGAACATCTGAGGCTTCACTTCCTTGTGTTAAAAGAAAGCTTAGCAACGTAAAGCCGTTCCAATTACCTGGATCTTTTCTTAGTGTTCCAAGCACGAGGTCTTTAGCCCGCTGAGTCTGGGCTAGTAATACAAAAACAAATGCAGCAAAGTTTCTGACTGTCAGTGAATCTGGATAGCGCACAAGTAATGAATCAAGTGCCTCTGGTAACTGCTCATAACGCTTTTCTATGAAACTCTCTAGTAGCTGCAATGCATCTTTTAGCAGCGGCTCTGCTCTAGAGTTAACAGCTGAGTGTAAGGAGCGAAATCCACCTTCAAAGTCTCCACTCAATAATTGCCCATTAACCTCATCTAAAGGTGTCGATACGGAAGCCCTCCACTCTTTATACATCCTCCTTTCAAGCTCTACTACTGGATCGGAATTTCCCGTTGGAACATCATATCTCTGCAGAGATTGCTCAAGGATCTGTGCTTGTAGATCAATTCCACTGTGGTATAGATTATCAGCTAAAGAGATTACAACTGGGAACTCGGTCGGTATAAACTCATAATCTCTCTGCTTTAATCGATTCAGTAACTCCTGTCCGTCTCCTGCCTTTCCTAGGCACATGTCTGAAACATCAAATCCACCAAGTTCAATTAGTGACTTACGAAGCATGGAGAAAGATGGTCGTAGGTGACAAGGCTCTGTGGAGATTAGTAACCCTTGCCTGTGCAAAGCTACCCGCCTTGCAGGACCATCTGCCTGTGTCGCGAAGAAACTGCTTACTACCTGCACAAACTCTTTATCAAATAGAGCTGCACTGTTACAAAAACTGACAACGCTTCCCTTGGCTTCGAGCAAACCATCGTTAAAACCGCGATGGATATGATATGTTCCAAGCTTCCAATAAAATTCCTGGTTGGATATAACAAACTGATCAAATGCGTTCCTAAACTCTCGCGATTGAGTATTACCTTTTACCGATACCCAGATAAGCTCATAAGCATCGCGGGATGCGGTTTGGTTGAGTAGTGATTCAAGCACTAACTTTTGAAACGGTGCAGAATCCTGCCCTTTTTCCAAAGGCAAGCCGGAATCAACAATAATTATTGAAAGCAGCGGAACTGGCTTGCTACGAGGTAATCCGTATAGCGATCGGTAAAAATGAAAGGTGTGTTCAAATGGGTTTTGCGAATAAGGGGTCTCTCCCTGATAGGTACGAAGAGCTATCCGGATGCGACTTGCAAACTCCTGCAATGGACGTGAACCTATTCCGCGTTCACCTAGTTTGAGTACGGCATCATTACGCCTGCCGACCCACTCCTTATGATTTAGATCCTCCTGTACATTTACCTCAACGATTCGGTTTTTCCAAAAGTAAGGAAGATCCTCTTGCAGGCAGCGCAGATCTGCCCCTGCATGATCAACACAGGAATAGGTAGTTTTGCGAGGATTAATGTAAACATACCCAGGCAGCCGTCGTTCTCCACCTAATTGGATTTTAAGGTCACCTTCGAAAAAGCCGGGAGGGATGGTCAAAGGTGGGCAAACGTTGATATGGACTCCGCCCTGACTGTAACCATCAAAATGACGCACCGTTTCACGATATGGGATAAAGCAGGCGATGTTATTGGGGGTTGTTACATGCTTCTGATTAGGAGAATCCGACCGAGGTAGAAAGGTCTCACCATAATCATGATCCAACCACCAGTACTTAAGCAGATTACTATTTACGATCTGTATACTATCCAAACAACACCAGCGGTTAACAAAACCGTCTTCATATTCGGCGATAGGATCCCGCTTTAATTCCTGTCCGTTGGGAAGATACCCTGTACGGTGCCCCTCCCGAAGAAAAGCCATATTCTCTGGCCAGTGTGAGAGGAAAGACGAAACGAACTCGTGCTCAGAGTTTAGCAGTGCTAATCGCTTGTTAATTCTATTGAAAAGCTCCAGTTCATAGTCGATAAATATATGGTCATCATTACAGGAGAACCAGATAAATTCCTTATTACTAGATGCGAGAATATTCTCAATTACCGGACGCCACTCCTTTTGGTAGCAATTTCTACGAGGTTGAAACTCTGCATGCGGAAAGAGTTCGAAGATGTATCGTTCAAGCTCCTCTAAACGGGAGCGATACGGCTCATGTAACTCGCAATAAATAATTACCCGGCTCCAGCTCAGCGGAGCTAAACTAGCTAAACAATATTTGAAAATATCAAGTCGATCACTGCTTCGCCCGAGCCGACCCCTATTGTATAGGGTAATGTAGTCATCAGTAATCAGAACATTTAAGAACAGGATCATATAGCTAGACTATTAATGCTCCAATTTCTGAATCGCCTCAAGCCGTATAATTAAACAGATACAAACCTTCTTAGCGATTCAGAGGTAGCTGTTTACAACGCTCGTTGTTCTATCTGACAAAACAAGTACCGGGTTAATAGCCGGGTTTCTCACTGATGAACATGTAAGAAAAGCGCTTGTGCTTCGCCAAATAAGTTTTTTCACGTATAGCGCGCAGCGTTGCCCCAGATTG
>CAZKXU010000039.1:0-772 GCA_964556665.1 uncultured Bdellovibrionales bacterium | reverse complement strand
AGCAATACTGGAGTATTGCGAGGATTTTCCGACTGAGAAGCGTGACAAGGTGGGCAACGATGTGATGCTAGACGTGAAAAAACTTATTTGGAGGAGCACTAGCTCACCTATCTTCTCCAACTACAGAGGCAAGGTTGGCGTTCGCGATCTGATAATCTAGCCGTAGATCTGAAAACTGCTTTTTTAATTCAAACATACGCTCTAATGCTGAAAGGACCGCTGGTGAGTCTTTGATTCCACGTTGGTAATCTTCTAGTGTTTGACGGTAATACTTATCTGCAAGTGCTCCTGTATTTTCAAACTCATGAATTAGCTTATGCTTTAGTTCAAGCTCCTCATCTGCTCTATGAATTGCAGCTTGAAGTTCCAGTGCGGTTTGTCGGTGTTCTGCCTCTAAGCCGGCCGCCTGCAGCGCTTGCTCTGAAGCCTCTATTTTTCCCGCCGCTCCATCAAATAAATTAATAGAAAGCTCAATCCCAAATATGCTTTCATTACGGTCAGAGGAGGATGAAAATTCACGCTCACGAAAGGGGTATAAATTGTGACTCGCATAAAGATCTATTTCAGGGGACCACCAACGCTTAGCCTTATCACTTTCATATGCGGCCTCCTCATGTTTCATCTGGATCTCCTTAACCTGAGGGTGGCTAAATGCTATCTCTGGGTCCTTCTCTGTTTGTGCCTTGTGAATATGATCTACAATCTTGACTGTATCAATTCTAGTCGCGTCATCATAGCCAACTAAGATGGCTAGCTCACGTTGTTGTGCCTG
>CAZKXU010000038.1:0-29513 GCA_964556665.1 uncultured Bdellovibrionales bacterium | reverse complement strand
GATATGCGCCGACTCAGGAAGAACAAAATGACGGAACTCCACACGTCCCGAAAAAGGAGTAAGTGCCGTATCCCTGCAAAGCGGAGCACAGGGGCGCTCACTATATTGCGTATTATAAAAAACCCGGCGACCAATTACCCAGGCTTTTCCATGTTCCATTCCTGTGATGCCTTTCGACCTGTCTGGAACCCCACCTATCGGCATGGCCATCAGACTGTCAAAACCAGCAGTCAGAAGGCCGGGCATAAAATTGTCTGGCATCGCATTTCCGGTCTCCCTCCAGTACTGATGAGTGCAGGGTATACGGCCCAAGTCATCCTTCGGAACTCTAAGATCAACGATACTGCGGCCAACGTGAGTATTTAAAATTTCAACAAGAGGAGGAAGGGTACCAGCAACTTCGGGACCAATTCCATCACCGGGGAGAAGCGCTGTACGAATGAGGGGGGCATCAACTACTGCCATGGAACTACCCTTGAAACAACTAAACTACGCTTCATAGTATAATGAAAGAGAGGAGCGAAATCAATGGCAACCAAGTAAATGTGACGGTTCTATTTATTATGCCATATAGGTCGGTGAGGAGATCCTGCAAAATAGAACTGTCACCTTTATCTACCCTGTTTTTTCTCCCAATATAAGTGTTGTTGAAAATATTGAGAAAATAACCTAACAGCACTAAGATATAGGCGAACACAACATGTTGGCATTTATTGTAGACTCAGCTCATCTTGCAAAACCCCTAATCGATCATTACTGTCTCAAACAGGACTTTGAGTATAAATCCCTTCAACATTTCAAAGATTCAAATGGTGTCAGCGTAACTATTACCACAGACAACAGTATAGATTGTGCTATCGCAACTACAGTCGCTATTCATATGACAGAATCCCGTGCCAACTTAGTATTAGCTTATATTACTTCAAGCAGCCAAGGCGTGGGTTTAAGTACTGATACTGTCCTTATTAATAAAATCACAGATCGAGCAGAGGGCTGTGCTTACTTTCCCGAGATATTAATCAAGCACTCCTTTCAGGAATCAGAGATTGCAGACCTCCCGCCTGCGCCTCTTCTTAACAGTTCCGCAGCTGCCTTTTGCAAAACTGCATCAACATTTCTCAATACATCCCAGTTTGCCGTCTTTGCCGACCTTAGTACTGCTAAGAGTAATGCTGCTCTTACTCAGGCTGCTTTAAAGGAAATCTTGGAGTATCTAACAAAGTTAGAAAATGTACTGCTCGGCAGCCGTATAAAACTCTCAGCAGAGGAACAAGGCATTTTAGAGCGACTATGTTTAAATTTAAGATTTACTACAACTCAGACGGCACTAATAAGGAGCAAAGCTCAAAGCGCCAAATGCCGTGGTCTAAGCCTTTCAGGGTTGGAGGCAATGATGCATACTAAACCCGCTAATAAATCAGATGTAAAAAGGTCCTTTGATGAGATCTCAAGAATACTTTCAGCGTAATTTTTCACATATCTATGTTGAGCGTGACGCTTTGCGGTACGAACTATGCAAGGATATCTTAGCGCGGTTTCAAAAAGCTAAGTCGATTGAAATCGATTCATTTAAACAGATCTTTAACCGCAAGAATCAGGATTTTGCACTACAGAAAAACTCTTTGAAATTGATCTTAGCGGTTAAGCAGACAGGATTTTTGTACCCTGGAAGCTCTGTACTATCAACCTATGGTTATAAACATTTTTACTATAACTCGCTGGTCCTAAACTGTATTTATAACTGTGATTATTGCTATCTACAGGGCATGTACAACTCCTCTAACATTGTAGTCTTTGTAAATCTGGAGGATTTTTTTAAAGCCACCTTGGAGCGTCTAAGCATAGAGAAACCACTCTATCTCTCAATCTCCTACGATACCGACTTGCTAGCATTCGAGGATCTTACCGGGTACTGCGCTGCCTGGGTTGAATTTGCGCGCAAGCATCAGGATTTAACCATAGAAATTCGTACAAAGAGCGCGAATTTTAAAGCACTTGTTTCACTAAAGCCTACAAAAAATATAATCTTAGCCTGGACGCTCTCGCCACAGAGCATCATTGATAGGTATGAACATAAAACTCCATCTCTTGCTGCGCGTCTAAAGTCTGCTAAAGAGGCCATTCTAGCAGGCTGGCAGGTGAGATACTGCTTTGACCCTGTACTGCTAGTCGACAATTGGCAGAAAAATTACAGCGCACTAATTGAAAGCTCATTTGCAGATGTTGGCGATAAAGTTTACGACATCAGCATTGGCAGCTTCCGTGTAAATCAGGATTTCTTAAAGAGGATGCAGCGGAACAATCCTAGTGAAATTCTGCATTATCCTTTTGAAAGGAAGGGAAAGGTGTACTATTATCCGCAGAAAGAACGAATTAATATTGAGAGATTTTTCAGGGAGAATCTTGCAGCGCACATCTCAGAGAAACAGATCTCCATACTTTAAAACAACTAACTATGAAGACAGCAATAATTACCGGAGCTTCATCCGGTATCGGCAGAAAGATTACAGAAAAGCTATTAGGCCATGGTTTTTATGTTATCGGAATAGCTCGAACAATTGAGCATAGTTTTGAATCGGAGAGATTCACTGCAGTCAAATGCGATCTACAGGATCGTAAGGCTCTAAAATTGCTAATTGATCAGATTGATTTAAGGGGTAGAGAACTCTCACTTCTCATAAACGCCGCTGGAGTTGGATACTTTGCACCGCATGAAGAAATACAGCCAGAAAAAATTTGCGAAATAATAGATACAAACCTTCTTGCACCATTACTTCTGACAAGAGGATTTCTTAGAGAACTTAAGGAGCATAAAGGCCATCTGATTAACATCGCATCTATAACTGCTCGTAAAGATGAACGCTTCTCAGCGGCTTATGCTGCCAGCAAGGCGGGGCTTCTACATTTCTCAGAGGCACTCTATGAAGAGGTAAGAAAAAGTGGAGTCAAGATTACTACTATAATTCCTGACATAACAAAGACCCCCTTCTATGAACAACTAAGTTTTGAACAGGATAGCGATCCGCTTTCCTATATAGAACCTGAATGTATCGCCAATGCGGTCATCAATATAATTTCGCAGCGCGAGGGCTCTGTTATTACAGAACTAGTAATCCGCCCACAGCTTTTAAAGATCCACAAGAAACCAGGCCTCGAGCATAAAAAGACTGCTCTATATTAAATGACAAAATAAATAGCGTTATTTTGTCATTCACTATATATAGCGGAGGGGTAAATGTGACGGTTCTATTTTTTGGGATCTCCTCACCGGCTTAGATGGTTAAATAAATAGAACCGTCACATTTTATCAATCTTGACAACCTACATCATTCACGTATAATTGGTGGCAGTTATGTTGCTTTCTTACAAAGTATCCACTCAATTCTCCTCGTCCGTCTGGACAGCTCCTGTTATCTGGTGGGCTTAAGCCCAAACATATCTTTCACACACATATATTATCTGTTGTTTTCTAAATTACCTGAGCTTCTCGCAATATAATTAGCTCGGACTAGAAGGCTCCAAGATACCTAGACTTACAACTATTTTTTGAATCACGGTTCCTTAGGAACTAAGAATAGAGATCTATGCTTCGCGCTATTGGCTTCTCAGAAATACCGGTGCGTAAAATTAAAATTAAGATCTGCGGGCTAAAAGATGCGGCGGATTTTGTTGCTGCTTCAAAGTTAAACCCGGACTACGTTGGAATAATCTTCTTTCCTGCTTCTCTCCGTTTTGCCGGAGAATCATTACAATCTGAGAACCTGAGCATATTGCCAACAAGGACTCATAGGGTCGGAGTATTTGTCGATGCAGAGATAGAGGAGATAATTGATAGAGTCAAGACCTATAGTCTCAATGCAGTTCAGCTTCATGGCGTTGAAACTCCGCATTACTGCCGCCGTTTAAAAAACAGGCTTACAAATATTTCAATCATTAAATCCTTTGCTATCTCAGACACCTTCTGCTTCCACGATCTGCATCACTACGAGAAATGCACTGATTATTATCATTTCGACTCACCTACCCATACTCATGGCGGTAGCGGCAAGAGATTTAATTGGACAGCTCTCGCTAACTACAAAGAGAAAAAGCCATTCTTTCTAAGTGGTGGTATCGGGCTTGAAATACTGCCTGAGGTCATAAAGTTAAAGCAGGCTCTGCCTATGCTAGATGCGATTGACGTTAATAGCCGCTTTGAAGTGTCTCCCGGAATTAAAGACTTTGATTTACTTACTAAACTTTTTACTTATGAGGAACTATGAATCTTAAACCGAATCATGAAGGATTTTTTGGAGAATATGGAGGTGCCTATGTTCCTGAACTTTTGCTACCTAATCTGGAGGAGCTGAGTTTCTCTTTCCGGCAGATCGTATCAGATGCAGAGTTTCAGAGAGAGTATCAGAGTCTACTAAAAGCTTTTGTGGGACGCCCAACTCCACTCCATTTTGCTCAAAAGCTTTCAGCAACCCTAGGCTTTAAGGTCTATCTTAAGCGTGAGGATCTCTGCCATACAGGTGCACATAAAATAAATAATGCACTCGGACAGGTACTGCTCGCTAAGAAGTTAGGGAAGAAAAGAATAATCGCAGAGACTGGAGCCGGACAGCACGGAGTTGCTGTTGCAACCTGCTCCGCTCTTCTAGGAATACCATGTGTAATTTATATGGGTGCACGTGACAGGGAGCGCCAAGCTCCAAACGTTAAGCGCATGCAGATGTTAGGAGCAGAAGTTACCTCAGTTATATCTGGAAGCCAGGTACTTAAAGATGCAACTAATGAAGCTATCCGCGATTGGATTTCCAATAGTCAAGAGACTCATTACTGCATCGGTTCCTGTGTCGGGCCGCATCCATTCCCCGAAATGGTTGCTGCCTTCCAATCGGTTATTAGCAGGGAATTATTAGTACAGGTTCCTGTAGAAACAGGGAAGGAGAACCCTGATCTAGTAATCGCCTGTATCGGCGGCGGGAGTAACTCAATCGGAGCTTTTTATCATTTCATTGAGAGATCAGCTGTTGAGTTAATTGGTGTTGAAGCAGGAGGCAAAGGAGCCACTACCGATGAGACAGCAGCCACTATGGCACTAGGTAGATGCGGAGTCTTCCACGGCAGTAAGACCTTAGTGTTGCAGAATAGTGACGGTCAGATTAAGGAGACACACTCTATCTCAGCAGGTCTCGACTATCCAGGAGTTGGACCTCAGCATGCACACC
Organism: uncultured Bdellovibrionales bacterium; assembly: GCA_964556665.1. GTDB lineage: Bacteria > Bdellovibrionota_C > UBA2361 > UBA2361 > CAZKXU01 > CAZKXU01. The sequence goes on along the minus strand of CAZKXU010000038.1, from coordinate 24,300 downwards.
TAAAAACGATTGGCCGCGTAAAATATGTAAACGCTACCGATGAGGAGGCATTAAAAGCAGCTCACAAACTTAGCAGATTGGAAGGTATTATACCGGCGCTAGAATCGGCTCATGCACTTGCGTATTTGGAGCGACTAGAGATCGCGCCGGGAAGTTGCGTCATTCTTTGTCTCTCCGGTCGCGGGGATAAGGATATGCGGAATTATGAAAGATTTATGGCAACTGGGACAGCGGACTTCCAGTCCGCAAACGAATCAAATGCTACTGCAATGCGGACTGGAAGTCCGCGGTCCCAGTAAACAATTTTAATCAGGAATTATTTATGCAAAATAGACTAACAGAGTGCTTCACGAAAACACCAACAAAAAAACTCACTGTATATTTTACGGCCGGATACCCGCAGCTAAACTCCACACTTCCGCTCTGTCAGATGCTGGAGCAAGCCGGTGCGGATATTATCGAGATTGGTATTCCATTTAGCGATCCGTTAGCAGATGGACCGGTAATACAAGCCTGTAGTGAAAAGGCTTTAAACAATGGGATGAATCTGCATCTGCTCTTTGAGCAACTAGCAGAGCTAAGGGCATACGTCTCTATCCCTGTGCTCCTGATGGGGTATCTTAATCCTGTACTACAGTTTGGCCTGCGATCATTCTGCCAAGCGTGTAAGAAAGTCGGAATTGATGGCGCGATAATTCCCGATCTACCGCTTACACAGTATCGGAATGAAGCACAAAGACTGTTTGAAGAGTTTGAGCTCAGTAATATTTTTCTTATTACTCCAACAACACCTCCACAGCGTATAAGGCTATATGATCAGCACACCAATGGGTTTATCTATGCTGTATCAAGTCCTGGTGTAACCGGCAATTCGGTTGGTGCAAAAGAGGCGTTAACTTCATACCTTGAACGTATAAACGCTTTAAATCTTGGCAATCCGATAATGGTGGGGTTTGGCGTCTCCAGCAAAGCTGATTTTGACATGATAACAGTGCGCTCAGCAGGAGCAATTGTTGGGACTGCCTTTCTACGGGAGATAAATAAGAACGGCGCTACGCCTAGTGTTGTTACTAACTTTATAAAAATGATTAGAGGTTAAAACATGACTCCTCAGTTGCCCATACTACCGCGACTATGCATGATGTTGATTGATGATAACTTTGTAACATTTGATCCATGCGGCATACCTGTCTCCTACCCGATGAACGCTGCAGTAGGAGGGTTTGGCCTTCAAACATTCTCCTCTCGTACCATAGTGGATGGCAGCTTTGTAGGAACAGTAGCTGCGAGCGGACAGAGGGTAAATGAGTTTAACTTTGCCCCTCATGCTCACACTCATCTTGAAGCACTTAGCCATAAGTCCGAGGACGGTCCTTCGGTATCTGAATGCATACAGAGGAGAGAGTTCGTCTTAGCTAAACTTATAACGGTTAACGCTAAGCGTATAGAGAGTGGAGATGAGGTGGTTCTGCCCTCGCATCTGGCTGCTCTTGCAGGTTCTACTCATAAAACCTCCGCTGTAATTGTAAGAGTTAACGCGGATAAGTATGGAGGATTGATGACAAATTGGACAGCAGTCCCCAATCCACCCTATTTTGCCGAGGAAACAGGACGGATGATTAAAGAAGAATTGGGTGCCAATATTTTAGCAACAAATTTACCCTCAATGGATAGACGTGTTGATAATGGCAAGGGGTTAGCGCATAGAGCTTTTTTTGGTGATGCAGCAGAGAGGCAACTAATTGGTGAGCTCTTCTATCTTCCACCATCTCTATCTGACGATGTATATGTTCTTTCGCTTATTATACCTGGTGGACTGGAAACAGAGGATGCAGTACCCTTTTACGGCAAACTGCACCGAGTATTTTCTGTTATAAAACAACCACTCATATCTCTTGAGGGACCAAGTGGATTTAGGCAAGATGAGCCTTCTGACGCTTCTGCATAAGTGGCTCAGCGTGATTGCTTGGCGCAACTACCACCTGCTCCTGATTAACATATGGTAGGAGAAAAGAGACAAATTTCGCCCGTCCGGTACGTACGAAGTCCCTCCAGAGCGGGAGAGCTGCCTCATGCACTGCAATTCCTAATTCGATAGTCAGATACCGCCATATCTGCTCGATCAAAACATTTAAGGCGATAGAATGTCTTCGACCCACCTTAGAATACAACCAATCTGAAAATTGTAGGAAGGAGGCATACGGCTTTCTGTTTCCCCTCCAAATAAGCGGTACTGTCTCTACAAAACTCCCGCTATTCACAGTCATATCCCAGTATCGCGCAAAGCGGCGCATGCGCTGCATATCGGAGAATGAGATAAGTTTGGTTTCAAGAATTTCGTAAGGGGCTGTTGAGCTATACTTCATCCCCCACTCCTTGTCATGACGAATAATGGGAGTACCTTTAAGCCGCTTTAAAATACCGACCTGGATCTCCTGTGGACGCAGCGATACAAGTCTATCAAAACCTACGCCAAAACTCTCAAGATCCTCCCCCGGTAGTCCAACAATAAGGTCAGCGTGAATATGCACACCTGTTTCATCCCGCAGAAACTTAAAGTTATCCTCCAGCTTTTTCTCATCCTGACGACGGCTGATAAGCGTGAGTACAGCTGAGTTAAAACTTTGTATCCCTACTTCAAACTGCAGAGAGCCAGCCGGAAATTTTTTAATGAGCGATCGTAAACCTTCAGGTAAGCGATCTGGAATCATCTCAAAGTGAACGAAGAGACCTGGCTCATACCGATCAAGGAAAAATTGTAATATTCCCTGTGCTGTGCGGAGATTCATGTTAAATGTGCGATCTACGAATTTAAAGTTTCTAGCTCCGCGCTTAAATAATAGATCCAGCTCTATAAGAAAAGAATCAAGCTCAAACTGACGTACTGGGATATCAAGAGAGGAGAGACAAAATTCGCAGCTAAATGGACATCCTCGAGAAGCTTCTACATAGATGACTCGATTCTTAATATCATCATCGGAGTAGAGATGATAGGGAAGCTTAATGGAAGCCAAATCAGGTACCGTACTTCTAATTATTTTATCGGGAGCTGATATAGAGTTTAGCAGCGCTACACAAAGTTTTGAAAACTCAAGATCCGCCTCTCCAGTAATTACATAGTCTGCTAACTGTATTAAAGGATCATCCTGCTCTGCATAACTTACCTCTGGCCCACCAAGAATTATCTTACAATTAGGGAGAATTTTTTTTAAGACACTCACAACCTTCTCGGTTTCAGTGACATTCCATATATATACACCAAACCCTACTATGCTTGGATTATGACTCGCTATCTTCTCTACTATATCAAGGTGGTGCTGATTAATATCGAACTCAAGCAAGGCTGTTCGCTCTGCGAGATCACCAAGATTAGCCATTAGATAACGCAGTCCAAAGGAGGCGTGGATATATTTAGCATTTAATGTGGCTAGAATAATGTCGGACACGAGGGGAGATTAACGCTTATTATTTGCATTGGCAACCTGGGAGCAGAGCAGGAAGGGCACCTCTAAAGACACACTGGGAGGCGGGCATCTTGCCCGCAAACGAATTAAATGCTACTACGTAGCGGGCTGGAAGCCCGCGGTCCCAGTGGAACTCACTCCCAGGATTCACTTACCAAGCGGTTTTTCATCCGGAATTGCTTCAAGAAACTCTATTGTAGATATATCAATCGATCTGTTTTTTCTTACCTCCGCAAGTACTAGCGGATTCCCCCCTTTAACCTCATTCTTTGTCGGCTCTGATAATCGACCTGCTGACCAATTAAGGACACGACCATCCTTAAATTCTACTGTTCCTCTCGGATACCTCCACTGCTCAGATCTAGAGACTTCATTCTCTAATTTCTCATGCGGCGCACCCCAAGCTGATAGCACCGCTGACTTAGATAACCCCTTAGCTAGCTCCCTAGTCATAAGCTCAGCCTTTAACTCAGTAGCTGAGAAGGACAGCAGCAAACCTATTAATAAACCCCTATATTTCATAACTTCACCTAGAAATTTGTCTAATATATGCCTATCTGCCAAAACAGTATTTTTTATTAGATCCTACAGCAAAGTATTACTATCGAGAGGTAAAAACCCCAAATATTATTAGCTAGTTAGGTGATTTACCTATTTAGCTCTAAGTATGATTCGTATACGGAAATTACCTAATTGAAAAACTACTGGAAGCCACTTTTGTGTAAGGATCAACTTTCTGATACTCTCTCTTTGCTCAAGTTCGTTAAGGTTTTTAGTGTGGTTATAGAATTCGAACTTGGTGGATGGAAGCAGTTAGTTTGTATGCACCAAGTTCGAATGATAGCGTCTCGCATCTTCCTCAGGCGTCGTTCTTTCCCCTCCCCAACCGCCATAGGCGTGCTGAGGTGCTGAGATGCAGGTGTCCCCGGGGCAGAGCAGGTCGTCCGCGACTTGCTCTGCTACCCGGGGAACCGTTTTCTTCCGGTTACATCGAACTTGAGCAGATCTTCACACCGAATACCGTGCTTCAAACAGACTCTCTTCGCTAGCCATCTTTATCCGACCATTGACTACTAATCTCTGGAGAATCTTAAAAATTATCTCTGCACTATCTTCGGCATTAACAGCCTTGGCGAGATCCTCCACTGAGAACGCGCCTTTATTAGATTTTAGATGCTGCATCACTTTACTCTGCAGCTCTAATACCGCCGCAGCCGCCTTCTTCCCTGCCTCAACACCTGGCTGGTGATAGGCATTTACATTAACTAAAGAGGCATAAAACCCTACTGCCCTCTCAAATAATGCGATCAACATACCGACCGATCTGGCATTTAACTCACGTACCGTTATCGAGACACTCTCCCGGCCGTTTTCATATAATGCCTTACGGGTACCTTGATAAAAGCCGGCTAAATAATCACCACAATTTATCCCAGGCTCAACATCAAAACTGTATGGCGAGAACTTTATTGCGGAACTAGGATCGCAAGACTCATCTTTCTGAACCTCGATAAAGACTGCAAAAAAGTTATTAACTCCATCCCTTAGCTGCTGCACATAGGCATGCTGATCCGTTGATCCTTTATTGCCGTACACGGCGATACCTTGATTGACAACCTTTCCGTCAAGATCTCGCTCCTTGCCAATACTCTCCATTACAAGCTGCTGAAGGTATTTACTAAATAATTCGAGCCGATCCTTATAGGGCAGTACCACCATGTCCTTTAATCCCTTTCCCTTACCTCCGTGATACCAGGAGAGCGCCAATAGTGCCGCTGGATTCTTCAATGTGTCACGACAACGGGTTAGCTCATCCATATAGGCTGCACCAGCAAGCATGCTATCAATATCATACCCCTGCAGCGCTGCCGGCAGTAAACCAACTGCGCTAAATTCACTAGTACGACCACCTACCCAGTCCCACATCGGGAAACGGGCTAACCATTTTTCAGACGAAGCGGTCTGATCAAGCTCACTGCCCTCGCCTGTGACCGCTACAAAATGTCTCGCGAAATTAAGTCCACAGGCACGATACGCCTCTTTGGCAATTAACTGACCGTTACGGGTCTCCTTAGTTCCTCCGGATTTAGAGATAACAATTGTTAAGCATCGCGCTAGGTTTTGTATCTGTGCTACAGCTCTAGCCATACCGTCTGGATCGGTATTATCAAAAAAGAATATTTTCATCTTATCCTGATGACTACCAAGGGCCTGCGTAACAAACTGGGGTCCTAACGCCGAACCACCGATTCCGATTACAAGTAGAGATTCGAACTTGCCCCCATTCTGCGGAGCAATTTTGCCAAGATGCACTGACTCGGCAAAGGTCTTAATGCTAAGCAGAGTGGAGTTAATCAGTGCCGAGATCTCTCCGCTTGGCGCCAAGGCAGAATTACGCAACCAGTAATGACCGACCATCCTTTTCTCATCTGGATTGGCAATCGTGCCTGCCTCGAGGGACTCTAGCCGCTCGTAAGCCATTTTTAACTTGCTCTCCATTGAGGAGAAGAAATTGTTGTCAAAATTCATCCGGCTAATGTCCAGGCAAAAGCCGGACTCGCTATCGTTATAAAGATAATTTTTATATCTATTCCAAAGTGGGCTATCTTTCATACGCCTCCATATTGCTGCAAAAGTAATTATATAATATGTATGTCGGTAGCTTAGGTTAGTCCATGTGTGTTAGGTTGGAAAGAATATTTTAACGTTCTGATATGATTAAAGATATCTACTTGTACACAAAGCAGTTTCTTCTTGAATTTCAGGAGACAGGTACTATCTTTCCTAGCTCGCAGTTCGCAGCTAAGGTCCTTACAAACCCACTTAGAGACGGAGGCTCCTCAAGAAAAATTTTGGAAGTTGGTCCAGCTACGGGTTGCATCACTGTACGAATATTACAAGACATGTTGGATGGGGATGAGCTTACAATCTGTGAGATTAATCCGCACTTCATGAAAGCTTTGAAGAAAAAACTTGCAGAGAACGCTTATTTTATCAAGCATCAGGCGCGCATTAAGTTCTTTGAAGGGCCAATTCAGGATTTACCTGAGGTCGATATTTTCGATGTTATCGTGTGTGCTATCCCATTCCTTAATTTTGATCTTAGTACAGTCGAGGAGATCTTTCTTAAACTTCAAAAAATGAGCCATTCAAAGACGGTTATGACATATTTTGAATACATTGGACTGAGATCTCTAGGTATGGTTATGTCCTCACCTGAGAGGAAAAAGAGGCTACATGCTCTAGATGAGTTCTTCAGTAAAATGTATAGGAAGCACCAGGTACAACGAGAGCCGGTATGGATGAACTTTCTACCTATTTATATCTATACCCTAAGACTGGCTGGGTAACTAATAGACAACCAGGCCTGAGATTTGCAAACATGGTTCTATCAAATAGAACGCAACCTTATCTCTGAAGATATTTCTTAAACTTACCGACTATATCCAATAGGGGAGCATTCCGAATAATGGTTTGGTTTCAGAACAGATACGTGTATCCGCTTTTTCTAGTCGTCCTGCTAGGGGTGAATGGCTTTATCATCTATCTGAATGAAACAAGTTACATAAACTCAATAGAGAAGGTGGCTCAGGAACGAGTAGAGAGCAAAGCTGCTAAAGTTGCAGATGCGTACGTTGGCGAAATTACAAAAATCAAGAAAAATATCTTTACCTGGACCGGATACCCGGAGCTGAAGGGTGTAGATAACATTGAAAACTCAGAGCAAATCGGATCACTCCTTAATGGTCTCGTTAGTGGAGCCAGCGTACTTATTCATCTAGAAGCTATAGACGCAGATTTCAACTATATCGCCTCTACAATAACCTCTGCTTTCTCTACACCTTTTAATTTAATGAATGAGGACCAGCACTCTGTGCTCCTCAATAATCAGCATCTGCCAAATTATATTATTGACCTTGGATTTGTTAATCATCCTGATTTAAATCGCACTATCAGAGTCTATGTTTCCCCAATTAGATCAAATGAGGATGAGAGTGTTGTAATTGGATATCTAGTAGCCTATATCGACTGGGGGCATCTGGTTATTCAAGCCAACCTGAAAGCTAGAAATATTCCATATATAATACTCGATCAAACCCTAGCTCTAGTAGGAAGTGACAACCTAATAAGTTACAAGTTAAATCAGATCAATACGTATGAAGGTATAGAAAATGTAAATAGCCTGTCTGTTGGATACAATCCTGGAGAACATATAGTTTCATTTCTAAAGCACATTAATCTCAGTGAGCAGATGACAAATGCACGTATAATTACCCTACTTGAAAAAGAGGAGTTTCTTGGTCCAATCGAAAGCTTAAAAAAGAATACGATCTTGGTTTATGGCTGGTACCTTTCGTGGTCACTTTTTGCAGCAATTTTGGTAGCAAAAATATCGAGATCGAAAAATAGCCTCGAAGCTGAGTTCGAAAAAGCGTGTGCCGTCAACAAAGACCTTGAGACATTCTTGATGGAGGCATCTACACATACTCGCAACTCCTCACGCTCGGTTTCTGAACTAACCTCTCTGGTATTGAGCGATCAGATGGCTCCTGAGCATAAAGTATACTTTAACCTAGTCAATAAAGTACTTAGTGACCTTTCAGATGCCTCAGAGCTGATACGCGACTTTACACTGATTGAAGGCGGCAAATATGAACTTCATCAGGAAAATTTTGAAATGAACAGCCTCATGCAAAATGTTTCTGATAAATTGACACCCTTTGCCAACAGCAAGAAACAGGCGCTAGCCTTTATGGTAGCTCCACAGGTGTCATCGACACTCTTTGGAGATCAAGCTCCAATTCAACGCATTATTGTAGGTCTCGTTAAGAATATAATTCGTTTTACCTCTGAACTTTCAAGCATTACCGTCTTTTTTGATACTGAAGAGGTTCAAAATACCGGAGAAGTAATATTTAAGGTTAGCATCAACTATACCGTTGCCGGCCAGGTACGAAACGAGCCTATTCGGGAAATCGAATCATTTGCAGAGATGAATCACTCCTGGACCCGCAAGAAATTGATCAATACACTAGAGCTCTCCTATGCCACAAAGCTAGTTAAGATGCTGCGCGGGAATATTTACTTCGGCAGCCGATCCTCAATAGGAATTACCCTGCAGTTCACCGTTCGACTAGGCCAAGGAAGCCGTACCTCATCAGGGGCGATGGTGGTACAGACTGGGGTGTAGTTATTACCCACAGGAATTGAAAAATTTAGTTCTGTACTTTCTCCCTTTCCATTCCTAATCCTATTTTCCTAGCCTTTGTCCTCGTCCTCCTCCTTGTTCTTGCCCTTGTCAGTTGTCCGTTTTCTTGGTTCTAGTCCAACAATATTAGGAAACTCACGAATATATAATTATAACCTTTAGAGTATTAGAGGAGAAAACATATGTTTGGACATGAGCGCTTTGAAGCATATCAAATATCAATTAGATTTCTTAAATCTGCATTGTTTCTTGCAGATACACTGCCGTCTGGGTACGCTTTATTAAAGGACCAATTAAAAAGGGCTGCCATATCCATTCCTCTCAATATTGCCGAAGGATCAGGCAAGAGCCACCTGTTAGATCGAAAGAGGTCTTATAATATTACTAGAGGTTCTGCTATGGAATGCGCAGCAATCTGCGATGTATTAGAACTTATAGATATAACCTATGCTGAAAAAGTTAACGAACCAAAAGCGTTTTTAAAATCTATAGTTTCAATTCTTACTACTGTTTGTTCTAAGTAGGCATGGTGGATGGACTGAGGCTAGAATCAAGAAAACGGATAACTGACAAGGGCAAGAACAAGGAGGAGGACAAAGGCTAGGAAAATAGGATTAGAACTGAGAAAAGAACAAGCTGTGAAACTCCCCCTTCTTATGACTTGTGGGTTATACTCACACAAAGCTTGAAGCACCAATTCTCTATACTTGTCTACAAATCCCCCCTACTTCAACGGCAGATGTACAATAACATCAGTTCCCTTACCTGGCTCGCTCTCAAATTGAATATCGCCTCCACAGGTTTTAAGAATATTATACACACTCCATAGTCCTAGTCCGTTTCCGACCATACTAACCCCGTTCTTATCATCAAGGTTTTTGGTAGAGAAAAATGGCTCATATAGCTTGGCAAGCGTCTCGTTATCCATACCTTTACCGGTATCGGAAATGACGATCTCTGCTTTTTTAAGCTCAGTGCTAGAAACAAACGTAACGCGCACCTCACCTTTATCCTTAATGGAGTCATACGCATTACTAATCAGATTGTTTAGAATCTCAAAGACGCTTGAAGGGGAGATGCCAAGATCGATATTCTCCTCAGCTAAATCTATTATCTGAGTTACACGATCGCCATAAATATCCTTATTGATAGCAAATACTTTGGCTACGACATCTCGCAAAGTGCCTTTAGTAGGACCTTTATCCTCCAACTCAATAACATTCTGATTATTTAGCGCCAACATCCGCTTTGATATCTTCGAGGCTCTACGCGATCCGTCCTCTATCATTTTAATAAGATTTAAGGCGCGCTGATTCTCCCGGTTTTGCTTAGCTAGCAGCTCGGTGGCACCTAGGATACCACCCAATAAATTATTGAAATTATGCGCGACGCCATTTGCAAAAACAGCCATGGTTTCAAGTTTTGATTTTTGCGCACTCGATCTCTCAAGCTCACGAATCTTTGTAACATCGCGCCAGAGCCATAATCTTAGTTCGCTCGTGAGGCCCATCGGCAAGGGTTCCGAGAAAATCTCAACATACTTTGACTTAGCAAGCTTAGCTTCAACCTCTTCATCAACCAATATGTGCGGATCTTTTCTGATCTTCTCGAGAATACTAGAATGCGCAAGCGCAAGAGCTCCCGAGAAAATCTTAGAGTGAACATCCTCTAAATTCTTTGGTTCCTCCCAGTTACAAAGTGATTTAACTAATTCATTACAATATATGAGCTTACCCTTTGTGTCATGAATTATTACCGCCTCCGGTAGGGCCGCGCCCATAGCATTTAGAATTCTAAAATTCTGATTTAACTCCTCACGCTGGCGGTTTACCTCACCGTATGTGCGCGACAACTCTAGCTGCAATCCGATGCGTGCAAGCAGTACTGTGTGATCGACAGGCTTAGTAATATAATCATTAGCCCCTGCATCCAATCCAACAGCAACATCGGCACTCGTATTTTTTGCTGTAACCATTATGACCGGCACCTTCTCCCGGCTATATATCTTTCTTAACTGTCTGCAGGTTGCAGGGCCATCCAACCCGGTCATCATCCAATCCAGTAGAACTAGCGCAGGCTTTTTATGCTTACAATATTCGATACATGTAAAGCCATCATTACACTCATCAACTTTAAATCCTTTCTTTTCTAGTATCGATTTCATGATAAGCCTGTTGCTTAGATCGTCATCTACGACCAAGACAGGCTCTGACGTGAATTCAGCCGACTTGCGACTAAAATAACTAGCGACCATTACTCCCCATAAATCTTAGCTAAACGTAATAATTTTGAGCTAAGCTCAATTTTCTCGTTTTTCGCTTTTTCAACGCTTACTTCAAAGCGCAACTTATTATCTTCCATAAAGAAATTAACCATTCCTCCGTTATCACAGAAGTCTTCGCTCTCTCCGATTGTCAAAATACCTGAACCTGCAGTGGATTGAAGTATTGCTTTATAAGAATCTCCTCCTGATGCAAGGAAAAAGACTACATGGCATTTTTGTATCGAGACATCCGAGTCATAGATGACCCGAAGCGGAAGTGTCCCGATACTTTTCTCGGATAGGGCTTTAAATATTCCGTCAGATTCCTTTCCACCATAGACACAGAGCTTTACTCCGCCTGATTTTTCCGGAGAATACTCCCCGCTTGGAAACTGGGTAAACTGTAGGATGTTATAGAGAAATGCACCCTTTAAATTATACTCTTCTTTGAGGCCAGCATACGCTGATTGAGAATATAGCGAGATTAGGAGAGGAGAAAGAATAGAACAGAGTCTCAAGGCAGCCCGTAAAATAGATCTATTCTGTATAGTTCTAGATATTAAATCAAAATTTATACTCTTTTTGACCACTATGCAGCACTGCAAAGCAGCCTCAAAAAGCCTCCTTAGTGGAGGTGATTTATTCAGTATATTCAATCAATTATCCGCCATAAAAATCTGTGTTCTCAAAACACTAATAGGACACGACGAGGCATGCAAGCCCCCCACATATAGTCTAACGGCATTTTTACAATAAAAATTTATGTAAACAATGTGACAACAACTTTCAGCTAAGCTTATTTTTCTAAAGTGCCGATCCAACCAGTGACGGAGAGTCAAGGTGCCAACGGACCGCCTACGATCCTCAAAAAGGATGGCACGTTACTGATTATTTTTACTGGGGGGAAGCCAGATGGCTCATTTTAAAGACGTTCCTATAAAAAGAAAGCTAACCATGATGATGATGATCACCACATGCTTCGTGCTGGTGCTCTCCAACATTGTGTTTCTCTGGAAAGAGAGCAAAAATTTTAAATTATCAGAGTCAGATCAGAAACGAATTCTTTCTGACGTTGTAGGACCAAATAGCTCTGCCGCTTTAGCCTTTGGTGATAAAGCTGCAGCCGAAGAGATCTTGAGCGCTTTAAAAGCTGAGCCTCACATTGTCTCAGCAGCTTTGTACGGAGAGAACAGGGAGCTCTTTGCCGAGTATCACAGCAATCGTGCTGAACCTAACGCAGTGCCAAGTCAGCCGCTACCAAAAGGTGAAAGCTGGAGCTCCGGCTTTCTTGAAATGAGCCGTGAAATTTCACTGAACGGCAAAGTGGTGGGACACGTCTATATAAAATCAGACCTGGAACGGCTAAAGCAGAGTATTAGATCGGAGTTAATGCTTGCGGGTATGATGCTCGTAATTTTTGCACTTCTAGCTTACATAATATCAGGCTACCTAGTTGCCCTTATCTCCAAACCGATTATGCATCTTGTTGATGTAATGCAGAAAGTATCAACGAACAAAGATTACTCACTGCGAGCTGTTAAGGACAGCAATGATGAGATCGGTACTTTAATTGCTGGTTTTAATGACATGCTTTCGCAGGTTCATTCACAGGATCAGCTGTTAAAGAAGCATCGCGACACGCTAGAAGAACAGGTTACAGAGCGCACGATCCAGCTTAAAGCAAGCGAAGCAAAGATACGCTCAGTTGTTAATGCAGCTGCAGATGGCATTATTACATTTGAAGCTAGCGGCAAAGTCGAATCGATCAACTCAGCTGCTACCGAGATTTTTGGCTACAACTCAGAAGAGTTTATAGGCAAACATGTTTCAGAGTTTATCCCAAGAGCGCCTGAGGATGCTAACAAGCAAGCTACTGCAGAAGAGAATACAAACCTTCTTCTAAAATTGCTGGGAATTGACACGGATATTCATGGAAAGAAAAAAGATGGATCTACCTTTCCTCTTGAAATTTCAGTCAGTGAGTTCCATATCGGAACGGCCTCGATGTTTGTCGGTATCATGCGGGATATCACCGTACGAAAAGCCGCAGAATTGGCGTTGAAGGCAGCGAAGGATGCTGCTGAGGCTGCAAACCAGGCTAAGAGTGACTTCCTTGCTAACATGAGTCATGAGATCCGTACACCTATGAACGGTATTATAGGTATGACCGATCTTACAATGCAGACAGAATTAACCCCTCAGCAGAAGAAGTATCTCGGTATTGTTAAAAAATCTGCGACCTCTCTTCTTGGCATAATTAACGATATTCTTGACTTCTCCAAGATTGAGGCCGGTAAGCTTGAAGTTGAGTTCATCGATTTCAATTTACGGGAGCATTTAAATGAGATCATGCGCAGCATGTCTCCTCGCTTTGACGATAAACAGATCGAGCTTCTATGTAGAGTCGCACCGAACGTTCCGGATCATGTTACAGGCGATCCACTGCGCTTAAGGCAGGTGTTAATCAATCTTATAGGTAATGCCTGTAAATTCACCGAGAAAGGTGAAGTTGTCGTCAATGTTGAACTCCTGTCCGATAAGGATAATAAACTTGATGTTAAGTTCTCTGTACGTGATACCGGCATCGGTATTCCAGCAGAGCGACTGAACGCAATCTTTGAGGCATTCTCACAGGCGGACACATCTACTACTCGAGAATACGGTGGAACTGGGTTAGGCCTAACCATATCTACTCAGCTTGCAGAGCTTATGGGCGGCAAACTCGGCGTAACCAGCAAACCAGGAGAGGGAAGCACATTCTTTTTCAATGCAGTGCTAGGATGCAGCAAAACACCACAGGTCGCAATCATACCAGCAGAGCTGCAGAAGCTTACCGGTATGCGCGTCCTTATCGTGGATGATAATCAGACCAACCGCACGATTATGGAGGAGATCGTTAAAGCCTGGAATATGTTTCCAATCTGTGTAGATAGCGCCTATGAAGCCCTACATGTACTTGAAGAAGGAAGGAAGCCTGGAGCTGAGCGTATTGACATGATTATCTCGGACTTTGATATGCCTCGTATGAACGGCCTAATGTTCATCGAAGAGCTAAGAAAGATGCCAACCTACAGCAAAACTCCAATTATCGTGCTTAGCTCTGCCGATCGTATGGGCTCTGCTTCGCGCTGCAAAGAGCTTGGTGTATGCGCATACCTGCTCAAGCCTGTCATGGAACCGGAGCTACTTGAAGTAGTAAGATCCGTATTTGGAATGAGCAGCGCTCCAATTGCTGCTATAGAGAAAGAGATTAAAGAACGTCTTGCCGAGAATGCAAGTGTAGATCTTGAGAACAAGCGGCTTAGCTTCCTCATAGCCGAGGACAATCCTGTTAACCAGGAGCTCATCATAACCATTCTTACAAACAAGGGTCACCGAGTTGTATTGAAAGACAACGGCGCTGAACTAATAAAAGAGCTCGAATCCTGCAATTACTTTGACCAGAATAAATACAATATGCGCGCTCCTCAAGACCGCTTTGACTTAATCTTAATGGATATTCAGATGCCTAAGATGGGTGGTGTTGAAGCTACCGGCATTATCCGTGAACGGGAGAAGAACATGGGGGTCCACATGCCAATAATCGCCCTCACAGCGCATGCTATGAAAGGGGACCGTGAAACATATCTCAATGCTGGCATGGATGAATATACAACCAAGCCTATCAATGTTACATTACTGTTTAATGCAATTAAGAAAATTATCCCTCCTACTGCCGGGTTCATAATCAACAAGCCGGCAGAACCAGCTGCCGCACCTGTAGTTGATAAGGGTACTAAATCTAACATGCCACAAAAAGGTGACCAAACTACCTTTCCATCATTGGCTAAGCCAGCCGATCGGATGGAGCTATTGATGGAGTTGGTACGAGAGCTATTCCAGCGTGTCGATGGAATCGATCGCAAATTCGACAAATTAATCACTAACCGTGATACCTTAATTTTTACACACTCAGACAATCCAGGTAACTCGGCAATCCATGCTCCTGAGATAAAGGAAGAGGCGGAATCTTTTGAGAAAACCCTGACTGAAGTAATCGATCTTCCGGAGCTGATTCAAAGAGTGGATGGAAACGCCGAGCTGATGGTTAAACTTTGCGAGATATTCCTAAGTACACATGCCGAACTGCTGATGCAGCTCAAGAAAACGGTAGATGATAAAGACTTTAACGGCATACACCGTGTCAGCCATAATCTTAAAGGCGTATTAGCCAATTTGGCCGCTAAAAACGCATTTGAGAGAGCCTACGAACTTACACGTCTTGCCAGAGAGGAGGACTTTACCGAGATACCAAATGTTCGGGAGAAACTCGATCACGAAGTTGCACGGGTCAGCAAGGTGCTAAAAGCACTCTGTGAGAGCCAGGTTGCAGCGAAAGAGTTGATCGATAAGCATCGTAACGGGATGGCATAGTTTCTATCCTTCAAGAGTGGATAGCCAACTAGTGCAATGTAACATCAATAATTACCCACAATTATAGGCAAGCTTCATTTTTGAAATTGCCCTTAATCCTAGTTCTTTTCTTCGTCCTAATCCTCGCCTTTGTCCTAGTCTTTGATCTTGTCCGTATTCTTCGTTCTATCAGGATTAGGATCAGGGCTTGGATTAAGGGCCACCTTAATAATTATGATTTTCTTTACTAGGGAGATGTATACTGGAGAATTCATTTATGATCGAGTGCGCTACCCCACATTAGCAACCCTAATCCCTTCTCTCTTACTAATAAGATCCTGTCTTAGCTTTACTGCCGGACCGCTAAAGGCATAGCCTGTCGCCAGCACCAAGAGACCAATGCCACTATTATACCAGATCAGCGCAATCACTGCTCCAAGAGCTAGCCGCACCACCGGCCGTATACCACGAATCTTAAGCTCCTTGACGCTAAAATACGGGATATTGGAAACCATAACATATGATAGAAAGAGCATATTTACTGTACCCAGAGCAATTATACTAATGGTTGGTTCTACAATCGGTGCAAAATTTACCAGCGCGCCAATAACTGCAGCTGCACCAGGCGTAGGCAATCCTGTAAAATTCTTAAGAGTAGGCTCCGTGATATTAAATCGCGCCAAGCGACTCGCCGCACAGAGGGCATATACAAATGTTACAATTACACCAAACTCATCTGCTCTTATTTTAAAGCACCAGTTATAAATAAGAATCGCTGGTGCTACTCCGAAAGAGACAAGATCTGAGAAGGAATCAAACTCTACGCCAAACTTTGAGGTAGCGTTTAGTTTACGCGCTACTCTTCCGTCTAGCCCATCCAAAAGAATCGCAATACCGATGGCCAAAGCTGCCTTCTCGAAACGACCAGAGGTGGCATAAATAATAGCCAAAAAACCACAAAACATATTTCCAAGGGTAACTGCATTCGGAACAAGATAACGGCGCCGGTACAATCTTTCGCGAAAATCAGGCTTTAATAATTTAGGCTTCATGGTAAAGATATAACATAATCAGAACACTCTTTAAACTCATGGTAGTTGCCTGCTATTATAGCTGCCCCATTCTGCGAGACCTCAGCTTTAATAAAAGTAAGTACTTGCATCCTTTCGACTAAATTCATCGCCGAAAAAAGATCGTCTATTAAAAGTATAGAGCCTGCTTTTAAGTTTCTGCTGCGCGCCAGCTTAATCCTGCTATCGATCTGTGGATCCAGAATAGGCTCTATAAGTTGGAGTTGTGCTAATCCTAGTGAAGAAAGCCGCTGCAATTTATGATAAATCGCTTCTTCATGCACGAAAATTGAAAGACTCTCAGCTACCGTTAGTTTTAAAACCTGCATTATATTCATATCCCATAGACGTATCTTGAGAAGACTCTCTGCGAAGCGATCTCCCTGACAATAGTCACATCTATCGGCTAAGGTAATTGAGAACTCCTCTACTAACTGCAATCCTTGACCGCCACAGTATTTACAAAGAAAATTACTCTGTGACAAAGAAAATGCCTCCTTTGTAAGTCCATGCAGACGAGCCTCATAGGTAGAAACAAAGAGTTCAACTATCAAAGGATATAGCTCTGAGGCTTGCGCTAATGTGTTACCCTTCTTTAAATTATGAGAACTAGCCTCTAAACAAATGGTCTTAACTCCATACCGTGCTGATAAAGCTTGTGGCAAGAGATCTCTAACTAATCTAGTTTTCCCTGAACCGCTTCTTCCACGCAGATTAGTAATACCTACAGCCGGAAAAGAGACTGAAAAATCATGAAATGGCAGGTCCTTGATACCGGAAATGGTAAGAAGCTTCTGCTCTATAGATCTAGCAATCTTATTCTTTTTAGGCTGCGACTCATCATTAACGTAGGAATGATTTTCTGCAGCACCAAATTCGTAGCGGTTGTGCGTACGATCGAGAACTGCTTCCTCTGCACTATGAATCAAGACTGTGTTGTTATTGTTTACAATTGCTGTTAACAGGTAAAAGACCTGATCTAGATCTGCTTCATTAAAGATCGAAAGTAGTCGGTCAACTATTAGAATCACATCACAGATGCCAAGCTGTGCTAACATTGCCAATTCAAGCTTAATAGCCTCTCCACTGGAAAGGTAGGAAGAATCGAAGTCAATTCTAATATCTCCAAGTCCTATGCGCGTTAATGCCGTAAGCGCTGCTTGAATCTCTGCTATATAGGGATGAAGATTATTATCTAGCTTAGAAAGCCATGAACTAAGAGCCCCCAATGTAATTTGCTGTATGCCAGAGTATGAAAGTTCCCCTATAAAAAAATCAAACCTTTCCAACTCTGTAGCTACAGCACCTATCTGTATCCTACACTGAGGGCAGCGAGAACCTTGATAGATCTCCACCCCTGCTCCTAAATCGCGATCCTTAGCACTAACAAAACCTAAGATGTCATATGAATTCAGATAAGGCTTTAGTGAGTTTGAAATCAGCGCCTCAGCAGTTACGAGATCCTTAACGGTAATACTCTCCACTACCAGAGCTGCCTGCTTTACAAACTTCGGGAGAGAAAATAGTGACTCACTCAGTAGATCCTGAAATGCTCCTAAATCATCCTTCAAATAAAGTTTCCCATCTATTATTATACGTCTTACCTCCAACATCTCCATGAACTCACTCAAGCTAATGCTGCTGCTATCGCAGCCTCTCATTAAATTAATGGCTAGCATCACAGTTGCGTCGGCATTAACAGCTTGAAGAAACTGCTGTAATGAAGCTTTATCTGCATAACGCTTACATTTTCGACAGTAAGGGGTACCAACTGCTTGAAAAATTTCAAATAATCTTGAGCGCAAATTTAATACTGAAAGTAGATCCCCTTTGAATCCACTGTTTTCGACTGCGAGCTTATAAACATAGCGCAAGCCATCAATAGATAGAGATTCTTCTGCTGCAAGATCGAATCCTCTTGATAATGAGAGAAATTGTCGCTGAGATTCCCGATAAAGTGGTAAAATTAGATGCCGCAATGAAATACCGCTGGAGTCTGCTACAACTCCCAAGATTCGACCTAGAGGAAGTTCATAACTTTTCTGGGCTATATGTATAGTCAATTTAGACAGTGATTCATTATTTACCACAGATTTTAGTATAATATCTGAGCTCGGCAAGGAACAAGCTGGGCTTATATAATTTAGTTGGACTAAGTAAGTAGCCGACAACAGATAACAGAGATCTGATTTCTGAATCAGTTATCTGTTACCTGTTGCCGGCTACTTTCTTGACCAATTAATTCTATACGTTATGCCAATTTAAAAGAACGTGATAGGACAAGGGCATCTCAACGAGCTAACTTTTTAATCTCCATTTACTATGGTATTCTAAAGCTCAAATCCGATGCAAATTCTAACCTTTCGCAGTGCACTACTTCTCTTACTCTCTACCTACTTCTTATTAGGTCCGGTACGTGAGCAGGATATTGTAGCAACTGTTTTTTCATATACTGCTCTGACACTCTTTTTGGGCTTTGCCTGCCTGACCTTTATTGCAGCACTTAAAATTAAAGCTCGCAGCCGACTCACACTCGTACCGACTCGAGATGAGCATATCGCTCTCACTAAGTCTACCATCATAGCCAAATTAGAACTGCTGCGTTTGCTGCCATTCTATATCTTAACTGTCAAATTTAAATTTGCCTCTGACTACCCAGAGCTTCCAGCTATTGCCTTTACCGGCAGCAGCGATGAGGTGCGTGCTGTGCCGCTTGAGCTAACCTTTCCACATCGTGGTCAATGGAAAGTTATTGAAATTAAGTTTACATTAGCTGACCGCTTTGGGCTCACAGCCTTTAAGTGGAATGCTGATATTAATGAGGCTGGAATAATTTTTAAAGCTGCTCCTCCAGCATACGATCGTCACTCCTTTCCGATCTTTAGCTCATGCTTTAGAAGCGGAGATCAGGTCATGGATACTAACAGACGTGAGGGGGATCCGTTTGATCTTAAGCCCTATAATCCTGCAGATGGAATGAAAAAAATAGTGTGGAAGATCTTTGCGCGCTCCGGAGAGCTAATTTCCCGGCATGCGGAGCCCTCGATTACACCGGAGGGACAGGTATTAGCCTTTGGCTTAGCGCGCGCCAGTGATGATACAGCAGCCGGGAGCGCAATTGCTTACCTTCGCAAACTTGAGGACCTCGAGATTCAGATCTACTTCGGCTGCGAGGGACAGGGGCAACGGGAAATTGCACGCAGCGCAGCTGCTGCAAAGGATCTCCTGATTAACTCAGTTTGGGATAGTTTTGAATCCACTGCAATTTCTATACAGCAGGAGTTGGATAATTTAATTAATACCGTTAACACAGAGATAAATGGAGCACGCATTGATAACGTACTGTTATTTATATCAGCGCTTAGATTCTCCGACCAAGATGAGTATTCACTGCTAACAGGAATTTGCTCACACCTTGAAAACCAAGGTATAAAACCGATTATTTTTATTGCCGAGGAGGATAATGCCATGCGCTTAGTAGCTAATGCAGATAGGCATAACAACAGGCTGCGCAGACATTTTGTGGTTGAAGAGAAGATGCCCGTAAGTAGTCCTGTTTATTACCCGCAGTTCCTATCCAACTGTACTACACATGGATGGGAGGTCGTACGGTAGTATATATATGACAGCTTACACACAAAATAACTCTGCCGCACAATCCGCCCGTACAACTCTTAGTCTTATAACCTTATTGCGAGCCTTTTTCTTTACACTGTTTATAATAATTGCCGATCGTTTTATGCAGTTCGGAACTGCACTTAGCATGCTCTCACTTGGTGCCTCTCTTGGCATAGTGTTGGGCACTTTATTGGCCTTTAGTAAGTTAAAAGATCTGGCCCTAATTGCTTTGGCAATAGGATTATTCCTTATATTAAAGCTTTTATTTATACCGCTAGCACTTGCTCCGACTTCAGAGGCACGCGGAATACTTTTCTTTTACGCACTGGAGCAGCATCTTAATACCATCCTCATCTTTTTCTACCTGGGGCTTTTCTCCTCCTGGGCATTCTGGAGAAAGATCTGGTTTTTAACTTTTGAACTTATTCTTATAACCTTTAGCGTAGTATTACTTCTCTCCCCTCACCGCGCCTTTCAACTAAACCGCCCCTCGATTATCGATGATCTCTCATGGGCAGTTGGCATCTCGCAAATTGGTGCCTTTGTTATGATCGGGGTCACGCTTGTGCTTGCACTTGCCTCCTACACTGTATTAGCCACCCTCCCTACGCGGCCTTGGCCTTTTCCTGAGCGTAGCGTGAGTGCCGTCGGTCGCGGCAAGCTCGATACAGTCAGAGCCCTTATACTAGGCCTTGCAGTCGGTATTACAATTTATCTTATAGCCTTACAGATATTCGATCACTATCAGACATTATCGGTGACCCGCGTTGCAAATGGTGTAGGCCAGGCGCGTGAGGAGGGTATTAGCCCACTTGGATTTCATTCCGCACTTGGCAGCAACGACCAGCCCTCAGCCTTAGTTCGCTTTGAGGGAGACTACCCTGATAATCCTTTCTCTCCCATGCTGTACATCCGCGAAACTGCGCTCTCCGAATTCAACGGACGGGAGCTTGCTATAGCAAGCCGTATCTACGATCAGGACGTTACTTTTACCGATCCAAACGAACCCTACACTGCTGCTGAAGATGTCGAGCTTACGGAACGCACTCCGCTTGTGCAGTCAATCTATCTTCTAGCCGAACATAAAAACGTATTCGCCGTGGATTATCCGATCAATATACGTCAACTCAAAAACCCAAATCCCTCTCGCTTTAAGGCAACTTATAGAGCGTACTCAATGGCTCCAGCATTCTCCGTTGATCCTGAAAAGATTAAGGACACAGCTGTCGGCGATAAACGCTGGAGCGAAGATATTAATAAGCACTATCTGATCGAACATCCAGATCCACGCTACCGTGAATTGGCGAAGAGGATTACGGATGATTTAAATACACCTGTCGAGAAGATCCACGGACTCATTGAGTATCTGAATAAAACCTCTATATATACCCTCTCACCTGGACACGAGGTAAAGGAAAACGAGGATCCGGTAGCACCGTTTCTATTCGGAGATAAACGTGGCTACTGTGTGCATTTCTCGCATGCGACTGTTTATATGTTACGCGCTCTTGGGATACCAGCGCGTATCGGAACAGGGTATCTTACCGATCTAAGTCAGGCTAAAGATGGACACATCTTATTAAGAATGAGTGATCGACATGCCTGGGCAGAGGCCTACCTTAATGGTTATGGCTGGGTTCCGTTTGATACTAAACCTGAGCAGGTCGAGAGCCATGCCGTAACGCCCGTTGATATGAAGGTCCTTGAGGAACTAATGGGGATGCTCGATCCTGGTGAGGAGATCCTACCTAAAGATATTACAAAAAACGAGAAAAGCTTTGACGATACGAGCCACTTATATATTCCATCCACAAAAGAACTCTTACTTTGCGTCACGATAGGGTTCTTATTTCTTTTATTTATTAAAATATTCCTACGTTTTGGATGGCTGCTGCCAAGTAGTCCTGAAACAAAGCTCACACGTTCCTATCGAGCACTTTTATCCTGGCTATATGATTCAGGCTTTAGACGAAAGTTTGGCGAGACCAGAGCTGAATTTAAGAATAGGCTTTATCAGGAGCTGGGTATAGAATCACTATTAATTACTGAGCTTATTTTACGTTCTAATTACAGCAGAGCATCTATGGATACACTTAAAAGTGATGAGGTATCGGGAATCAGAAGAAGGGATTTCGAGGCACTAGGAAGATTAAAGTTTGCTAGGAAGCTTTTGGCAAGATTGAATCCTGCATCGGCATTTTTCGTTTTAAGTGGGGCAAGGTGGTAGTCAAAGAGATAATTCACCACCGAGAGCACAGAGGTCACGGAGAGGGGAGATTTTACTCCATCATTCTCTGTGTCCTCTGTGTCCTCTGTGGTGAATTACTATTCCCTATATTTCCTAGCTCTTACATTCACGCCTGCGCCGAAGTAAAAGATCCTTTCGATCCGTTTGATTTTGGTCTCTCCTCAGTTGACGAACCGGATGAGAATAAAACCCCGCAGGATTTGCTGCTTGATGCCACAATCTTAATGTCGCAGGAAAGACTACTTGATGCGCGCACAAAGTTATTGAAGGCATTACAGAAAGATCCTCAGATGTACCAGGCTCACACCATGCTGGCTGGCTACTACCTGGTGCATGTTGGCCACTTTAGGCTCTCCTTAAAATATATTAAACAAGCACAGGCGCTCTTTGAAAAAATAAATGGAGCCCCTCCCTACCCCGATGAGCAGCTAAAACGCGAACACGCCCAGATTCTCTATCTGATATCTCAGATCAGACTCAACCTCGATGATTACGAAGGTGCACTGCAGGAGCTAGATAATTTCACAGCGCAGGGATACTACGGAGAATGGTATCCTGGCACGCGTGCCTGGGTATTAATGAAACTTGGTAAGGTTGAGGATGCGATTAAGGTTGCAAAACTTGGTGCGCTTGCCGGAGCTGAGCCTGGCCGAACCTTAAACATGCTTGGGATCTTACTCTCTATGCACAATGATCGCGAAGCCTCCCTAAATGTCTTTAAAGAGGCGATCCGTTATGAAATGTCGTTAGGAGAACTTGGGCAGCCAGCTACGCCATTAAATAATTCAGGCGAAGTCTATAAAGAGATTTTTAAAGAGGACCAAGCGGAGAATAACTGGCTTAAGGCTACAAGTTTGCCGGATGGATGTGAGCATGTACTGCCTGCGCTGAACCTTTCATTACTCTATATAGAACAGCTTAAGTTTGAAAAAGCTAAGAAAACGATGGACAACTTTGATTCTTGCATAGCGCAGTATCCGCTACGAAATGGAGAGGAGCACCGTGCGCTTGTACATATGGCGCGTGGTCGTATCGCTCTCCATACTGGCCATATAGAAGACGCATTGAAACATCTCAACATGGCGATCGAGAATAGGCAGTGGTTCGGCAAGATCGGAACAAGCGTCGAAGATCTTGAGTCAGCAACACTAATCTCACTAGCACAGGCTCTGCATAGAGAGAGCAACATCATTGCACTTCGTAAAACAGATGGCTTTTTTGATTATATAGATAACTTATGGAGAAGAACATCAAATGAGTTGCGAGCCTGGTGGCTTAAAAGACGCGCACGCGGAGTACTAATTGACGACCTCTCCTCCCTTGAGGATCTATACATAAGAAACACCGATAGTATGATTGAGTATCCAACTTTTGGAGAGCTGCTAGCTGACATACCGACAACCATTCTAAATAAAAGAATAGATCTAGAAAAAGAGCATGATGGGCGTCAAGTAGCAAATATATTTTACCAGGCCTACATGGCGGAAAATATGATTAAGGGATGGAAAAAGAGCCAAGGTGTCAAGCTTCTAGATAACACTGTAAGCTCGTTACGTCCAAAATATGATGATCTTCTGTTGGTGCATCTTCAGCTTTTAAAACTTTCCTTACTTGAGCCTGGAACTGAGCAGTATAACAGCATCATTGATGATGTTTTCGTACTAGCTCCGGCCGAAGTGCGAAATTATGGCTTTAAACTTCCAGTAAACCTAATCGGTAGTGCCGTCAATTTTAAAAAAGATTTTGAAGGCACGCCCTTCTTAGTGCAGACTGAAAAACTAATTCAAACCACTCTCGACTATGAGTTCACAGAGGGAAAGCACCGTTTCCTCTTCGATTCTAAACGCAGTGGTAAGAAGGTCACAGTTAAAGGAGAGGATATTGGAAAGACTATAAATCTTCTGGCGGACCAGGTGTTTTCGGAGGAGATCTAATTCTATGTAAGGACAATTAGTCATAACTGTATTTATATAGTATCTAATAATAACTAGTGCTTCGCCAAATAAGTTTTTTCACGTATAGCGCGCAGCGTTGCC
>CAZKXU010000037.1:0-29837 GCA_964556665.1 uncultured Bdellovibrionales bacterium | reverse complement strand
GCCTACGGCTCGTCCTGGCCATGCATGGCCAGGCTATAGCAAGTGACAGAATAACACTACGGTATTCTGTCACTTGCTATAATTGTGCTAGACTATACCCTTAATGGACAAGCCGCTTCAAGTTCCAAAAATACTGCTATTTGCCTCAACAAATTTAGGTAAACTAAAAGAGGTGCGAGAAGTTGCACGATCTTTTGGAATTTCTGTTATCTCTCCGGGTGAGGTACTCACCGATTATAAAAGCTTTGGCTTAAGTGAGCAGCCAGGACCGCCGCCGATAGTTGAGGAGAACGGCGCCACCTATGAAGAGAATGCAAAACTAAAAGCCGACGCCTTCTTTCAGTGGAGTGGTATGCCATCCCTAGCAGATGATACCGGCCTGGAGGTGAAGGCACTAGCGGGTGCGCCCGGCCTTATTTCTGCCCGTTATGCTGGTGAGCCAAGTAATGCTGCTCGTAATATAGAGAAGCTGTTAAAAGAGCTGGCCCCTCATACTGATCGTAGCGCACATTTTTACTGTTTATTATACCTTAAGCTAAGTAAGGATGAATTTGTTATAGCCGAAGGGCAGATTGATGGTGAGATTGCACATGCGCCTCAGGGCAGGGGAGGCTTCGGTTACGATCCTATCTTTGTTGTAAGAAATCTAAAAGCTAGCCTTGCTGAGCTCAAGGAGCGTTCGACCTTTTTTAAGACGCATAGGGTCTTGGCACTGGAGAGTCTTTTTGAGCCAGAGGCAGCGGCGTAAAGAATTAATCCACTATGCAGCTATCTCGTGAGCAGCTGGATGGACTAGGCTAGCCAGCTTCTCGACTAATTCATCAATTCCTTCTCCGCTGGCACTTGAAATAGATAGGCAATCACAACCCATTTTTTTAAATTGCTTGGTAGTTTTATCAAGGAGTTTCCTATCAGTATCTGTAATAGTATCAAGTTTTGTTAATACAACTAGTTGTGGTCGTTCTCCTAACTCCTCTGAAAATCCCTTTAATTCATCATTAATTGCTTTGAAAGACTGGAGTGGAGTAATCGGTTTTCCATCCTCATCCAATTGATTCGGATCGATTAGGTGCACTAAAACCTTTGTGCGTTCGACATGCTTAAGGAATTTTATTCCAAGCCCTTTACCTTCAGAAGCTCCAGGTATGAGACCTGGAATATCAGCAACAACGAAATTTCGTCCGCCCTTTGCAGCCGCAACACCTAGGTTTGGGGTTAAAGTTGTAAAAGGGTAGTCCGCGATTTTTGGACGTGCCTTGGAGATGCGGGAGATAAGGGTAGATTTGCCCGCGTTAGGAAAGCCGATTAAGCCGACATCGGCAACAAGCTTAAGTGATAATTTAAAAAAGCCAGATTGGCCCTCCTCTCCGGGCTGATAGTGCTCAGGGGCACGGTTAGTTGGAGATTTAAAAAATGCGTTGCCACGACCTCCACGTCCACCTTTTGCCAAGATATACCGCCGACCATCCTCAGCTAGGTCTATAAGTAGCTCATCAGTCCCATCGGCATAGATCTGAGTGCCAACCGGAAGATAGATCTCAAGATCTGCTCCGTCTCTGCCAGCCTTATTTCTTCCCATCCCAGGCTCACCATCCGCAGCTTTCCAGATAGGATTGAATTGAAAATCAAGAAGGGTGTGTTTGTTACGGCTTGCGATCAGTACAACATCGCCGCCTTTGCCGCCATCACCGCCATCTGGGCCACCCATCGGGACAAATTTCTCCCTGCGCCAATGTCTAGCGCCGGATCCACCATGGCCGGATTTTACCTCAATTGTTGCTTCATCTAGAAACTTCATTTATTTAGCCTGGTTTAGATATTGGGAGATCTTATCATATTGGAGTTGCTTAACATACGATACTGAGGGCAATTTTAGGTGGGGAGATTCTCCTTACTGGGAGCGCGACTTCTAGCTCACAACTCTGTGATAGCTAATTCGTTTGCGGACAAGATGTACGCGGTCCCAGTCCGACAGAAATAACTTAGGCGCTAATAATAGGCTCGATACTAACTAGCTGTCTGCGGCCCTGTGAGAATTTGACCCTGCCGTCTTTTAGAGCAAAAAGAGTAAAGTCACGTCCGCAACCTACGTTTAGTCCTGGGTAGTAGGTGTTGCCGCGTTGACGAACTAGGATATTTCCAGCTTTTACAACCTGGCCTCCGAAACGTTTAATGCCAAGCCGTTGTCCCTGACTATCACGACCGTTAGTTGAGCTTCCACCAGCTTTTTTATGTGCCATGTTAGATCCTTGAAAAACGAATTATTGTGTGATCGACTCAATCAGAAGTGTTGTCATCTGCTGACGGTGTCCGATCTTCTTTTGAAATCCTGTCTTAATACGTTTCTTAAAAGCTATTACTTTTTTCTGTTTTGTTGTTGCCAACACCTTTGCAGCTACCTTGGCACCACTAATGTATGGGGCTCCAATAACTGCGGTCTGACCAACCTGGTGAATTAACAGAACTTTGTCTATTGATATAGACTCCCCTGCTTTAGATTCAAGCTTGTCTACTAGTACCTGCTCACCAAGAGCAGCCGTGAACTGCTTTCCGCTAACCTCGAATACACAGATATCTTTTTCTTCGGCCATAACTACCTAATGTAACTAAGAAATTTAAATAATCTTAAAAAATAAGAGGGTAAGAATACATATTTTTTTGATGTAACGCAAGCTCCACCCCTAAAAATGTATGTTTTAACTCCCTCAATTTGTTATAATAGGGCTGCCCTGCATAATGCAGCTAGTTGCGAGTAATTCCAACTTAATGTGCCATTTTTTAAAAGGATTTAAGGATGAAGACAGACGTTAAGGAAGCTCATGTCTATACTATAGCGGTAATAGAAGATGATGAGGGGGTTCGTTCCAGTCTTAAACTTAACCTTGAGCTAGAGGGCTTTAAAGTACTTGAAGCTGAGGATGGGCAGGCAGGGGTTTATTTACTCCGCGAGAAAAAGCCGGACCTAGCCATCATGGATGTAATGATGCCGATTATGGATGGGCTGCAGGCATGTAAAGAGATTCGGCACTCCGGAATTTCAACACCTCTTATTCTTCTTACTACTAGAAACCAGGAGGTTGATAAGGTGCTGGGGCTTGAGCTTGGAGCTGATGATTATCTTGCAAAACCTTTTGGAATGAAGGAGTTGTTGGCTAGAGTGCGAGCCTTATTGCGTCGCATGGAGTCTACCTATCAGGTTGATACGATCTCTTTCGATGATGTCTGTATTGATTTTAAAGCCTATAGAGCTGAACGTAATGCAAACCCGTTAGAGCTCTCAGCGCGTGAATACCGGCTGCTGCGTTATCTTGTTGCTAAGCAGGGGAATGTTGTTTCACGTGATGAGCTACTAGACGAGGTATGGGGCTATACGAATTATCCAAGCACTAGGACAGTTGATAACCATATAGCTAAGCTGCGCGCCAAGATTGAGAACGACGTCGATGATCCACGTCATATCTTAACAGTTCATGGCGTTGGTTATAAGTTTGTGGCTTAAATCAGCCCTGACTAAGGTAATATACTTAAGAGTAAACTAACCACTGCTTGCGGTTATGAGCCATTACAAATCACGTAGCTACTCATTAAGTGTGGGTATTCTCTTTGTCCTAGTCCTCGTCTTTGTCCTTGTCTTCGTCTGAATTCTTTGCCCTAGCCCTAGTCAACGGGGCGTGGACTGTGACGAGGAGATTGCCCCCACTTTTTATGAGCCATTATAAATCACCTTCCAACCCATTGATTTCATTATAAATAAAAAAATTGTAAAAAAATTGTATCGTTTTTGCCTCCAAAGAATCTTATACGGTGTAGAGTATGTCATTTTTTCGACACTCTATTAAGGTTATGTCCGGTTGTACTGTTAGTTTAAACACTGTTTATGATTAAAACAAATTAGGAAAACCGGTATGACAAAGCTAAATTTAGTAACCAAGATTTTTGATGGATTCGGCTGTGAAGAGCTACAGGCCGTGTATGGGGATTATGTTGACGGGGATCTTCCGAATGATTTTCGTGAGATGGTTGATAGTCATCGTAAAGCATGCCCGCGCTGTCAGGAGTTTGTGGAGTCCTACGATCTAGTCGTTCAACTAGCTAAAGAGTTAAAGCCCGCGCCATTCACACCTGAGCTAAAATCCAAATTCAGAGCGAAGCTTAGTAAGACACTCGGGATCGATCTCTAGCCTAGTGCTCCTCCAAATAAGTTTTTTCACGTCTAGCATCACATCGTTGCCCCACCTTGTCACGCTTCTCAGTCGGAAAATCCTCGCAATACTCCAGTATTGCTGCGGATTTCCTCCTTCCGAGGCGTGCCAATCTGGGGCAACGCTGCGCGCTATACGTGAAAAAACTTATTTGGCGAAGCACTAGCCCTAATATTTTTGCATATTCTAAGACACTATTGTAACCTTTCCATTCAAAAGGATCGGTACTTCTATGTCCAACAAAGCCTATATTGTCGATGGTTCCGGCTATATTTTTAGAGCATTTTATGCAGTCGCACCTCTAACCAATAAGAATAACTTCCCGACTAACGCGCTATTTGGATTTACTAAAATGTTGGTCAAGCTCCTTAAGCAGGCTGACTCAAGACATGTAGTAATCGCATTTGATAGTGGGCGCGAGACTTTTCGAAACGACATGTACAAGGAATATAAAGCTAATCGAGCCGAATGCCCTGAGGAACTAAAAAAGCAGATGCCTTTCTTTCGAGAGATCTCTTCAGCGCTTGGGATACAGATTGTTGAGCTACCCGGTTTTGAAGCTGATGATGTGATTGGAACGATTGCAAGAAGGCTCCAGGATGAAGCTGAAGTTGTAATAGTAAGCGGTGATAAAGATCTGATGCAGCTTGTGAATGAAAATGTCTCGATCTTTGATGGCATGAAGGATAAGTCTTACGGACCGGCAGAGGTTAAAGAAAAGTTTGGGGTCCTACCTGATCGGGTGATCGACTTCCTGGCACTGACCGGTGATAGTTCCGATAACATACCCGGATTGGATGGGTGTGGTCCTAAGACGGCGTTGCAACTTATTGAAAAATTTGGAGATCTTGAGTCGATACTTAAATCTAGCCAAATAATTGAGCAGGATCAGAGCATTAGAAGCAGGAAAAAAATTGCACAGAGTATTGAATTAAATCGGGATCTTGTTCGTCTAAGTAGAAAGTTGGTTGAAATTGATACTGACTCCCCAGTGGAGCTTCAGGTTGGAGATGGCAAGGTGGAGATCTCATTACTTACCTCAAAAGATTTATTCGATGCGCTCTTAAGAAATGAGCCTAACTCTGCCGAGCTTTACGAGCTTTGTGAGCGGTTTGAATTTGATTCACTGCTGCGTGAACTAAATTTAGCTGTCCCTAAAAATAGGGAGGACGTTCTTGGAGCTGTTGATTATCAAACTGTTTATGATGATGGTTTTGATGAGTTCATAAAGGTATTATCAAAGCAGTCCCATTTCGCATTTGATACTGAGACCACATCATTAGATATTAAGCAGGCCAAGATCGTTGGAGTAGGGATCTGTTTCTCCAATTCAGAGGCTTTTTATATACCGGTCGGACATCAAAATAGTGAGAAAAAACAGGTTGAGCTAGCGCGCCTAATCTCAGGCCTTAAGCCCTTCTTCCAGAAACCAGAGATTAGAAAAACAGCGCAGAATCTTAAGTACGACTACGGTATCTTAGCAGAGCACGGCGTTGAGATTTTAGGCATCTGTTTTGACACTATGATCGCCTCTTATCTTTTAAACTCAGAGCGCGGCTCACATAACCTTACAGTTTTAGCACGTGATTATTTAGGGGTTGGTGTCATAGAGTATGATGAAGTAGTAAAAGGACGGGCCAATTTTTCAGAGGTAGAGATCGATGCAGCTACACGGTATTGTTGTGAAGATGCGCATCTGGCCTGGGTACTAGAGCAAAAGCTCCGTCCACTCATCGAAGAGCGTGGGTTACTAAATGTATTAAGCTCCATCGAGATGCCGCTCATCCCAATACTTTCCCGTATGGAAAGAATCGGGGTGAAACTTGATACAGTCCTGTTAAAGAAGTTAAGTGAGGAGTTTGAGGCAGAGCTTAAAAAGATAGAGATTGAGCTTTATGATATAGCAGGAGAGGAATTTAATCTTAACTCCCCTAAGCAGTTAGCCACCATCCTTTTTGACAAATTAAATCTATCAACACAGGGGCTTAAGCGTACTAAAACAGGGATCTCAACTGACTCTTCGGTGTTAGAAAAACTTGCGCCGCTTCATCCCTTACCGGCAGGGATATTGCGCTACCGTCTCTTGTATAAATTAAAGAGCACCTATCTTGATGTCTTAGCAGAAGCTGTTTCGACTCGTAGCGGCCGATTGCATGCACACTTTAATCAGGCCTTAACCGGGACAGGGAGGCTTTCAAGCTCAGATCCCAATCTACAGAATATACCGATTAAGACAACGGAAGGACGCAGAATTAGAGGAGCATTTATTGCCGAGCCAGGAAATATTCTTATCTCTGCTGATTACTCCCAGATTGAGCTTAGACTTTTGGCGCATATGAGTGCTGATGAAAACCTTAAAGCTGCTTTTGCGCGCGGCGAGGATATCCATGCCAAAACAGCACGGGAGATACTCTCAATTCCTGCTACGCAGGAACTCTCGGACGAAGCGCGGCGCATGGGAAAAACAATAAATTTTGGTGTGATCTATGGGATGAGCGGCTTTAGATTAGCACGTGAGCTTGGCATTCCGGTGCAGGTAGCGAATGCTTACATTGAAGGTTACTTTGCACGTTATCCACGCGTGAAGCAGTTTTTTGCAACCCTGGAGCGCAATATTACTGAACAGGGGTATGTAACCACAATTTTCGGCAGGCGCCGTAATATAACAGAGATTGACAGCAGCGGAAGAGACCGCGGTTTTGTTCTGCGAGCTGCTATCAATGCGCCGATTCAGGGTAGTGCAGCTGATATCATTAAGCTTGCCATGGTGAAGGTGGATCAGCGCATACGAAAAGAAGGGTTGAAGATAGACCTGATTCTCCAAATTCATGATGAGCTTGTCTTTGAAACAGCTGAAGCATTAAAAGATAGAGCAATTAAGATAATCCAGGAGGAGATGGAGGCAGTGGCGGATTTTTCGGTGCCGCTCAAGGTGGATCTTGGATTTGGCAGGAGCTGGACGGAAGCGCAGGGATGAAAGTGATGGCATCGAATCACTGGGACCGCGGACTTCCAGCCCGCAACGCAGTGCCATTAAATTCGTTTGCGGGCAGGATGCCCGCGGTCCCAGGATTAATTTAATCGATATATGAGCTCAAACGAACTTAAGGAAGAAAAGGATCTAATCGCCAAAGCCAGCAACGGCGATCGTGAAGCTTTTCGCTTCTTGGTTGAGCGCTACCAGTCCAGACTATTTAGTTTAGCCTATGCCTTGCTTGGATCACGTGAAGATGCGGAGGATATTGTGCAGGAGTCCTTTGTTAAAGCCTACTTAGCTTTACGAAGTTTTAAAGGCGAATCTAGTTTTTATACCTGGCTTTATAGAATAGCTTACAATATGTCCCTTGATTTTAAGCGCCGCCTTGATCGTGAGAGAACACAGGTATTGGATGAGGCTGTGCTGAATCTAAAAGCGGAGGGAGATCCACAGAGAGATCTATTACGCCGAGAGCGAGAGTCTTTTTTCAAAACAGCGCTTGCTGAAATAGGGGAGGAGCACAGAGCTGTAATCCTGCTCCGCGAAGTGGACGGATTAAGCTATGAAGATATTGCGAAAAGTATAGGTATCTCACGCGGAACTGTTATGAGTCGGCTCTTTTATGCGCGGCAGAATCTGAAGAGAATTTTAACTAGGCTTTTAGGCAGCAAAGAAGATGGCAAAGCCCAGG
Organism: uncultured Bdellovibrionales bacterium; assembly: GCA_964556665.1. Taxonomy (GTDB): domain Bacteria; phylum Bdellovibrionota_C; class UBA2361; order UBA2361; family CAZKXU01; genus CAZKXU01. Next base: position 21,967 of record CAZKXU010000037.1, on the reverse strand, counting down.
AGCCAGGGTTGTCCTTTAATGCTGTTATGGAATAAGGTGAATATATGAGAAAGACTCAGATATCAGAGATGCAGGCACGGATTTTACAGAAGTATTATGATGGAGAGAGTAATTTTTTCGAGCGCATTTGGGCTAAGCACCAGGTTAGGACTAAGCAGGAGGCGCAAGCATTTCTTGATGGTCTAAAGAGTTTATCTAAGCACAGCAGAGAGGAGTTTAGTATGGATAAGGTAAAGGTGGATCTCTGGACCCGTATTTCAAACAGAATAGAGCAGGAGGAGCGTGCAGAGCTCTTTCTTGGAAAAAGAGGGACAGTGACAGAGGAGCGCGTTCCGTTTTGGTCGATGATATTAGCACGACCGGCCTGGGGTATTTCAGCTGGTGCTTTAGCGCTAGCGACTTTGTTCGTAGTATTTAGCAGTACCTCTTCTCTTCGATCCTCTGGTAATTTAGCTTCAGTAGGCGGAGAGGGTAATCAACTTGTAAAGTATGAGACCCCAAAAATTATTGATCGCGACCTCCCTTCAGCGGTTGAGGTTGATTGGGTGCGCAGCGAGGGCAAGGTCTCGGTCATGTCGGCACGGAATAAAAGAGGTCCAGTCATCTGGGTTAGACGTCCCGCTCCGCGTGGAACTTTTGGAGGACGAAATGATTAGTGGTAGTTCTATCTTTCGTTCGGTTGTAGCCTGTTTTTCTTTAGTTGCAGTAAGCTTAACCTGCGGTTTTGTTCATGCAGAGAGCTTTACGGTCAATGTCCGCACACTCTCTGCCTCCGGCTCTGTCGGAAACTCCGGAGCGATTGTACTAGACTCAAAGATTGAGGATCTTAGAAGTCAGCTTCAGGATCTGCACTTTGGTACCTATCAACTGGTGTCTTCACGCTCGGAGGTTATTCCCGCAAAGAAAAAGCAGGTAATGCTTCTTGATAACGGACAGAAGCTTATCATACGTCCAATCTCTTCTGAAAAAGATCGTGTTTGCTTGTGGCTACACTGGCAGGATGCTAGTGGGATTAAACTTCTTGATACGCGGATGCATCTTGAATCAGGGAAAAGCATGCTAGCCGGCACGGATAGCACCGATAATAACGGAATGATCTTAGCGATTAATGTGCGGGAGAGGTAAGCCGCAGAGAAATTTTAGCTTGTACCAGTTCTGTTTCTAGAAAGTAATGCTTTGAATTCACCTGCCACTTTTTTAGCAAGAGTGTCATCGTCAATCGGGTGGTGTGGTTTGTTTTCCTGTACTAAGCCTCTATATCTTTTGTCTGCTCTAATCCCACGCAGAGTGCCTGTGATAATTGCTCTAATCGTATCTGGGCTCATTCTAGTTGGTAGTGTAAGTCGTCTGCGACTGAAAACAGCGCCATCAAGATTAGTAGGTTGTGTCGTCGGATCTGATCCATCTTTGTTAGGGTTAACACGATTTTTTGGCGCACTATTTTTTTTATGTTTAACAGATTTCGCGCAAGATGGTTTTGGAGTGCTGGTCTGCCGGCTATCTGACTTCTTTTTTACTCCTTTGTATTCACGTATTAATTTACGTATCCTCATAGCCCTTTCTGCCAAAAGCTGACTGTTGGCTGTATGAATGTGAATGCTATCTGATTGTGGTAAGGCAATTCTAGGAGTGCTGCTACCAAGTTGCCATGGGTTAGTAGCGACAAAGCGATCAAAATCAAGATCTGTTCGTGGGGGTGGAATGACAAGGTCATCTGTAGGATGGCGTCCAGATACAACCTTTACAGAGTGAGGGTTTCTCGCTGTTTTTGCTATTTTTACACTGTTCATAAGTCTTGATTGTAAGTCATAGTTTACGCTCGTGTGGGTCAAAAATCCATCAATTGGGCGTATCATAAGGAGTATAATCATTAGTCGATTGCAAAGCATCTCCATAAGATATTGAAAATATTAGATATAATCTTTCTAAACTAAAGTCTTAACAGCCTTTAGCCGATACTTCACCTGGCCCGATTAATGCTTCTTCAAGATTCCCGAATCGTGAGGAGGTTCCATTTAATCCTAACCTAAAGGTGATTCACATGGCTAAAAAACAGAAAGAGACAGAGGTAAATAGTTCCGATGAAGCATTTGAGATTATCGAACTTGCAAGTAATGACCTAGAGTCTCTAGCTAAGGCCTTCAATATGATGGCGGAGCTTTGCCGTGAAATGAGCACAGAAAGAGTAGAGACTGAGCCTTCCGAAATGCAGAAAGAGATATTAGTACATTAATTCTGCTGATATTTTTTCGATATTAGATTTTCCCCACTTAAACCGTCACTAGTTTGGTTAGTACTCGTTTTTCCTTTCCTTCTTCTTTCTTTTTAGACTTTCTTTTTAGACACCCATATTCTTTCAAAATTTCCTAAACTTCCGAGAGTCAAACAACGATACTTAAATCGAGAGCTCTTGACATTACATTTACTAAGAGTTCTCCCAGTTTTAGCGAAGACAATTGGAGCTCACATGGCCTACGCACGAAGCGAGGTATATAATCCGGAAGAGGTAGGAGTGTACCACTGCGTAAGCCGCTGTGTGCGGCGCGCATTTCTCTGCGGAAAAGACACAGTTACCAAGATCTCGTACGAACACCGGCGTGAATGGATAAGGGAGCGGTTAAAAAGCTTGGTGGATATTTTTGCGATAGATGTAATTGCGTACGCTGTGATGAACAACCACCTGCACTGCCTAATCCGAAACCGTCCTGATATAGCTGAGAAGTGGAGCGATAGAGAGGTCGCTAAACGGTGGCGGATGCTTTTTCCGTTTCGCCGAGTCAACGGTGTAGCTGAAGCACCTAATCAAAAGGAGATCGATGCCATCTGCTCCAACAAGAAATTGGTTAAGCTATACCGGCAACGGCTATCTGATATAAGTTGGTTTAATCGCTGCATGAATGAGAATATTGCGCGTCGAGCTAATGCGGAGGATCGCTGTAAGGGTCGGTTCTGGGAGGGACGTTTTCATTGCCAACGAGTGTTTGATATCGGAGCGATCTTGGCATGTAGTGCGTATATTGATTTAAATCCGATTCGGGCTGGAATCTCTAAAACATTAGAAAGCAGTGACTATACGAGCATTCAGGAGAGGATTCTGATGCTAAAGAAAGGGAAGATAGGAAAAGGGATTGGGAAGGCTCTTACATCGATCGAGGAGATATCAGAGAAGACTTTAACCACTCAGGAATACCTAGAGCTTGTAGATGGCACCGGTCGGCAGATGCGGGATGGGAAGGCCAGCATCAGTAAAGATCTGGAACCGATCCTTAAACGGCTAAAGTTGGAACCTAAAGAGTGGCTCAGTACGACACAGAAGCTTCGCATCAAATTTCGTCGCGTTGTTGGTCCGGTCGAGAAACTGGAGCAGGCCGCCAGGAGGGCTGGAAAAAATTGGTTTCATGGGCTTAAAACGGCGAGAGCTGTGTTCGTAAATTAGGCATGGGTTTAGTGAAGTTCTATAGCACTTATAAATTATAGTGCCGCAGCCAAGTCAACCAAAGCATGGTTGAAATTTTCGTTACCTAATTCGAGAAATAGAACAATATTAAGTTCTTTTGGGAGGTGTCTCTAACTGGAATTGCATCAGCTTAAAATATGGGTGTCTTAATTACATCTCAACAAATTAACTATATCATCAAGGCGGCTAAATTTTCTCTAACTTAATATAGTTATCCCTAGGCTCAACATTAACTATTCGTAACGTTACCCGATCGCCTAGTTTTAGCTTGCCCTGTATATTAACCATCGATTGGAAATAAACTTCATCTAGCTCTAGCATTGGGTTTCTTAGATCTATTCTTGTAACGGTTGCTTCGATAGTCGTTTTGCTGCCGCTATGCTCTAGTTTCTGCTTGAGATACACCATTAGCCAGAACCTCTTACTCTCCTTATTGACTGCATTGGCGATGTTTAATGGGTCATCGAGCTCATGTGAGATCTGAAGTAGCTCCTCTGCGGTATAGCACGGTGCGCCTCTGTGCAGGAAATAAAGTATCTGCCTCTGATTGCAAAGATCTGCGTACCGTCTAATAGGAGATGTCGCCTGCGCATATGCTTTAAGTCCAAGGCCTGAATGAGGCAGTGGGGTCGTAGAGGTAGTGGAGCGTTTAAGACCTTGACGCATTGCAAAATCAAGAGCAGGCCCGGAGGGGATCCCATGCACCATGCCTACATCTTCATCTGGCTGCTCCTGGCCACGAAACAGTAGAGGAATGTTATTGGCTACTGCAAAATTTGCTATAGCGGTATTCCCCATCACCATCATTTCGGCGATAGTAGATCTAGCAGGACTATTCTCGTCAAGCTCTGTCAGCTTGACTGTGCCATCCTCCAGCACCGTTACGGCATTGTCCCGTTTGTGAACCTTTAGAGCGCCCTTTCTTAACCGCTGCTCCTCCTGTGAGCAGGCGATCTGATATATGATGGATAGATCGTGGTCCTCTTTCTCCAGTAGATCATCGACTAAATCATAGGTCAATCTGCGTTTAACATTTATAACGGCAGGTGTTATGCGTGTACTGATAACCTCAAGTGTAGGAGAAAGTTCAAAAATCATGCTTAACACAGCCCTAGGCTCAGCATGTATGAGGCTAATCCGATTCTGGCTCAATAGCTCCGGCAACATATTAACTGTTAGCTCTGGGGCATAGATTGATGTAGCACGGGAACGTGCTTCGCGATCCAATGCTCCGCCCACAGGAATCAAGGCGGCGACATCACTGATATGGATACCAAGCCTATAGCCACCGTCAGCATTGCATTCCAGTGAGAGAGCGTCATCCATATCTTTGGTGCTAATATCATCAACCGTAAAACAGTTTAGAGCTGTCAGATCAAGCCGTATTGGAGTGTCGGGAAAATCAGAGATAGAGGAAAATTTAGGCAATTTCTCTGCCTCTTCAATGCAGAGTGGATCGTAGTAAAGTTTCGGTTTATGCCTAATGAAAGCAAGGTTCTGATCTCTTTTAAAGTGTCCGATCGTATATAGTAGATTAAAAGCACGGTTCTCATGGCTTCCACGGGGCTGCATGTCCAGCTCTTTTTCAGCTAGTTCAATAAAGTCTTTCGCCTCATGACTGCGATGTGGTCCAAGCTCTGCTCCGGCTGCTAGATCTTCTAATAGATGTACAATCTCAAGTGTCTGCGGAGTAAAAGGGAGTTCCGGATTTTTTATGCGCTCTCTGAAATTTCCGAGAGTTAGAGCGGCGATCTGCTCCTTAGCCTGCTTAGCTTCAAGTGCTTTCTTAAGCTCCTCAACTACATCTTTCGAGCGTGGAATAAAATTATTCTTCTCCCGCTTAAAAAATAGTCTATCTTCAATTAGCAGTAATCTTAAAGCTAGATGGTTGTTAAGCAGAGACTTGCCGAAGTAGAGCTCCTCCAACTCCAAAGTTGTAAACTCCTTAGTCTCTGAGTTAATCGCTTCCCAGATAGAGTTAATATCTATTGTAGAGATAGAGCTCTTTGCAGCTTGCAATATTTTTTGTAGGTAGTCTGTTTTATCCTTGGTTGTTGCGAGTTTCTCTGCCGCCATTCCTGGGAGCAGGTAGAGCCGTTGTGCTTGCAATTCAACCTCTCTGCCGCGATCATTTAGCACTACATACTTCTGTTTTTTAAATGCGAGGACGAGTGCCAGGATGGCTGCCCCGTCATTCTCATACATGACGAGCTGTCCTTCCGGTATCGATGTGTCTGCTGGTAGCTTTCCACTGGATGGAAATAGTTTCATACGGAGAGCGCCTTTTTTATCTCGGCGTTAAAATTATCCGCTCTAGCTTTAATCTCTGCGATTAGCCCCGCCTCATTCGCTGCCGTTAAATTACCTAATAGTCCACGTGAAACATTTACGATTGCACCGCGTTTGTCAGCTCCAAATCCGGCTACTGCATCGGCAGCGCGTGCGCCTTGTGCACCAAGGCCTGGTATCAGAAAAAAGCTTTTAGGCATCAGCTTGCGTAAAGTTCTTGCTTCGTTTGGATGAGTCGCCCCTACCACTGCACCAAGGCCGGAGTACCCTGAGACGCCGCAAAGTTGAGTGCCATTTTCCGCCACCCAATTTGCGATCTTCTCTGAAAGGGTAATTCCAGCCGAGTTGCTGTCGTTTTGAATACTGAAGGCGTCTGGGTTAGAGGTTTTGACTAATACAAAGATCCCTTTACCGTATTTTTTACAGTCATCAAGGAATGGATGAATGCTATCAAATCCAAGGAATGGATTGACCGTAACAGCGTCGGCATCAAATGTTTGAAATACCCTATTAGCCACAACACTCTTACCGATCAGGCTTGCACTATACGCCTTTGCAGTAGAGGAGATGTCTCCCCGTTTTGCATCTAGAATTACCGGGAGTGAGAGCGACTTGGACTCCGCAACTATCTCATATAGAGCACGTATGCCTGCTAATCCGTATTGCTCGAAAAAGGCAAGATTTGGCTTTATGGCAGCTATTGATCCGCTTAGGGCCTGCAGAGCAAGTTTGTAAAAGTAGGTAAGGGTATTGTAGGCAAACTCATCTGCTGTGTTTAATTTTTCTCCGCGCTGCAACACAAATGCCGGAAAGGCAGCAATATCCGGATCGAAACCGGCTAACAAAAAAGATCTATTTTTATCTATTGAGGCAGTAAGCCGTTCTGAAAACATGGTAAGGTGTAATTATAGTTGGTTATTCGGGAAATGCAAATTCTTGAGAAGCACAAATGGATCTGTTTGCTTTTCTTTCTCAACCTGCTCTTTTATCTCTCTAATTTTACCTATAAATACCTGCCAATCCTGCCCACAGCTTGTAAATAGATGGCCGAAATCTTTAAGGTTAGTTAGATATAGTTTTAACTGCATAATCTCTGCATTGTTAAGTTTATCAAGCAGCTTAATTCCTGGAAATTTTGCGAATAATTCCTCCCGATACGGAGCATATATACTTACACGGCCTGTGATTTTTTCCTCAGCTGATTTGTTACTTTTATATAAAGTGTCTAGGTCGCGATAAAGTTTATCTATCAGATCTGCGATCCATATCTCACGTTCGGCTGACTTTACTGCCAGTTGGGCCAGCGTATGATCCTCTTCGCAGGCAGTACAGTTGTCTGACTTTTGCTGATAAAATTTCTTGGCGCCCTCAAACCCGACAAAGTTTGCCAAACTTTCGTTGAAATCAACATGGTCTGGTATCCAGACAGTGCTATGCACTGATTCATGTATTACGGTGTTTACGATGCGCAGATCATCATGCTTAAGTGTTGTAGACAAGACCGGGTCGTTGAACCATCCCAGTGTGCTAAACGCTTCGGCACCACGCACACTACTCTCATAGCCTAACTTTTCAAGTCTGCGCTGCTCTGTTAAGGCATCTTCTTTATCAAAAAATCCCTTATAGGGCACTGAGCCAACTATTGGAAACCACCAACTATGAAGTTCGAATGAATCCTTTCTAGCAGCCACGACAACCCAGGAGAGTACGTCGCCCTCGATGCGTGTATACTTAGTGAATGACTTTTTAGGGTTGAGTCCCAAAGATTTAGCAAAGTCACGTGCTGCGAGCACTAATGTTAGTTTGTGACGCTCCTGCTCCGTTGTGTTACGGTTTTGTAGTACTGCTTTTATATCTCTGCTTGCTAATAGAATCTTCGATTCTTCATAAGCTGCACGAATAACATAGATTGGACTACAGCTATTCAGGCTCAATAATGATAGGGAGAGCAAAAACGCCAGATTAGGAACTCTCACCCCTGTAACTCCCTAAGCCGACGCGCCTCTACCTCCATGGTCTTAACAGGGGTAAAGCTAAGGTGACGGATTGAAAACGGCGATTTTAGGAGTAAAGTCTCGAGCCCTGTTTCAACTTCGATCATATACAGGTTAAAAATATTTCTACTTTCACGGTCCGAGGTGAAATATACAAATTTATCGTTGTAAGACCAGATAGCGTCGTACTCCTTACCTTCTACCTTTGTAAGAGGGGTGAACTTCCTGTTTTTAAGTGTGTATATACCTAAGTCAACCTGATTAAGAGCGCCAAAGGAGTAAACTAGCTGTTCTCCGGAATGGGAAAATTCAGCTCGGCAGAAGGAGGTGTAGCCTGACATAACACAGGTGTCGGCTTTAGTCTGAAGGTTGAAGATGCACACATCCCAGCCTGGCCAGGCGCGGCTTGTAGAATATACAATTTTACTGTTATCTGGGCTCCATTTAGGCACTGTGTTTCGTGTTGACATTGTGGTTAGTTTAGAGCTTGCTTTCTGATTGAGATCGAAAAGATATAGGTTCGAGCTAGTATTCCTGCCTTGATCTTCAGAGTAGTAGGCAATGCTGCTGCTGTTGGGGGAGAAGGCAGGGTTATCATCAACATATTTGTTGTTAGTGATACGCTGCTGTCTTCCACCATCCCAGTCAGATGTATAGATCTCTTTATTCCCATCCCGATCGGAAACGAAGGCAATCTTTGAACCATCACCTGACCAGCTTGGGTAGGAGTTGTTGCCTGGTCCGGTAACAACTGGGCGAATTTTAAGAGTATCAAGATCTAAAAGCAGAATACGCTCTGAACCTTCTATTTTACTACTAAATGCTATTCTCCCAGACATGCCGGCTTTAGCAAGGATCTGAAAACTATTGTAGCTCTCGGGGCTTAAGATAGGAGGTTCGGCCCAAGCGCTGCCCAGAAATAAGAAAATCAGAAGAGATCTAATGATGACCATACTTAATGTTACTACAACCGTGTTAGCTGCGACAATTGTACACATCGTTAGATATCTTAGACTTACTTTAACTTAGTTAAAATAAATGTTGACGGTTTCGTTTGCTTTCTGCTATAAGTTAGTTAAAGTAGATTGTGGTGTAAGTGCTTGAAACTACTTAAGGGTTTTGCGGTATCATGGGCACCAAATCAATTTTTGTACATAATACGTTCAGTCGGCAGGGGGTTTAGACGTTCTGATGGAAGGCGAAGAGAATATTTCCGATTTTGGTTCCGTATCAACATGCGAGCGTCCTGGCATTGTTACAGCACGTGGCACGACAGACGGCTTGGTGATTAGGCTCGATGGAAGGGTTGCTCATGATAACCTTAAGGTCGCGCTCTCAGATTTTGTTAATTCTAGAAAATCATTTTTAAGCGGCAACAATGTTGCATTGGAGTGGGTAGGAGAGCTGCCAACAGATGATTTTGTAGATGAGCTTGGTGATTATCTATCCACAAAATTTGATATTATCGTCCGTTCCTCGAAGCTTCGTCCTCCACGTGCGCTGCACGCAGTTAATAAGGAGCCCGCCAACTCTGAGGAATCAGAGGACTTAAGCAGTCCCCCAAGAGTTTATGATAATGCTGATGACAGCGGCTGGGGGCAGAAGAAGAGATCTCTGTTTGACGGCATGGATGCAGTAGGCATGGATGATGTAGAGGTAGCAGGCAGAAAAACTTTGCAGGCTCAGCCCAAGATCGGGCACGATCTGGCATTATGGGACGATCCTGACGCGCGCGCTGTGTATGGAACTATTCGATCTGGTCAGAGGATCGAGACTGATTACACCATGGTTGTTTTTGGTGACGTTAATTCAGGTGCTGAGATTGTGGCTGGCGGTGATATCGTGGTCTTGGGAACTCTGCGCGGGGTCGCGCATGCCGGGGCTTATGAGGAGAGTGGTGGCGGTAGGGTTATAATGGCCCTTAATCTTCAGGCTACACAGCTTAGGATCGGAAGTGTCATATCACGGGGGGGGAGTGAGTCAGCAAGGAATCCAGAGGTGGCACGTGTTGAGGGTAGTAATATTGTAGTTGAAAACTACAACTCAAGGGTCCCAATCCTGCGCGGTAGGTTTTAGGTGATTGCGCATAGGTAGTTCCTGTCCAGATGGTCAAGGACTATTGAGAATGCTAATAAAGCGCCGGTTTTGTTTTCCGCTACTGACTTTGATATTAATCGATTCTATCCTGCAAGTTGTTGAATAGAGTCGAATGAGTTGAAAATATTGATTAATATGTCTTGGTGAGTTACCTCCCTAGGCGACCGACAGGGAGCCCAACAGTTTCTGTACGGGCCTCCAGTCCAAGTTTTGCAAAAAAGGTAGTTCCCGAGCAGAAACTATTTAAGGACTAACATCATGACGGATAGTATGAATGGCAGTAACGGTAACGGAGGTAAAAAACTTGGGGAGGTTATCGTTGTGACCTCTGGCAAGGGAGGTGTAGGTAAGACCACTACTACCGCTTCGCTTGGTTCGGCCTTAGCGCTTCGTGGAAAACGGGTGCTGGTGATTGATGCAGATATAGGGCTTAGAAATCTGGATGTTATTCTTGGCCTCGAAAATAGGATCGTCTTTAATCTTGTCGATGTGGCTAAAAAAGTGTGCAAGCCATCTCAAGCGATCATTAAATCTAAAAAATCAAACAATTTATATCTTCTACCTGCTTCGCAGACAGATGATAAGGACGTAATTGACGAGAATGAGATTAAAGCAGTTATTGAACAGTATAGAAGAGAGTTTAATTTTATATTAATAGACTCTCCAGCAGGGATTGAGCAGGGATTTCGTAATGCCTGCGCTGCTGCAGAGCGTGCGCTGATAGTGACTACTCCGGAGGTTCCTGCGATAAGGGATGCTGACCGGGTTGTAGGTCTTTTAAGTGCCCGTGGAATTGAGTGCCAATTGATTATTAACCGCCTAGATTTAGAGATGGTGCGTCGTGGAGATATGTTGTCAGTCGAGGATGTCCAGGAAATTTTAGGTATTGACCTGGTAGGTGTAGTAGACAAAGATGAGAATATAGTGGTTGCTGCAAATAATGGCGAGCCGGTAGTGCATAATCCTAAGGCTAAGGCAGGTCAGGCTTATTCAAGAATTGCGGCGAGACTATGCGGTGAGAGTGTCCCGATTCCGCATCTCTCGCCATCTGGATTTTGGGGAACGCTGGGAAGAAGATTAGGAGTGGCTTAATTTATTTGTAACCTTTTTGAGGGAGCCAGAAGTGATAACTGGAATTATAAAGAAGTTGTTTGGGTTAGCTGGTAGTAAGGATAATGCCAAAAGCCGCCTACACTTTGTACTCGTACAGGATCGTACCGGCCTAACGAATGAAGAGATGACAGGGTTCAAGCGCGAGCTGTTAACGGTTATCGAGAAATTTTTTCAGATTAATAAAGACGCGTTTGATGTTGGATATAAACGTCAAGGAGATAGAACGACGCTGTTTATCAATTCTCCGGTGGTTGTACGGCGTGCAAACCCAACTTCGGGAAAACGCGGCAAAGGTAGTGACAGGGTGAAGGAGGATCCATCCAAGGAATCAAAAACCGATCCGGTTCCACAGCCTGTATAGTTGGTAGATTTATATGACTGGGACCGCAAGTCCACGCGAAGCGTGGTGTTGCCCGCAAACGAATTAATTGCCGCTACGTAGCGGGCTGGAAGCCCGCACTCCCAGTACTGAAGACTACCCCCTCTTCAGCGCCTCATCAATGCTAATCGATCTCATTCCTACAGCATCACCAACAGCTTCATTTGTTAAAGAGCCTTTGTAAGTGTTTAGAGCGTTACGTAGCTCTTTTGAACTGTTGAGTGCCGGCAGAATTCCACCATCAGCAAGTTTTACGATGTATGGCAATGTTGCAGCTGTCAGCGCCTGAGTCGAAGTGCGAGCTGTTTGAGCTGGCATATTTGGGACACAGTAGTGAATTACTCCATCAAGCTCATAGACCGGATGCTCCAATGATGTAGTCTTGCTGGTCTCTGCGCAGCCACCCTGGTCAATGCTGATATCTACAAACACCGAGCCTTTCTTCATAGAACGGATAATTTCGCGGGTTACGACCTTTGGAGCTGCTCCACCGATGACTAGTACTGCACCAATAAGTAGATCGGCTTGAGCACAGGCGCGCGCAGTCATGGCAATTGTGGAGTGTACGGTGTGTAATTGTCTTCCAAATCTATCCCTAGCTTTTTCAAGTTTTCTTGAATTGATATCTAGCAGAGTAACATCAGCTCCACAGCCTATCGCCATTTCACACGCAGCCAAGCCGGCAGTACCAGCACCAAGAATTGTTACATTGCCTGCTGGGACTTCAGTTGTGCCACCTAACAAGACTCCGCGTCCACCATTTTGTGATAAAAGAAAGTTTGAACCGTTTAGAACTGATAATTTACCTGCTACCTCACTCATCGGCTCAAGTAGCGGCAGCCGTCCATCTTCAGTCTGCACAAGCTCGTATGCTATGCCGGTAATGCCCCCTTGTAACATCGCTTTTGTAACGTTAGGCATGCTGGCAAGATGCAGGTAATCAAAAATAGTAACTTTTGGGTTGAAAAATTCAAACTCAGACTCATGCGGCTCTTTAACCTTTACAATCAGGTCGGACATGGTCCAAACATCCTTTAGAGTATCGACGATTTTAGCACCAACAGCTGTATAATCCTTATCCTCATAATGTGAGCCTAGACCTGCAGCTTTCTCAATGAATACCTGATGCCCACGTTTAACTAGTTCCTGTGCTCCATCAGGAGTTAGGGCTATACGCTTTTCCAGAGTTTTTCTCTCTTTTGGAACTCCGACTTTCATATTCATTTACCTATATTTAATAAACATTTACACCTAGATTTTTTACTATTAACATATATGCTCTTTAGAATTAAAGGTAAATAGGGCGGCCATGACTAAGTGTAGAGTTTTAGATGGTAAAATGTTGGCTAAGCAGATACGGGCGCAAATCAAGCTGGATATATCTGTTAGTACTAAGAAGATTGGACGTCCGCCTGGGTTGGCCGTAATTCTCGTTGGCGACGATCCTGCCTCGGCTACCTATGTAGCTAGCAAGGGAAAGGCGGCCCGGGAGGCAGGATTTGAGGCCTTTGATACTAAGCTCCCGGCCTCAGTTTCATTTGATCAGATAGCAGAGGTAATAAAGTCTTACAATAGCAACCCTCAAGTGGATGGAATTCTCGTGCAGCTTCCGCTTCCAAAGGGTTTGGATACAAACAGATTAATAGCAATGCTTGATCCTAAGAAAGATGTTGACGGACTTCATCCTTATAATCAGGGGCTGTTAATGCGAGGTGAGGGAGCACTAAAACCGTGCACACCCTTGGGAGTCATGAAACTAATTGACCTTGCATTTTCAGAAGTAGGTTCAGAAAATCATTTAGTCGCAGACCTTTCTGGTAAGAGTGCCGTTGTTTTAGGACGGTCTATATTAGTTGGTAAGGCAGTAGCTTTATTATTGCTGGAACGGAATGCGACAGTGACTGTAGCTCATTCTCGCACACAGGATCTACCTGCGGTTTGTCGCACAGCAGATATTATAGTAGCGGCAGTAGGAAAACCAAACTTAGTCAGAAAGGAGTGGATTAATCCAGGCGCTGTAGTAATTGATGTTGGAATAAATCGACTACCGACAGGATCCCTTTGTGGCGATGTCGCTTTTGAGGAGGTCGCACAGGTATGCTCCGCAATTACGCCTGTTCCTGGCGGAGTAGGGCCGATGACGATAGCGATGCTACTTAGAAATACGTTTGAGGCCTGGAAGGGGAGATATGCTTCGTAGCATTAGTACACTCTAACAAAATTTTTACTGGGACCGCGGGCTTCCAGCCCGCTTGATCGAACCTGCAATTGCGATCAAGCGGGCTGGAAGCCCGCGGTCCCTGGAAGGGATAATTTATGTTACTGAGTTATAGTTGCGCAGCCTAATCAAAGCTTGTTTTTATCCGCACATTTTGTAAAACTTCACCCACTATGCAATATGACAGCCTGAAATTCACGCCGCTTCATGAACAACATAAAAAACTAGGGGCAAAGCTTGTTCTTTTTGCCGGATGGGAGATGCCAGTTTGGTATACATCCGGGACACAGGAACATGTTGCTACACGCACTCATGCCGGCCTTTTTGATGTGAGCCATATGGGGGAGATCTTCATCACCGGAGCTCAAGCAGAAAAAGCTGTTGATTACCTTACATGTAATAATGTAGGAGCTTTGTATGATGGGCGGGCACAGTATAGCGCCATTACTAATCATCAGGGCGGCACCGTAGATGATGTTATTATCTATAGATTTTCACCGACTAAGTATCTTCTCTGTGTCAATGCATCTAACGCCAGAAAAGATTTCGATTGGCTAACTAAACATAACACTTTTAATGCAGTAGTGACTGATCATAGTCCTGAGTTCGGCCAGATCGCGATACAGGGACCTAAGGCAATTAATATTCTTTCAAAGCTTGCGAAGAGCAATCTATTAGAGATTAAATATTTTCATTTCCGTGAGCAGAAATTACTTGGACATAATGTAATCTTTGCGCGTACAGGTTATACCGGGGAGGATGGCTTCGAACTTTTTGTCCCTAGTGCAGCAACTGCTGAAATTTGGAATGCCTTACTTGAGGTAGGTCAACCGGATGGGCTTATTCCATGCGGGCTGGCGGCACGTGATTCGCTACGTTTGGAGGCCTGTCTGCCCTTACATGGCCACGAACTGGCTGATGATATCTCAGTTATCGAATCAGGGTTAAATTGGGTGGTTAAAATTGATAAAGGTGAATTTATCGGGCGGGAAGTATTAGCAGAGCACAAAAAATACGGAGCAGCACGGACCCTTGTAGGGTTTGAAGTAGTTGACCCGGGCATCGCACGGCATGCAGACAAGGTATACAGTGAATTTGGTGTTGAAATTGGATCTGTTACTAGTGGCACTAAGACCCCTACATTAAACCGCTCGATAGGCATGGCGTTAGTTGCCGCTGGGCATAGACAGATAGACGCGCCGCTATTTATAGAAGTACGCGGGAAAAAATTAAAATCCCGTGTTGCAAAAATACCTTTTTATAAACAGGAGATAAAATAATATGAATATTCCGGATCAGTTACGTTACACAACAGAGCACGAGTGGGTTCTCTTAGAAGGGAATGTGGCCACAGTCGGCATCACGGAATTTGCACAAAGCGAGTTAGGTGAACTCGTCTTTGTTGACCTCCCTAAATCTGGGAAGGAATTTAAACAGGGTGATATTTTTTGTGTGGTCGAGTCGACCAAGGCTGCTTCGGATGTATATGCTCCGATCGGAGGAAAGGTAAAGGAGGGGAATAGTGAGCTTTCTAATTCGCCCACTTTGGTAAATACAGATCCGTACGGTAAAGGATGGATCGCTAAGATTGAGAATCCAAATCAGGCTGATTTAGCAAAACTTATGAGCGCCGCTGATTACAGAAAGATAGTTGAAGGGAAACATTAATGACAGAGAAAACTACACTAAACTCATTTCAAAATCGTCATATCGGCCCGAGCGAGTCGGAGGTTCAAGCGATGCTGCAAGCAGTTGGCTGCAGCAGCTTGGATCAGTTTATTGACAAGGTAGTACCTGCCAGAATTCGCATGAGTAGGGCGTTGGAGCTTTCAGCTTTCAAGGAGCCGCGTTCAGAAGCAGAGACATTAGCAGAGCTGCGACAGATTGCCAGCCAGAATAAGGTTAACCGATCCTATATTGGATTAGGATATTATGATTGTCTAACTCCTGCAGTTATTCTTCGAAATATTATGGAGAATCCAGGCTGGTATACCCAGTATACACCATATCAGCCTGAAATATCGCAGGGACGCCTAGAGGCGCTTCTAAATTATCAAACCATGATCTGTGATCTTACGGGCATGGCGATCGCAAATGCTTCGATGTTGGATGAAAGTACCGCTGCGGCAGAGGCTATGATGATGAATCATAGAATTGTGGCAGGAGAGGATCGAGGTTTTGGCATTAAATATTTTATAGATAAGGCTTGTCATCCGCAGACGATCGATGTTGTACGCACAAGAGCAGAGGCGCTTGGTTTAGAGGTAGTAGTAGGGGATGCAGCTGCAGCAAATCTTGATAAGAGTTTTTTTGGTGCATTATTGCAGTATCCAGGGACAGACGGAGGATTAATTGATTATTCCGGTTTTATTAGAAACGTCCACGGCTTAGGCGCCTTAGTAACGGTTGCATGCGACCTATTAGCTCTAACTTTAATCTCTTCACCTGGAGAGTTAGGGGTAGATATGGCAGTTGGCAGCTCACAGCGCTTCGGAGTCCCACTAGGGTTTGGTGGTCCACATGCCGCATTCCTTGCGACACGTGATGATTATAAGCGTCAGATGCCTGGTAGATTAGTCGGTGTATCAAAAGACAATGCTGGTAGTCCAGCGCTTCGTCTTGCACTTCAGACCCGCGAACAGCATATCCGCCGTGAGAAAGCTACGAGTAATATCTGCACAGCGCAGGTCTTACTTGCGGTTATGGCGAGTATGTATGCAGTTTATCACGGACCAAAGGGGCTTAAGGCTATTGCGGAAAGAGTTACTGATCTTACTTCTAAATTAGTGGCCGGTTTAAAGACCCTGAATTTAAAAACAGCACACGAAACATATTTTGATACTATCAAAGTCCTTCTCTCAGAGAAGGAAAAAAATGAAACCTTAAAACGAGCAGAGAGTAAAGGTATTAATCTTAGACCGTACAGCGATGGCGTTGGTGTTTCATTAGATGAGTGTACTAGTGAGGATGATGTATTGACCTTGCTCCGTATATTTGGAGGAGATGCTAAGCAGTTTAAGATTGAAACTCTTAAAGTTGTTAGTGGTATTCCGGCTACGCTTCATCGCAAGGGGGATTACCTTAAACATCCCGTATTTAATTCATACCACTCAGAAACTGAGTTTTTACGTTATTTAAAGAGGCTAGAGGCAAAGGATCTCTCCTTATGCCAGGCAATGATTCCGCTTGGATCTTGTACCATGAAGCTAAATGCCACTACGGAGATGGTTCCGGTAACGTGGGAGGCGTTTAATAAAATTCATCCATTCGCTCCTCTAGATCAAACACGTGGGTATCAACGTATATTTAGTGATCTAGAAGCAGCACTTGCTGAGATCACTGGGTTTAGCGCGGTTTCGCTGCAGCCAAACGCAGGCTCACAGGGTGAGTATGCAGGCCTCTTGGCAATACGCGCCTATCATCACTCCCGTAAGGAAGTGAACCGCAATATCTGTTTAATCCCTAAGTCTGCACACGGAACAAATCCTGCAAGTGCAATCATGGCTGGAATGGAGGTTGTGACTGTTGAATGTGATGAGCAGGGAAATATTCGTATCGATGATTTAAAGGTACGAGCAGCGGAGCATGCTAAAAATCTCTCCTGTCTGATGGTTACCTATCCCTCTACACACGGAGTGTTTGAGGACGGCATAAAAGAGATCTGCGAGATTGTCCATCTACACGGCGGCCAGGTCTATATGGATGGTGCAAATCTTAACGCCCAAGTAGGACTGTGTCGGCCTGGAGATATAGGAGCTGACGTATGTCACATTAATCTTCATAAGACCTTCTGTATTCCACATGGCGGAGGCGGGCCTGGTATGGGACCAATTGGGGTGCGCGCGCATCTTGCGCCGTTTCTGCCTGGACATGCGCTTGTAAATCTTGGGTATAAAGGTGGATGCGGAGCAGTATCCGCGGCGCCATGGGGTTCTGCAAGTATCTTGTTAATCTCCTGGGCATATATGGCGATGATGGCGGGACCAGGATTAACAGATGCTACAAAGATTGCGATTTTAAATGCAAATTATGTAGCAGCAAAATTAAATGCACATTACCCTGTCCTCTATAAAGGAGACTCTGGATATGTTGCGCATGAATGTATCTTTGATCTGCGTGCTCTTAAAGCTGTAGGCATTGAAGCTGAGGATGTAGCGAAACGGCTTATGGACTACGGCTTCCATGCCCCGACTCTTTCATTTCCGGTAGTGGGCACACTTATGGTTGAACCAACCGAGAGTGAATCTAAGGCTGAACTTGATAGCTTTTGTGAGGCCCTTATTTCCATCCGTGCAGAGATCAGAGCGGTAGAGGGAGGATTGCTCGACCCGAAGAATAATCCACTCAAACAGGCTCCGCATACAGCCTTGGCAATCTGTGGTGAATCATGGGATCGGCCTTACAGTCGTATGCAGGCAGCATTTCCTACTGAAAGAACCCGTATCTCCAAGTTTTGGCCTGCGGTTGGTAGGATTGATGGAGGATATGGAGATAGGAATTTGGTGTGTAGCTGTTCGTAATAAGATATGTAAACTGCTCTGATGGCATATGCGATAGAGTTTCTCAACACCTTGCAATCAAACCGTACACCCATATAAACTACCCTCACTATGCTTTCAACCTTCCTCCGCTACCGCGTTCTACTTTTCTCCTTAGTAGGACGACACCTTAAAAGTCGGTATCGCGGCTCTGTACTTGGATTTCTTTGGACTCTATTAAATCCGCTTGGACTAATGCTGGTTTATACATTGGTCTTTAAGTTTTATATCCGTTTTAGCGAGGTTCCAAACTATACAATTTTTCTCTTTTGTGGTCTGTTGCCATGGCTATGGCTCTCAACCTCTTTAGCTGAGGGAGCTTCTTCGATCGTTTCAGGCGGTGCGCTAATTACTAAGGCGATGTTTCCAGCAGAACTTCTGCCAGCAGTTGCGGTGGTAACAAATCTAATTAATTTTCTCCTCTCTCTGCCGCTATTATTTATTTTTATGTTAATAGGCGGAGTGGAGTTTCATCTCACTATATTATTTCTCCCGATATTAATTATTGTTCAACTGTTTTTTCTTTTGGGGTTATCACTTCTTTTAAGTGCTGTGAATGTCAAATATAGGGATGTGCAGCATCTACTTGGCAATTTACTAACTTTTCTATTTTTCCTGACACCGGTAATATATCCATCTTCAGTCGTCCCGGATAAATTTAGGTTTACGATGGACTATAACCCTTTTGCGCTATTTACTATCTTTTATCATAATTTGATTCTAGATGGAGTCATACCTCCACTGTCACTGCTGTTATATGCGACTTGTTTTAGTGTAATCGCTATGATGCTCGGCTTGCGCATATTTAACCGTTACCGTGAATCATTTGCGGAGGCGTTATGAAGCGGGTCGTGCACCAACTCATCCATACATTAAGTTACGGTGATGCTATTTCAGGCGAAGCTTTAGCGCTCAAGCGTTGTTTTGAGGAGATGGGGTGTGAGAGCGAGATATTTGCTATCAATGTTCATAATAAATACAAAGGAATTGCGCGCAAATATCAGGAGCTGCCGCGCGATTTCTCGGGGGAGGTAATCTTACACTACTCACTCGGTTCACCGCTTAATGAACTTTACCGCACTCTGCGCGCAACCCGTTCAATGATATTTCATAATCTTACTCCTCCGGAGTGGTTCAAGGGGGTCAATCCCAGGATAGTTGAGAGTATTGAGGCTGGTGTAAAGGAGCTGCCAGGATTATGTGCAATTACAGATCGCCTCATAGCAGATTCTGCGTTTAACGCCGGTGAACTTAGAAAACTCGGGTTTAGTGCTGAAGTTTTGCCTTTAACAGTTGATCCAGCACGCTGGAGTGAGCCGGCTAATCAGGGCATAGCGCAACTGATTCAGAGTGAAGAGGGGATGCATCTGGTTACAGTTGGAAGGCTAGCGCCTAATAAATGCGTAGAGGATGTAATTAAGATCTTCTTTTTTCTTAATAAATATATAGATAAAAAAAGCCGGCTCTGGATAGTTGGAGTTGACACAGATACAGAGATATATTCTTTCTCACTTAAACGGTTAGTAGGAGAGCTTAATCTTGAAAAATCTGTCAACTTTGTAGGGCAGTTCGCAGATTCTGAGCTTAGGGCATTATATGAAAACGGTTCGGCCTATATTTCGATGAGCGAGCACGAAGGCTTTTGTGTGCCGCTCATAGAAGCGATGCACTTTAGGATGCCGGTAATTGCATATGGTTCGAGCGCCGTGCCAGAGACGGTAGGTGATGGCGGGGTGGTTGTATATGAAAAACGCCATGCCGAGATTGCTGAATTAGTTGCTGAGCTTGTTACTAACAGGAGCCGCCGAGATAGTCTTATTAGCGCAGGGCAAAGCCGTGTAGAGGAGTTAGATTACGCCAATTTTCAGCGCAATGTGCGGGCACTAATTAACCTAGAGGAAGCAGTTCAAACTAAGAAAAGGCGAAAAATGCCCGAAAACACACAATGTTAACAACTTTGCGTATTCACCCAAGGGGTGAGTTTAATGTTGAACTGTTTACGGGCATTTTTGGGCCTAAAAAAGGATAGAACTGCTTCTTCTAGGTGACCTAAATCCGGCTACTGCCGGATTTAGGATGAGTGATATAAAGGTGAGACGCATTGAAAGTAGCTCTTGATATATCTGCCTTAGATAGCTCATTTAAAGCACATGCCGGTCGAGGTATCGGCAGGTATGTTTCTAACCTATATCGTGAATTTTCAAAACTAAAATCAGATCGGATAGAGCTTAGCTATCTAGAGTATTCAGATTTTCGTGGACCTAGCTGGCTTGAAGGGTTAATTGACCGTCTGCCACGTGGCAAACAGAACTTTAGACAGCATCTTTGCTATCCTTTCACTCTGGGCGGAGTCCAGAAGAGATACGGATTTGATCTGCTTCATTTCCCTGCCAATATGGATGCACCTTCATGGGGTTTTAGGCCGTATGCTGTGACTGTTCTCGACTTAATTTTCTATATCTTTTCCGATCTGTATAAGAAAGGCGTAAATCCTCTACGTTATGATCTTCAGCGTGCTATAGAGAAGCGAGCTATTATGAACGCTGATCTAATTTTTGCAATTAGTGAAAATACCAAGAAAGATCTAATTCGTCTTTTTGGAATTCAAGAGGAGAGCATAGTCGTAACACCACTAGCAGTGGAGGATGTTTTTTTTGAGGATGCCGCTCCATTTACTCGAGCTGAGCTTAAAAGTAAATTTTCTGTTCCTGAACATGGTGATTTAATTCTATATGTTGGAGGCATTGATCCGCGTAAAAACTACACGGCTCTATTACAGTCTTTAGCCGGTGTACGGGAGCGAGCGCGATCTAGCAATACAGTTCTGCCAATTTTAATGATAGCAGGGAGAATCAGCTCCGATCGCGAGTATCCAAAATTAATCAAATTAGCGCAAGATTTAGGGGTGAGTGACGCACTTTTTGAGTTAGGATTTCTTACAGATGAAGAGTTAATCCGTATCTATCATACCGCCACCTTATTTTTCTTTCCTAGTCTATATGAAGGCTTTGGTTTCCCACCACTTGAGGCTATGGCTACAGGCTTGCCGGTGCTAAGTTCAAACTCCTCCTCAATGCCGGAAGTCTTGGGTAGTGCTGGGATATTAGTTGATCCGTATGATATTGATGCGCAAGTAGAAGCGATGTGGGCGATACTATGTGATGGGGCGCTGCGGAATAAGCTGATCGGTCTGGGCAAAGAGCAGGCAGGGAAATTTAGTTGGTCACGTACTGCTGAGGCGACTTACAGAGGGTACGATTCTTGCAACATAATTCTTTAAACAATCATAATTATTAGTAGAACCTCTACGATAAATGCCGATTCGTTTTGATGCGAGATTGTCGTGATTTGATGGAGGTTCTAGCAAGGAGAGGTTTTTTATAAAGGAGTATATAATGAAAAGGTTCAATCGAGCTCATCAGATCACGTTTGTATTATCTTTTATCATCGTTTCCAATTTTGCTTTGGCGCAGCCGACAACCATACAGACCATTCAAAGTCGGTATAAAGCGCTTCGTAAAAAAGTTGATAGAATGGCAAAGGAGCTTGACGAATTGCGACTTACTAGCTCTCAGCCTGGTGCAATAGGGTTACAGGGACCACAGGGTCCAATCGGGTTACAAGGTCTAACAGGAGCAGAGGGTCCACAGGGGCCAATAGGAGCAACTGGTCCGAAAGGGGATAATGGAGACAAAGGAGACCCAGGGTCACCAGGTGCCCCTGGAGACAAAGGAGATAAAGGAGATAAGGGAGACAAAGGAGATAAGGGAGATCCAGGCAGTACTATTCGCACAGCTCTATTCGGAGGCTTTTATAATACTAATAGTGATAAGCAGTATACAAATCCGTTAGCAGGAGATACTTTGGGGTGTCCAGTGGGAT
>CAZKXU010000036.1:0-30752 GCA_964556665.1 uncultured Bdellovibrionales bacterium | reverse complement strand
TGGGGCAACGCTGCGCGCTATACGTGAAAAAACTTATTTGGCGAAGCACTAGAAAAAGCAGTTCTAACCCTTTTTTAGGCCGAAAAATGCCCGAAAATAGTTCGACAGCAGGCTCACCCTTCGGGTGAATTCGCAAACTTGATAAAGCTGTGTGTTTTCGGGCATTTTTCGCCTTTTCTTAGTTCGAACTGCTCCTTCTAGCCGACATTTCTCATAAACTCCGTAGCGAGAAGGCAGAGGTGCTTGAAAGGACGAGGATTTTTTGAAAATACGGGCGAAGCTGGGCTGTAGCCCAGCGAGATCGTATTTTCAAAAAATCCGAAGTAATTTCATGCAGATCTGCCTTCGCAGTAGGAGGCTTATGAGAAATGGCGGCTAGGTTGATGCTTACAAAGCAAGCTTCATCAAGTTCACGCGAAGCGTGGTCTTGCCCGCGAACGAATTTGCTGCAGCTGCGTAGTGGGCTGGAAGCCCGCACTCCCAGTGGAAGGGACGACTACTGCCCACACAAAGCTCGATCTAGCCCCTCCTCACCCTTAATAAACTTCCTTTCAATATAACCTACGAAGGCCTCTTCACTTAGATCTTCACCGCTAATCACTTTTATTAACTCAAGGGCTGCATACCGTTTGCCTTGCTCATGAACATTTTTTCTTAACCACCCAACTAACGGTGCAAAATCGCCAGCATTGATAGTCGCTCCTATATCGATCTCCTTGGCTGCCATTTTAAGCATCTGAGCCCCGTATAGGTTTCCGAGAGCGTAACTAGGAAAGTAGCCGAAGGAGCCCTGATGCCAATGCACATCCTGCATTACCCCTTCACTTACAGATGGCGGAGTAACTCCTAAATACTCCTGATAAAGCTCGTTCCATGCATTAGGCAGATCATTTACAGCTAAATTGCCGGAAAAAAGCGCTTCCTCTAGCAACATGCGTATTACAATATGAATTGAGTAGGTGACCTCATCTGCCTCTACCCTAATTAAGCTGCGCTGCACAATGTTGCAAGCCTGCCAGATCTCCTTAGGAGAGCTGCGCTGATGCTCAGCTGGAAAAAGCTCTTCGAGCTGTTTATAGAGATATTCTGAGAACTCCCGACTTCTTCCTATTATGTTCTCCAATAATCGGGATTGTGACTCATGGATTCCCATCGAGATCGCCTGCCCCATCGGCACGCCGGCATGCTCTGGCTTAAAGCCCAACTCGTACATTGCATGCCCTGCCTCATGCAGTATTGAAAATAGAGAGGAGAGATAGTTTAGTGCATCATAGCGGGTCGTGATACGCATATCGCGTGGCCCGATATTCGTCATAAAAGGGTGCGCTGAAGCATCGATTCTTCCGTTTTCAGGTGAAAACCCTATAGCTGTAGCAATACGCCTATTCAATTCAATCTGTTTTGCAACTGGAAAATCCCTGTTAATTTTTTTAAATTCTTTCTGGCGATCTATTATCTGAGGCAGCATCTTTGCTAAACGCACTGCTGTTCTGGATAAGAGGGGCTTGATTACCGAGATCTTGGCTGCCGGTTCAAAAATGTCCAGCATCGCATCATAAGGATGTTCATCAAACCCTACTAGGTCTGCCTCCTTTTTATTTAACTCAACTAGTTTCTCCAGAATTGGTCTAACTGCTTCGAAGTCATTCTTTGGCTTTGCGCTGCACCAGGTTTGAAACCCTTGCGATTCAACTACACTCTTCTCCATTACAAAATCAGCTGGCAGCTTTTTTGCTCTATCAATCACCCGCTTTGTTTCTCTCAGATTCACCTGATCGGTCTCTGAAAATTTATTTCTATCGTTCCAGAGTTTTTCGACTAGCTCAATGAGCTTTGGATCTGTCAAGCGCTCATGACTAATTCCTGCCAACATCTCCAGCTGCTCTGTGCGCGAACTTCTCCCGCCAGGCGGCATGTAAACCTGCTGGTCCCAGCCTAAGAGGGCCTGAATACAGTTTAATTTATGTAGATCTTTTAGTTGGGTATAAAAAGTGGTGAGCATATCTTCTCTCTGCTGCCGTGTATCTCCTGCTGCGCGATCCTAACCCTACACATCTAAGTTTCTAGTCTTTAGAGCATTATCTTCGATAAACTTTCTTCGTGGCTCTACTTCATCACCCATTAGAGTTGTAAAAATCTGATCGGCATTGATTGCGTCCTCTACACGAACCTGAAGAAAGACTCGCTTCGCAGGATCCATAGTCGTCTCCCACAGCTGATCTGGGTTCATCTCTCCTAGTCCTTTAAAACGACTTATACTAAGCCCCTTGCGCCCACGCTCATCAACTTTTTTAAGCACATCAAGTACATCAGTGCAGAGAGTTTCATCTTTTCCCTCCTGATCTATTAATACAAATGGGCCCTTGCCCAGCTCCTTTGCCTCCGCAAATATTCTACTTAGCTCCTTAAATTCTGCTCTGTTCCATAGCCCGGAGGAAAGAACTGTTCTTCTAGTCTGCGCTTTCACCTTGGTCTCAATCTCCAGCGCTGTTTCCGTGCCCTCTGGCTTACACTCTAAGAGCGGAGAGATCTTCACCTCACTACCAAATTTCTTTGAGAGCGCCTCCTTTAACTCTATCTTTAGAGCATCAATCTTTTCTTTGCTCGAAAAGACCTCTACTCCAAAATAGTTAGAGCTAATAAAGGCTAACAAAACCATCGGATCTAGTCGTTGAGAAGCAAGCGCCTCAAGCAGAGAATCGATGCGCTTTAAGCTAGTCATATGCCGCAAAAGCTCAGCACCTTCTGTATCTACTTTATCTGCGGAGCGCAACGTTGCCCCGCTGGAGCCGCCTCCTAAAATTAAACCGGTAAACGAACTTTCATCTTTAATATACTGATCAAGCTTTCCACGTTTAACACGATAGAGCGGAGGTTGTGCGATATAGAGATAGCCGCGCTGAATCATCTCGTTCATTTGTCGATAGAAAAAAGTAAGCAGCAATGTGCGGATATGAGATCCGTCAACATCAGCGTCTGTCATGATTACCACCTTGTGATATCTGAGTTTCTCTATATCGAACTCACTAGGCCCAATTCCTGTACCAAGAGCGGTAATAAGTGTACGAATCTCCTCGAATGCCAACATCTTATCGAAACGTGCTTTCTCTACATTCAGGATCTTACCTTTCAGAGGGAGTATCGCCTGATTTTTCTTATCACGACCCTGCTTTGCAGAACCGCCGGCGGAGTCTCCCTCTACGATATATAGCTCCGTATCTGCAGGGTTTTCATTCTGGCAATCTGCCAACTTACCAGGCAAGGCCGCCGAATCAAGAGCTCCTTTTCGACGTACTAGATCTCTTGCTTTTTTTGCTGCCTCTCTAGCCCGAGCTGCTTCCTGTGATTTATTCACTATAACTTTCGCTATCGCCGGCTTCTCTTCAAGCACCGGTGCTAACTTTTCAAATACCATCTGCTCTACAAAGCCTTTGACCTCAGCATTTCCAAGCTTTGTCTTGGTCTGGCCTTCAAATTGTGGCTCCGGCACTTTTACACTAATAACTGCTGTTAAGCCTTCTCGTGTATCTTCTCCCTGAATGCTATCATCCCCTTTCAATAATCCATTTTTTTGTGCATATGAATTGACGGCTCTAGTTAGAGCTGCCTTAAACCCAGCAAAGTGAGTCCCACCTTCTGCTGTGTTAATATTATTGGCATAGGTAAAAATATTCTCCTGGTAGCCTTCGTTGTATTGCATCGCTACTTCGGCAGAGAGTCCATCTTTTTCAGCGCTAAAATAAAGCGGCTCCTGAAAAAGTGGATTTTTAGACTTATTTACAAATGAAACAAAACTTTTTATACCACCTTCGTAGAAAAAATCCTGGGTTTTTTCTATGCGCTCATCTGTTATTTTAATCTTCAGTCCTGCATTTAGAAACGCGAGCTCCCTAATGCGATGAATTAGTATATCAAGGTTGTACTCTTTAGTGTCGGTAAATATCGAATGATCCGGGTAGAATTGTACCTTTGTGCCACTCCCCTCAGCTACTCCAATCTCTTTTAATGGAGCAACAGGATCTCCTTTCTTAAACTCCATGAAGTAAAGTTTTCCGCGCTGCTTTACCCATACCTTAAGCGTTTCAGACAAGGCGCAAACAACTGAAACACCTACGCCATGCAGTCCGCCAGAAACTTTGTAAGCCTGCTTCTCGAATTTGCCACCTGCGTGAAGCTTCGTCATTACTACCTGTACACCACTTACTCCTTCTGTAGGATGAATACTTGTAGGTATACCTCTGCCGTTATCTTCGACTGAGCAGGAGCCATCAGCATGCACAATAACATCAATCTGATTGCAATGACCTCCTAATGCTTCATCGACTGCATTGTCCAACACTTCATAAACGAGATGATGGTACCCACGTTCATAAGTATCACCTATATACATGCCTGGACGTTTTCTTACGGCTTCTAGCCCTTCTAATACCTTAATCAGGCCTGCATCGTACGATGGTAACTGAGTATCTTCTGATAGTGCTTCTGTCATTTAAAAAATATGTTTTAATTTGAAAATATCCCTGTATTGTAAACTACTTAGCTCATATCGGTAAAGCCTAGATGGTTATCTAACTAACTTTCAAACAACGTTTATTGTTTAGTATTATCGGGTAGTTAAGTTGTCATTTTTTACTACGCCGTCCTTTATCGAAAACGAGGCTGAAATTGAAGCCTTAGGCACCTCTGAATCGATCTCCGTGCCGGTAATTAACACCTGAGATTTAGCCTCATGGATAAGCCTATAAAGAACTTCGCGACGTCCGCTGTCAAGCTCAGAATCTACATCATCTAAAAGTACGAGAGGTGGATCGGAACGCCTTAACTGAAGTATTTTCAATATTCCGATTTTTAATGCCAACACTATGCTTCTTGTCTGTCCTTGTGAAGCATATGCGCGTGCACTATGATCTCCTATTGATATCAGTAGATCGTCTCTGTGCGGTCCTATCATAACGCTGGCTGATCTAATCTCCTTTTCACGATTAGTATTAATTTTGTCTATTATCTCCTGTTCTGATAAGCGCCTGCCGTCCTCCATGATATTACTTCTTAGAGTTATTTTTAATTCTCCATCTGATTCTGAAAACTCTTTAAAAATACCCTGTGCTTCTCTCTCTAATTCTGCAACCATCTTCTCCCTCGCACTTGATAACTCCACAGCCTTAGCCGCCATTATTTTTTCCCACGGCTCATATTGTGACGGATCGGTAATTCCTATCTTTAAAAGGGATGCCTTACTTCTTAGTGCTTTAAGATAATCTACTAATGTCTTTACATACGATAAATTTAGCTCTGAAATATGTTTATCTAGAAAACTTCTTCTCTCTTTAGGACCACCTTTTATGAGTTCAAGATCGCTAGGAGAAAAACAGATCGCTGCTACCTTGCCTATCATCTCCATAGCGCCTTTTAGCTTTTGCTGATTTAAATAAGCTTCTCTACCTTCCGCGCTTAATACCAACCCTAATCTAAATTCTTCATCATTTCCTGAAAACATCCCAAAAACTGAACACTCCTGTTCTGAATGTCTCATTAATTCAGCTGATTTTGATGTACGAAAAGATCTTCCCAAGCTTAGGAGGTATACGGCTTCAATTAAATTTGTCTTACCTTGTCCATTCTGTCCGGTAATAAAATTTAAGCCTGGGGAGAATTCTATCTCCTGATCTTCTAAATTTCTGAATTTGAAAAGCTTTAATGAACGAAGATACAAGATTATCCAATCCTCATCGGCATAACTATTGCCATGTAAGATTCATCATTCTCTGCTCCAAACTTACCTGGCCCTAATTCACCGTTTAATTCAATTTGTAAAGGCTGGTTCTCTCCTATAGATGCCGCTACATCTAGTAAATATATCGCATTAAATCCTATGGATAACGGTTGACCCTTATATGTTATCTCTAGTTCTTCCTGTGCCTCTCCTAGCTCAGGTGATGAGCTTGATATTCTTAGGTGACTATTCGAGAAATCTAACCTAACGCATTTATTTTTCTCTACTACTAATAACACCACGCGACGTAAGGCCTGAGAAAACTCAGTGCCTGGTATAATAGCTACTGCTCCCTTTTGTTTAGGAATAACCTGTGTATAGTCAGGAAACTCTCCATCTACCAATCTAACAGACATCTTTGACGTAGGCGTCTCTAAAATTACAAATCCACCCTCTATTCCAAACCCTACCTGTGTGTTGTTTACTGAATCTAGTAGTTTCTTAAGTTCAACTAACCCCTTTCTTGGCACTATAACCGGGCCATTGAAATCAATATCATCTACTGCTCTAGTAATTAAAGCTATGCGATGCCCATCCGTAGCAGCTAGTCTTAACGCTGCACCTTTATTCTCCTTAACTAAATCAAAACACACTCCGCTAAGATTAAACCTATTCTCATCCATTGAAACCGCATACACGGTTTTATTAATCATCTCTACTAACTGTTTTGAATTAATCTTTCCCTTAACTTCATACGCCAAACCTGCAAGGCTAGGGTATTCCTGGGCGCTTACTCCTATAATCTTAAGTTTACTTTTTCCTGCCTTAAGCTCTAAACGATCTCCATCTACTACTTTAAACTGAATATCCCCGTCCGGAAGTTCACGTACTACTCCTCCAAAAACCTTAGCGTTTACCGTAATACTTCCTGCTGATGTAACCTTTGCCTGTGCTCTTGCAACAGCCGATATTTCTAAATCACTAGCCGAGCTTCTTAACTGACCGTTATCTGCAGATAGCAGAAGATTCTGAAGAATAGGCATAGTTGTTTTCTTCTGAACTATGCTTTCAGTCAAATAAAGAAGTTTTTCTAATTCACCTTTATTAATTGTTACTTCCATAATTAATTACTTTACTTCAAATACTTAAATTTTTCTTATTAAAATACTCTCTATCTTAGATCATATATATAAATAAATTAGCAGCAGTAATAGACACTCAAAAAATTGTTTATAACTCAGTTAACTATATAAAATCTATAAAAAAATTCTGTGTACAACTTGTTAACAACCTATAGTCAAGTAAGAGCGTTTTCAACAGCGGCATAAACTATAAACAGATATCACAAAATTGCACCGTCTTTTAACATGGATACCAACAGTTTGTACCGGATTTTACCTAGTAATTTTAGTATGTTATGTGATTTATCCACAATTAATTACCGGTTAATAAACCTTCTATCTTTTTAACTATCTCCTGGACACTGGAGTCGTTATCAAGCTTTGTCGAGACCACATTAGCAGCATGAATTACACTAGAGTGATCTCTGCCACCAAACTCTGCACCAATTTCAGGATACGAGAGAGTGGTATGCTTTCTACAGATATACATCGCAATCTGTCTAGGAAATGAAAGATTCCTAGAGCGTCTCTTAGAGATCATATCAGCGGTTTTAATTCCAAAAAAAGTAGAGACTGCTTTTTTAATATCGGCCACCGATAATTTTACAATTTTTGGCTCAATCAATGGACGCAGAGACTTTTCGGCAAGTTCAAGTGTAAGTGGAATCCCTCGTAGGCTGCTAACTGCATGCAGCCGGGTCAGGGCCCCCTCAAGCTCACGGACATTAGAGGAGATATTTTCAGCTATATAGCGTGAAACATCTTCAGATAATTCAAAGGAATCAATCGAAGCTCGTTTATTTAAGATAGCTACACGGGTCTCAAAATCTGGTGCCTGTATATCAGCACTTAAGCCCCATGAGAAACGGGTGCGTAACCGCTCCTCAAGGCCGGCGAGATCCTGTGGGATTTTATCGGAGGTAAGAACGATCTGGCACTTAGCATTATAGAGAACATTAAAGGTATGAAAAAATTCCTCCTGAGTTCTCTCTTTGCCTGACATGAACTGAATATCGTCTATAAGAAGAAGATCAACACTACGAAATTTCTTCTTAAATTCCTCCATCTTGGCTGCTCGTAGAGCCTGGATTAACTCATTGGTAAATGCCTCAGAAGAAATATATGCAACCCGTTTCGCAGGAAACTTAGTTAGTACGGAATTACCGATAGCATGAAGAAGATGAGTCTTACCTAAACCTACTCCACCATATATAAAGAGGGGGTTGTAACTTTTTCCAGGCTCCTCTGCAACCCGCAGAGCGGCTGCATGGCAGAACTGATTGCCAAGTCCAACGATGAAATTCTCAAATGTATACCTAGGGTTAGGTAGATCCTGAGCATAAACTGAGGCTGAAGTAGGGCGATTTACAGAATGAGATGTTGCCGCTCCCTGCATCTTCTTTACTACTACAAAAGGGGTTAGCGCCTTAGGTTGATCAATAGAAGTGTTTAGCGGATAGTCAACTATAAAACGTAATGTCAAAGTTTCCAGCCCAAGCTTAGTTGATATTACTTTCAAGATACGATCGCGAAAATTTCTATCTATATGATTGCAGAGAAACTTGGATGGAGCACTAAGCACAAACTCTGAGCAGTTACGATCTAAGTTGCATGCACGTAACGGATCTATGTAAGCAAGAAAAATCTGAGGATCAAGTTCAGATCTAAGATCCGTTAAGCAATCACTCCAAATCCTACCTGCTTCTCCTGTTACTTCGTGGCTAAAACTATTAGATGGTACAAAATTATCGGATCCGGAATTCAACATAGGGTGAGAAGTTAGTGTTGAAAAAAAAGTTTGACAATCATTTTAGTAAATATTTTTTTCAACAACATTATTTCAAGTAATATCACAATTTTGCGCCGTGTTTTTTTTTCTTAGTTAAAGTTACCTAAAGTGAGGGTGAAAGCTTTTGGACAGAGCAGAACAAAAAACAGAGAGAAGCTCTCGAAATTGCTTGAATTTTTTTTTCGCGCGGTTTAAAAAATCGGAACAATGATTTTTAAAAATTATGTCAAGCACATTTTTTATTTTGTAGTGTTGATCTTTCTATCTTTCGTTGGAAATTTTCTCACATCAAATTTTAATTTTGATGCGCTCTCTCTCGGATTACTGTACGGCCTAGTCTCTGTGATAGCTTATACAGAGTTGATAAAGTTAATGTTGCAAACAGGGGCGCAGAGCTCTCTTATGGTTATTTTAAGTATCAAGGTCGGGGCCTTCTTTCTTTTCGTGCTGGCCTTAGCAAAGCATGAGCTTGGTTTTATTCTTTATGCACTTTTTGGGTTATTAGCATACATACTCAGCGCAGCGGCCTTGGGGCTAACGAGGAAAGATTCAGGGGCGGAAACGCCAGGTTCCGGAATTTGATTTCTCTCTTAAAATTAGGTACTAATTCTATCGCCTATGGGTGGACATTATACTTACTTTCAGCATGTTATTGAGAATGAAGATGGGCAAAAGTTCCTTGCTGCGTTTCTCCTCTCCGTAATTCTCCTGTTTTTGGGTAGGAAAGCGGCAGCTCGCCTCTCTCACTCAAATGATAATGCCTTAATCCCTGAAACAAAACTTACACTTTTTACTTTTTTCGACCTTCTGATCGAGGGTTTTGTGGGATTTCACGACTCTATCCTTGGCAAAGAGAATAGGAAGTACATTAACTTAAGCGTGGCGGTCTTTATATTTGTCCTTTTCTCTAATCTGCTTGGACTTATTCCTGGGATGCCGGCAATTACAACAACGGTTTGGATTAACGTAGCTTTAGCTTTAGTAGTGTTTACCTCATTTAACTACTATGGAATTAAGTCTAACGGACTTTTTGGGTACTTAAAGCATTTTTGGGGTCCGATCTGGTGGCTTGGCCCATTTATTTTTTCATTAGAGATTTTAAGTACCTGCCTAAGGATTCTCACCTTGAATCTTAGGCTGTATTGGAATATAACTGCTGACCATTTGGTGCTAAGTATATTTACCGATCTGGTTCCGTTTGGAGTTCCGGTCGCGTTTTATGCCTTAGGAACATTTGTCTGTTTTATGCAGGCCTTTGTTTTTACAATTTTGACCATGGTCTACATTCTTCTTGCTACTCAACATGAGGAGGAAGGGCATAGTCATTAGAGATGATTTTTGGTTTAACTTAATATAGTAACCGTTAGGAGAAAAAAATAATGAAAAAGTACTTATCATTTTTAGGAATTCTGGTTTTGAATTCACTAGTAGTGTGCAGCTCAGCTTTTGCTGAGGAAGCTTCGGCAGGCGGCAATGGCAGCTTGATCGCATTAGGCGCAGGCTTGGCGATCGGATTTGCAGCGCTAGGCGGTACGCTCGGTCAGAGCAAGGCCGTTAGCTCAGCACTTGACTCAATTGGTCGTAATCCTTCAGCTTCAGGGAAGATGTTCACACCTATGATTATCGGTCTAGTTCTTATCGAGTCACTTGTGATTCTTTCCTTCGTAATTGCAATTCAATTAGTCGGAAAAGTTTAAGCTCAAGTTTAGTGAGCTAAGCTAAATCTTGGACCGCGGGGCTTGGGCTCCGCGGTTTAATAGAAGAAGAGCTTGAAAAATCTAATAGTAGTACTAATCCTTCCACTTATTCTCACCGGATGTTGGCTTGCAATAGCTGGCGCTGGAACAGAAGTAGGGTATGTCATTGCTCAGGGAGATCGCACCGCAGCAGAGACGGTATCAGATCAGTCGATCACAGCTAAAATTAAAACTAAGTTATTAGCAGATGCAAAAGTATCTGGACTAGATATAAATGTAGATACATTTAAAGGCACGGTTACGCTGAAAGGAGTTACCGATAGCTTAGAAGAGTCAGAACGGGCTATCGCTATTGCTAGAGGGACAGCAGGGGTAAACGATGTTGTCTCGAAACTAGTGGTAGTTAACTGATAGGCAATAATTAAGCGTTGTTTTTCCCATACTGGGACTGCGCGAGCTTCCAGCCTTCTATGTCATCTCTATATGAATCCTCCTATGAATGACAGAGGTCCGCTCACTCGTGGGAGAGAACTTCAACCCATGTTAGGAGAGCTTGCCGCCTGCAAACGGGATTTTTTATCAGCACTCTCTACTCCGACCCGTCCAGCCATCGCGGTTATAGGTAATGAAGCAGGGGATATGGATTCATGTGTGGGGGCTCTCTGTGAAGCCTTACTGTTGCGTGAAACGGCAAAAGGCAGGGAGTGCGTATTTCCAGTATTACCACTTACTCATCAGGAGCTTCGCTTAAGGCGTGACATTATGCTGCTCTTTGAAAAGGTAGGCATTACCCCGGATGAGCACCTTATTTTTATTGATCAAGCTGAGCTTCCCAAATTTTACTCGGAAGGTAGGCTTCATCTGCTCCTGGTAGATCACAATAAGCCTGAGATCGCCTTAGAACAGTATAACGAGAGAGTCGTCGGAGCGATTGATCATCATGCGCCCTCAAACTTTCCATTTAAATCTACTCTGATTGATCAGCCATTGAGGGTAAACAGTATAAAAAAAGCTGGTTCCGCCTGCAGTTTAATCTGTGATCAAGCGCGTAAGGGACGCGGGAGGATTTCTAATGATTGGTGTTTTGCTGCGCTTTTAGAGGCGGCTATAAAGTTGGACACAGAGGAGCTTCGTAGCAATGTTACTACAGAGTTAGATCGAGACGCCCTCTCTTTTTTAGCAGCCCTCACAAGAGACAGAGCTGGTATTCCCAGTTATCAAGAGCTCTTAGCCGCTCGCAGAGATACCTCTGGGATGACGCCGCAGGAGCTTATGGCGAGGGACCGAAAATGGTTTCGGGTAGGGGAGGTCACCTTTGGCATCTCCTCTCTACCTCATTCTATTTCACAAAGTAGTGAGATGGAAGGAGGTGGACTCTTTGGTATGAATGGGGCAGTTACCGCACATTTACAGAGCAAAATAGGAGAAGCTTTTCCTAGACTTTTCTTCTTACACTGTAGTTTTGAAGGCCCACATGGGTTTAGCAGAGAAACAGCGCTCTGTTTTCTTACTGCCCAGGCAGAGCTGGGGCATAAAGTAGGAGCTTTTCTAAGGGGCGTGGAAGGGGTTATTTCACAGGAAACACAGTATAGCGGTGAGGGTCTTGAAGTTATGACTTTTACTGTTCCAGCCGAGCTATCTCGGAAAAGGCTTAGTCCCTTAGTAGAGAAATTTCTAAGAACTCAGATAGCTTAATAGCGCATATCAAGGAGTTATCCTCTATTACTTACAGAATTTATATTTTTAACGCCGCAGTGTCTAATCCTACTGCCTTCTTAAGACGATAAAAATGGCGTGATAGTAAGAGGTGTAGCTTTTAGTACTGTTCTTTTAATGATTGTGCTATCGCCGCTCTCATTATGCGCAGAAGAGAAGATCCGAATAGCATCTATAGCCTCAATTCAAGCGATTAATATCTATGATCTGGGAATTGCTGGAGAAAAAAGTGTTGGCGTCGTAGATGTAATCCAAAATGTATGTGACAGCGAAGGCAATCTTGAACCGTTTGAGGAAACATATGTTGGACTTGAGTTAAAAAACAATACCTATACCTCGCTAAGACTTAAGAGATTTTACTTTATAGTTAAAGATGCATTTGGCTCAGGATCAGATTACCGTTCACCTAGAATGGCGCTTAGCGGAAGACAGTCAGTCCCACCAGGGGATGAGATAGTTGAGACTAAGGCTGTTTTTCTTATGACCAATGACACTGATAAACAGTTTGTTGGAAGTAGCACCTTGCTCTCAGCCTTTCGAGGCTTAAAAGACGTAACTTTTTTTATAACCGCCATCACAGGCAGGGGTAGAACCGTTAGGAAACGGGTTGTTCAGACGGTGTATTTTACAGATTTAAATAGGTGTGCTGACTGAGCTAAGTATTAGCCTCAAATGCCTTCCGAATATTCTCAGCGCTAAGCTCATTATGACTTGCATGCCATTTTACCACACCGTCTTTGATTATAAAGGCTTGAGGGCTCTCGTGCTTAATATTCAAAGTTTGCGCTATCATTGTGGAAAGCTTACGACTCTCTATCACCAGAACAACTATATTTTTTGAATTAGTAATCTGTGAATCAAAATTCATAAACTGCTTGTAGGCCCATGAGCTTACCGGGCAACGAGTAGAATGCTTAAAGAGCACTAGCGCTTCATTTTTTGAGAGCAAAAGTGCCTCCTCAAGCTCCTTCTCTGTGCTTATCTCCTTCATATGTATTCCCTAAAATATTTAAAAATTAGTGGTTGTTAACAGGATCATACTAAAATCATGAATATGATGATACAAGTAGGCCGCAAGGTATCTCAAACCTATAGTCTCCTAATAACGCTTCGTTATTTTGTCATTCACTATAGTGCTCCTCCAAATAAGTTTTTTCACGTCTAACTCCTATGGTGGGTAATTTTGAATTGTCAATTTGCTTATGATTCATGTACGATTTTAAATAATTTACTATTTAGGTAGCAGAGATTGGATCCTGAGAACCTTCAAAAACTTCCCTTTATAAGGTTTTTTAGCAGTCTGTATTCTAATTTGAACCTGCCGCTAGTATGTATTGTCGTTTTCTCAACCATTTTTCTTTCTCTTGACCTAAATTCATGGCGATACAGCTGTATCGGAGATGAGTGGGCAATTTACCAACGAGCATCTACGATTCTTAGGAATGGCATATTTCGAGGTACCAATATCTTTGGGCCGCTAAGTAATGGAGTATATGGAGTCCATACTCCTTTTCTTAGTAGCGTTCAGGCATTGGTAATGTTTTTTTTCGGTGATTCGAATTTTGGATGGCGTATGTCAGGTGTCTTAGCCTGCACTTTAAGCGCATTTCCAGTTTTCATTATAGCGCGATATTTCCTGAGTACGCCTGCTTCATATCTTGTTGCGATTAGCACCATCTGGTCCTACTTTCTCATGGCAGAGTCCAGATGGGGTTACGGCTGGGGATTAATGAGGTTTTTTTCTTTGATTGCTATAGCCTCCTTAGTTATATACGTAGGAAAGCCTACAAAATATCGCGCCGCTCTGGTAGGTGTAACCTGCTCAGCTTCTACGCTTATAGGAGGACTTGCTAGTTATATCCTGCCACTCGTTTTTTTATATCTTGTTATTTTCACGGTTCGACGACGTGGTTTGCAGTGCATGCTACTTATCTTCATAGCAGTCGCCTCGTGTTTGGTAACATCGAAGATTCCTCAACATTATTATGGAATGGGGAGTGAAGGTGTTGTTCAGCAGTTACAAAGTACCCTTTGGAAAACGAGTGCTGGTCCATATGTAGCCTCGCTTTTTGGTCCATCTTGGGGAACATCCTTTGAAGCATCCGCCCCTCCTCCAGAGCAATTCTGGTCTACTTTCTTAAATATGTTAGGTCGTACAATGCTTGCTCCATATACATACAAAGGTCACTCGCACTATGTGTCAGGAAGAGCTGTGGAGCCGCTCTGGGCGATCTTAGCAATGCTGGGAATGGGGTTGTCGCTTTTATTTATTAGGCGGAATAGGAAATGGCTGCATGTTTGGGTTTTTTTTATTCCTGCGGTTATACTCGCCGGAGCATTGACTCCCTATCACGATCTTGCGGTAACACGGCTCCATTTCTTAGTACCATTCTGGGCGCTCTTTGTTGGTCTAGCCTTTGAAAGAATTACATCTTACTTTGCAAGACGAGAAGCGATAACTGGAGTTGTTGTAGGATTGTACGCTTCATGGCTCGTGATTTGGGGAAGCTATAAGTTGTGGATCGATATGCCTCAATCGCACTCATTCACTCATCAAGCTCTCGCCATGCGACATATACAGGAAGAACCCTCATCTCGACATCTTTTTCTTTTTAATTACTGGCATCCTCTTGATTTGATTATACCCCATTATCCCGGTACTTCTGGGGCAGCAGTTGTTACAGAGAGCAACACAGAAACTTTAGTGGCTAGTTTATCTCAAGTTAATTCCATACTGGTGTTTCCAAGCTATCAGGAATTAGATGATGAGGATCGCAAGCTCTACGATCTCTTTAAAGTAAGTGTAGGTGATTCAGCAATCTGTAGTATAGAAAAGAGATACTCCAACGTTGTTTTTGAATTATGTCGAGCTAAATAAGGCTAATATTAACGATAGATCCTAAGTATGATAGTAGCTGTAAAGGTGACTTAACATTTCTCTTGCAATTTAGTAAAAAGGTGCTACTCTCCAGGCAAGGTAAGTTATGTATAGATCCTCAACACTCATGTGCGCCCTAAATCTCCTCGCACCCTGGTGCGGCAATATTGTTCTTTCCTAATATTTATATTTTTTTGCAAGAGTTAACTCATAGAAAGTGCTGTTATGAGAACAGTAGTACTTCCATTACGTAAGAAAGGTCAGATAGATACACCTAGGGATGAGGTAGAGAGAGGGATTTCTGCCTTAACAGCTGAAGTTAGAGATCGATCTCTACTAGCTATTACCGGAATTGACGTCGGTATGCGAGAAGGGCTCTGTGAGGTCGGTCTTAAACTGCCTGACCGTAAGCCAAAGGATCATGAACTGCTGCTTCCAAGATATGCGCGAAAGCTTTCTACTGATCTTCTAGAGCAAGCTCGAGCGGCTGCTGGTAGTAATCCATATACAACTAAGAGCTTAGATACGCAGGTTTCTATGAAATGCAGTGCGTTAGCTCAAGACTTAAATGTTTTATTACTAAGTGATAGTAGGGTTATATTGAAAAAGCTCAATTTCTTTGAGATCTGTCTTGGTAAAGAAAAATCCCTTGTAGCTTTGATTAATATTAGTTTTCCTGAGGAACTTGCGGAGAGGATAGATAGCTGGCGCCTTGAAATGGAGAGTAAGCATCATCTCCTAGTTAGGCATATTAGATTTGAACATACATTAAGTACAGCAGTGCAGATGCGCCAACGTGCAGAAAAATCGGGTAATCTGATAGTCCATTTGTCTCCGCAAGATTTATTACAGTCTATATCTGTACGTGAAAGAGTCCCTGCACGATCGTCGCTTGAGGATCATACACGCTTGCCTGTCGCGAGTATTGATTATCATGGTGCTCGCGCATTTGAGGATGCGCATATGGGGGTTAAGCTTCCCGGGCAGGACGGAAGTCTCTATCTTGAATCGTATTATCCTTTAAGACCTCTCGGTGAGCGGTCTATGAAGAGAGGGCAAGAGCTTGTTGCTCTCGCCATAGGTAGAGAGTCATTGCAGGATGGTAATTATGATGAATCGTATGTAAGAAATGTAATTGTGTCTCCTCAGTTGAATCTTAGTTTTGAGGAGTTTGATAGACGCAGAGAAGATGGAGCCATCAACGCTGGAACTCTCGCATCTCTTGATCTGATTGCTCTCGCAGGAAGACGTCTTCATAATCGGCGTTTGCACGCCGGAGTTCCGGTTAAGTTTGAAAGCTCTTTCGAAGGAGCAGTATCGTGTACGGAACTCAATCTAGATGCATATAGAGTATTCGCACGATATATGGCCCATAATGGAGCAGCGGTATTGGGTAGAAACTTTCAAGAGATTCCAGAGGATCTAATAGAGGAAGTTTATCAAAACCTGCCAGTTCTTAGGAGTCAATCCAGATCGACATTAAGTGTATCAATGGGAGTAGCCTTAGTTATGCTGCGGGATCTTGGCAAGCATGAGCTATTTGACCGGCTCTTATGCTCGCTCAGTAGCCCTGCCCCATTTATGGTTGTTGATAGGGATTCTTGGAGTGAGGAGCATGTTGCTCGAGCGAAGGCATCCTCTCTTGATGGACACCTTAATCAGGAACAGTACAACCGCTTGGTAAATGGAGAGCCCCATGTTGCTGATGAGGTGTTCCGTGCAGCGAGAGAAATTTTAAATAAACGATACTCGGATCGCCACCTACAAACACTTAAACGTATTACAAACCCCGAGCTTGTCCGTTTAGTTGCAAAATTAGGAAAAATTGTACCGGTCGTTGTAGCTTCATTGAATCCGTTAATAGTAAATGCGAACACTCTTGGGGTGCAGGGGTATATACATATCACAGGGGGGCGGTTAATGATCCCGCTTAGGGTGGGACAGTCTCTTGCTTTACGCTTTATAGGAATACATGGACAGAGCGGGCAGGTGGCATTTCGATTTCCTGATGAAGAATCATGAAAAACTGTTGCTGCTCGAATTACCTCTCTGGTCGACTATTAAGCCGCAAATTTGTGTTGCCTCGAACTATGAGGGTTATGCTATGCTCCACTCCATTGACAGAATAGATAACTTTATAATCTCCATCTTCTAGGTTTGGAAAGCGAAGGGGAGAGGAGAGTGAGCCTGAACAGTTAACACTTGAGATAGGGGCATCATCGCTTACTGCTCGAACCTTTACCGACTTAGGAGCAGCAAAATCGCTATCCCAAGAGATCTCTACAGAGGCGCTGCCGTTCAATCTAAAAGTAGAGATAGTACGATTCTCACCGCTCTTTACCTCAAACGGCATTGAATATGCTTTAACTTTGCGGCCCTCTTCCTGATATTCCCCGCATATCTGATATGTTCCAGGTGGAAGATTGGCACGGTTATTACTGACTGGAAATACATGTTCCTCAGATTCTACAGTCAGCTCCGTAAACCTAGGATCGGGCATGATGGTAACTTCAGATGAGGAAAAGCTTAAATCTAATCTACCTAAATTACTTGCAGAGAACTGAGAAGGCGGCAAAAGAGGAAGGGCTGATATCTCACGCAAAGCCACTGGTAAGCCTGTAAACATAAGGCTAATTGTTTTAGGATCAGAGCAGCAATGCTCATTTCTTCTATTAGGAGGGTTGCCAGATGGAAAATAATCGTACTTACTAGGCTGCTGACACCAAAATAGTAGCGGGCTCCCCAGTTTTTTACCTTCTAAATATTTTGAAAAAGCGATGTAGTCTTGGGCATTAGATCTTACGAAACCATCAGGCAGCTCACTTATCGGAGTAATCTCAAGGACATTCGAGAATTCTCCTGTTTCTACACCTAAATTGTTCGCCACGCTTACTCCAGCAACTAAAATTTGACCTAAAGTAATCTGCATCAGTCCGTTGGCGCGGGTTGTAAGATTGGGGATTGAAGCTTGTAATAATGGTGCGAAATCAGGACTCTTGGGTATAACGGTTAGTGTTGCTGTCGACCAATCTGACGGCACCTCTAATATTGCCTTTCCATCCTGTGCGGTTACCGCGGCAGCATTGCTGCTGGCAGTTGAAGTAGGATCTTCATGACTCAGCGTAAGCGTTATGCCGGGCAGTGAACAATTAGAGGTATCAACAACAGAAAAACGTAATGAGATAGTTTGTTTCTCCGGTGAGCGTGTTGCATTTGGTTCAATGTTGTTACCATCAGCGATCTGCGGGAGCTGTGGAAGTTGGCTCTTGCCAAGATCAATATCGGTAGGGGCTTTAGTTGGTGAGGTAGGAGCATGTCCCTGCCCTTGAGCCTCTCTGTCTCTCTCTTCTTGCTTAGGGAGGGAGCCTGCTGCCCACCAGGCTGTTCCGCCTAGCACAGCCGCCCCTATCCCTAGCAAAGTTCGTTTAGAAAAAGTGCTCAATTATACTCTCTACTTTCTTGTTAACTTGCCATCCTGCTTAAATGGCTCTTCATCGTCATAAACATGACAACGCGGGTCGTTTGGATCGGCGCAGGTACACTTACCGGGTTTCCCATCACGGCCACTAGTCGGACTTCCTTTGCCTCCTGGGCCAGGCGGACAGCCAGGTCCGCCGTTGCCGCCGTTGCCATTGGGAAATCCACCGTCGCCACCTGCTCCGCCTGGTGTGCCTCCAAGTCCAGGGCCTCCGTCGCCTCCGTCGCCACCTTTGCTTCCACCAGATCCTGCGGGGCCGCCATCTCCACCATCCCCGCCGCCAACAGTTCCAGGTGCGCCGGTGCCACCACCGGGGCCACCGTCCCCACCTTTGCCGCCTTCGCCAGCGATTTCGCCACCTGTGCCGCCGTCGCCTCCGTGGCCGCCAATGCCGTTAGTTCCGGTGCCGCCTTTTCCCCCTGTGGCGCCAGGGCCGTTTCCGAGTCCACCATCGCCACCCTTGCCTCCATTCCCGCCGTCACCACTGGGATTGGAAGCTCCACTTCCGCCTGCGCCACCGCCTCCTCCTGGGTAGCCGCCTGTGCCTCCGTCTCCACCGTTGCCACCAAGCGATCCTCCTTCTCCTCCAGCTCCTCCGGCTCCCCCAGGGATCTGTGTGCTAGGAGATCCGTCACCTGGATCTTGCCAGCCTCCGCTGTCGCCACCTTGGCCACCTTTTCCACCAGTGCCGCCATCTTTGCCGCCTTTCCCCCCTTCGCCTCCATCTCCGCCTTTGCCGCTAGTGCTGCTGCCGCCATCTCCGCCTTTAGCTCCGGCACCGCCATTGTCGCCGCCTTTGCCGCCTTTACCTCCGCTCCCTGCACCTAAATCTCCGTCGCCGCCTCTGCCGCCAGCCCCGCCCGTGCCACCGTCCTCTCCGCCCTTTCCGCCTTCTCCACCTGGTCCGCCGTAGCCACCCTTAGAGGTGTTGCTTCCCCCGTTGCCTCCGTCGCCGCCAGGATAGTCGCCGCCGCCACTTCCGCCATAGCCACCGCTTCCGCCAGCTCCGCCGTCCGCACCTCTACCTCCTGGGCCGTATCCGGTGCAATCACCTCCATTTCCTCCATTGACATTAGGACCTAATGCTGGTCCTCCAGCTCCTCCTCCATAATATCCAGTTCCGCCATCTCCTCCTGAATTGCCAGATCCTGTAGCTCCTCCACCGGTGCCACCGTAGCCACCGTTTGGACCACTGCCGCCGCCTTTTCCTCCACTACTTCCAGATCCACCATTGCCACCGCTACCATAATCATCCCCATCTCCACCAGGGCCACCTGCGGGTGCGTAAGGATTTCCATAAGCATCTCCCGGCCAACCAGGGGAGCCGTATGGAGACCAATAGCTGTTTGGCTCATCTCCGTCACATCCGTAACAACCTGGATTTAAGTATGGATCATAATGATCCCACCAATAATCTTGCGCTGAGGAGGTTAAAGGAATCGTTAAAAGTATTAAGACCATCCAGTAGAATATGTTTTTCATAGGCTCTAAATGAAAAGTAACAGATAAGGAAGTTTAAATTGACTGGGGAATGATATCCCTGGAGTTGTTCTTAGTCAAAGGTGGAATTGAGTGAATTCAGCTATTATATCTAGATTGGGCCTTCTCATGCTAGTACCACCAACTTTGTTAAGTTGGCAAATTAGCTACAGATTCTTTCCTTAGACATAGTATACAAAGAAAGCCCCATTACTGTCATAAAAATAAGGAATTATTCTAAAACAGCCCTTCAATAAGCCCATTATCATTAAGCCTAATGCTATTCGCAGCAGGTACGCGAGGCAGACCAGGCATGGTCATAACCTCGCCGCAGATTACCACCAAGAATTCAGCCCTGGCTGCTAGTCGAATTTCACGAATCGGCACCACATGACCACACGGGGCGCCTTTTAGAGTCTGATCGGTAGAGAAGCTATAAGGTGTTTTGGCGATACAAACAGGGAAGTGTCCGTAGCCGCTCTCCTGATATTGTTCGAACTCTTTTCTAATTTTGATATCCGCTGTGATTTCACTAGCTCCATATAATTTAGTGGCGATTGTTTTTACTTTATCCCAAAGAGGCATATCGTTTGGATATAGTAGAGTAAAGTTAGAGTTAGCTTGCTCAGCTAATTTTACAGCTGCCTTAGCTAACTCTTCAGCACCTTTGCCCCCCTCGGACCAATGGGTGCAAAGATGGGCTTCGGCTCCGTGCTCTCTAGCGGTGTCTTTTAGTAATTGAATCTCCTCCGGAGAGTCAGAATCAAAGCGATTAATAGCGACGACTGCCGGCACTCCAAATAGCTTAAGGTTTACAAGGTGGCGTTTTAGATTTGTAAGGCCGCGTTTTAAGTACTCAAGATTAGGCTGTTCAAGCTCTTTCTTTTCAGCACCTCCATGAGCTTTTAATGCACGTACAGTTGCAAGCAGGACCGCCGCAGCTGGTTTTAATCCGGAGGTGCGGCACTTAATATCAAAAAATTTTTCGGCCCCCAGATCAGCTCCAAACCCTGCCTCGGTTACTACATAGTCAGCAAGCTTTAGAGCCGCTTTAGTTGCAACTACTGAATTGCAGCCATGCGCTATATTGGCAAATGGACCGCCATGCACGAAAGCTGGATTTCCCTCAAGCGTTTGGACTAAGTTTGGCATCAATGCATTCTTAAGAAGAACTGTCATTGCACCACTTGCATTAATATCCCGTGCAAATACCGGTTTCTTGGCAAAAGAATAACCTATTAAAATGTTGCCAAGCCTGCGTTGAAGGTCTTCAAGATTTTCGGCTAAGCAAAAAATCGCCATTACTTCAGAAGCTACGGTAATATTGAAGCCAGTTTCACGAGGCGTTCCTTCCGCAGACCCTCCCAATCCAGTTACAATATAGCGTAAAGAGCGGTCGTTCATATCAACGGCTCTACGCCAGGTAATGCGCCGTGAATCAATACCAAGCTCATTTCCCCAATGTACATGGTTGTCGATCATCGCCGCTAATAGATTGTTAGCAGCTCCGATAGCATGAAAATCGCCGGTAAAATGAAGGTTTATCTCCTCCATTGGAACAACCTGTGAGTATCCACCTCCAGCAGCACCACCTTTCATGCCAAAACACGGACCAAGTGAAGGCTCGCGGATACAAACAATGCTCTGCTTGCCGATGCGGTTGAGTGCGTCTGACAAGCCGACACTAAGAGTGGTTTTTCCCTCGCCAGCGGTAGTCGGGCTAATAGCTGTAACTAGTATTAACTTCCCATCAGTTTTGCGAGCCGTACCAGCTAAGAGGTCGAGAGGAATCTTCGCCATATGAGGGCCGTAACTGTATAGAGCTTGCGGCGGCAGATTAAGAACTTTTGCAACTTCAGTAATTGGTTTTAAGGCAGCTTTGCGAGCAATCTCAATATCTTCAGGAATCGATCTCATAATATTTATATATGTATTAGGCCTGTATCAACTCCTGAATAGCCGCTTCAAGCCGTGCATTTGCAAGAAAGTTCTTTTCAAGCGGAGCGGCGAATGGCACAGGGGTGTCAAGACTAGCGCACCTTATAATCGGTGCATCAAGCTCTTTAAAGAGATATTGTGAGATATAGGCTGCAATTTCGCCTCCAAATCCGCCAAAGATCGTATCTTCATGCAGGATTAAGACGCGGCCGCTTGCTTTTACTGCCTTATCAATAGCAGGGTAATCAAGCGGTAGAAGTGTACGTAGGTCCAAGATATACGGATCAAGCTCAGTATCTTTTTCAAGAAGTTTTAGCGCCCAATGCAGTCCCATTCCGTAGGTGATTATCGTGAACTGTTCGCCCTCTCGTGCAACATTAGCTTGCCCGATCGGGATGCTGTAGTACTCCTCAGGCACCTCTGCACTTACTCCGCGATATAGTGCCTTATGCTCGAAAAACATGACAGGATTCGGATCCTCAATTGCGGC
Organism: uncultured Bdellovibrionales bacterium; assembly: GCA_964556665.1. Taxonomy (GTDB): domain Bacteria; phylum Bdellovibrionota_C; class UBA2361; order UBA2361; family CAZKXU01; genus CAZKXU01. The sequence goes on along the minus strand of CAZKXU010000036.1, from coordinate 8,453 downwards.
TGTTAGTAACCCCTTGGCATCAAACGGCGTGGCTGGAAAAACTACCTTTAGGCCGGGTGTATGTGTAAACCAGGCTTCGTTAGACTGGGAGTGAAAAGGGCCAGCACCGGTGCCGGCTCCACAAGGCATCCGTATTACTACATCTGCATTTTGTCCCCAGCGGTAATGAATTTTTGCGAGATTATTTACGATCTGATTAAAGCCGCAGCTCACAAAATCTGCAAATTGCATCTCTACTACTGATTTAAATCCTTTAATTGATAGACCAAGTGCTGCGCCAATTATGGCTGATTCGCATAAAGGGGTGTTTCTGATACGGTCTTTGCCGAATTCTGCTAGAAAGCCTTCGGTTATCTTGAAAACACCGCCGTACTCTGCAATGTCTTGGCCCATCAGTATAAGGTTGGGATGCTTACGCAGTGAGAGCTTTAATCCTGCGCTAATCGCATCAATAAAACGGATTGTCTTTAAGGAGTTACTGCTAGGAGGTGTAGCCAAGTCCTTTGATGGGGCATAGACGTCGGCAAGCTCACGCTCAGTATTGGGTGATAATGGATTCTCGGAGAAGGCCTCATCCACAGAGCGATCAATCTCTGTTTTAATATCTTTTTTTATCTCAGCGATCTTTTTTTCATCTAGCAAGCCTAGGGAAGCTAATTTTTTCTCATACAATAATACAGGATCCTTTTTTGCCCATTGCTCAATTAGCTCCTTGGGGACGTATTTTACACCTGAAGCCTCCTCATGACCGCGCATTCTAAAGGTCATGCACTCGACTAGCACAGGACGCGGATTATCTCGAATAGAGGCGGCAATTTCAGAAATATTATTGTAAACCTCTAAAAGATCATTGCCGTCTATTCGACGTCCTTCAATGCCGTAGCCGATCGCGCGATCTCGTAATTCTTTACAGCGAAACTGCTCGCTTGAAGGGGTAGATAACCCGTAGCCATTATTCTCAATCACAAAAATTACAGGCAGGTCCCAAACCGCTGCTACATTTAGAGCCTCATGAAAATCCCCCTCACTTGTACCGCCTTCGCCGCTGAATACTAAGGTTGCCTTTCGTTCTTTTCTTAACTTGCAGGCGAGTGCTATACCGTCGGCAATACAAAGCTGTGGACCAAGGTGTGAGATCATCCCGACTATGTGATGCTCATTTGTCCCGAAATGGAAGGATCTCTCACGTCCATTGCTGTATCCTGAAGCTGTTCCCTGCCATTGTGCCATAAGACGAGCTAGCGGCATCTCGCGTGTAGTAAATACGCCTAAGTTTCTATGGAGTGGCAGCACGTACTCATCAGGCTCTAGTGCAGCTGTGCAGCCTACGGCAATTGCTTCCTGACCAATACCGGAGAACCATTTGCTTACCTTGCCCTGCCTTAAAAGTAGGAGCATTTTTTCCTCTATTTGGCGGGGACGAACTATTAGGTTATATAGCTTTAATAATAGCTTGTGCGATATCGGATCAGAGGGGTTTATTTTTGCGCATTTCATAACATGATTATTCAGATGAATTTCGCACACGCGCCAATATTAGACAATTGGAGAAGAAAACGATATTTATCATACTGTTATGAGTCCATTATTTTATGAATGTGTGATCGTTGGCTTTTTAGCGCAGCTTGTTGATGGCGCTTTAGGAATGGCTTATGGCATAACAGCCTCTAGTCTTTTAATGACAATTGGCATCCCTCCGGCAATCACTAGCGCCACTGTGCATGTTTCTGAGTGTTTTACCACCGGAGCTTCCGGTCTTTCACATCACACCTTTGGTAATATTGATAAGGCTCTTTTTAGGAGACTTATCGTGCCTGGAATTTTTGGGGCAGTTCTTGGTGCATATATTCTCTCTAATCTACCTGGTGACGAGATTAAGCCGTTTATCTCTGCATATCTTCTTATTATGGGGTGTTTTATTATTTTCAAGGGGCTGCGGAGCTTTCCTTCGAGGCAGGTCACAACTTATATCCGGCCCCTTGCCTTCTGTGGAGCCTTTATTGATGCAATAGGTGGTGGCGGTTGGGGGCCTGTAGTAGCGACGACTTTACTGGTTAGGGGAAATCAGATTAGGGAAACAATAGGGAGTGTAAATGCCGCAGAATTTTTTATCACCTTAGCGGCCTCCTTAACATTTTTATTTACTGTAGGCTGGAGTCATTGGGATCTTATACTTGGCTTAGCCTTGGGCGGACTGATTGCTGCCCCAATAGGCGCGTGGGCCTGCAAACGTCTTCCTATCAAGCCGTTTATGGTAGCTGTGGGGGTGCTTGTTATAGTATTAAGCCTTAGAAACATATTTAAGTATTTCGAGGTACTGTAGATTCTGTCCGGCACCTGCTGAGCTTAGGTTGAACGTTGATAATTCCTTGATTGTTGTGAGAAGCACCCTTTCGGCCTCAGACGCTGAGGTCTCATTCTCGTGTAGAATTTTAGGATTGAATCCTTTTCCTAATCTTACTCCAATCCAAAAAACTCGTCCGTTATATTCATTGCCATCAGCAAAGAACTGTCCTCTTAATCGTCTTTGCTGAGATGCAAAGATAGTAACGCTGAATTGATCTGAAAAAAGCCGAATATAATCATTAAATCGACCTTCTACCAGTTGCGTTCCAAAATATGAGCCGCCGTCGAAAAGCTTTGGAGAGTCACCTTCATCAAAGTACTTATCCTGACCAATTCGTAATCCATACTCAGCGGCATATCCGTAAATTCGAGTACGCATCTCGTCTTGGATTAGTGGATAATCAGAGCTGATTTCACAGGGTTCGCACTGTAGAGTAGAGCCATTTGTTTCACTCATAATAATGCCCTCCGTTAGTAAAGCCTACTCAAGCGTACTGCATTTTTTTCAGAAAAACAACACATAATTGAACATATAACAGATAAATGCTCTATAAAATCAACAAACAATAAAATAATTGCCTTTAATTTTAGTTTGATTTATTGTTATCATATATATACTGTGAGGGTTTGCAGGGAATGGATAAGCCTGAACGGGTGAGGTTCGTCTGTAGAACAGTATATAGGCATGTTTTATGAAGCTAGAAAAGAAAATAGAGATAGATGATCTGGATCGAAAAATAATTAAACACCTCTTAGTCGATGGTCGTATGGCATTCAGCGATATAGCGCGCGATCTTGATGTCTCTCCTGCTACGATTGTAGGTCGGTATGAGAAGTTGTGTAAGAGCGGTGTTGTAAAAGGAACCCGTGTGGTTGTGAATCGTACGGTTTTAGATGTGCCACTTCTAGCGATAGTAGGGGTAGTGGCTGAGGGTACAAAGGAAAATAAAGTTATGGAGGAGCTAAGGAGCTATCCGGAGATTATAGAGCTCCACTTGCCAACCGGCCAATTTGATCTGCTCTGTAAAGTTTGCACTAAATCCGTAGAGCATCTCCATCGATTTCTAGGTGAGCTTCAAAACATAAGAGGATTAGTTCGCACAGAAACTTTTATTGTCTTAAATACTGGATGGGAGCGTGATATTGAAGGGTTGATTGATGATGCATAAGTCCTTCAATCGCTGCTAATTAAACAAACCAATCAAGTATTAATATCCCGTCCCATAACCGTACGACGGCCAGCTAGTTTAGCTTTTTCAATGCCGCGTAGGCACTCAGTTAGAACTACCTTTGTTAACGCATCAATGCAGCACTGACTAGTATTGAACTGCGACTGTTGATTAATAAGATCCTTTACACGAGAAACTACAACTAAAGTTTCGACTGGAGGAAGTGCTTGCGCTTGGGCTGTTGCGGGAGAGGAGGGGGAGGAAGGAGAAGGGGAGATTACTTTCTTTATTGGAGAGCGAGGCTGTGCCGGGGTGCTGGACTCTGTTTTAAGTTCGGCTAAAAACTCCGACTTCGAAGGTGAGCGCGCCTCTTCGGCCCATGATTCGCGGTGATTTGCATATCCGAGATGTGCATCCCAGCAGGGGACTGAGCAGAATTTAAGTCCTGTGCGTTTATGACGACAGGTGCTGACAGAGCAGAGGTAATATAGGCTGCTAAAAGGGATCTCTTTTTTACAATTCGAACAGCGGCTCCAGTTGGTAGGGGTGTTGGTCTCCATAGATTAATTATATAAAAGAGATTATACCTTGGCTAGCTACTGCTTGGAACATCACTGCTTCTTAAGCTTAAGCTTTAGCTCTTGCTAATCTAAGTTTGACTATACGTGGTGGACGGGTTGGACGAACGTCAATCGGATCAAACCTATGCAGATGAGAACCACCAACATCTTTAATGACTGCCAATAATAATTCTTTGCGGCTTTTAATTTTTAGATGAGACTTCTTACAGCCAAAAGCACACTCAATTGCCCCAGAGATGCCTCTGGTTTGATAACGCGTGACGCCGTTTAAAGCGTGGTGGTCTAAACCTTCATCAAGCAGTTTGCTATAATTAGGGTGAGCCTCTAGCCAAATTTTCACATCAGCTTCTGTAACCTTCCATATTAACTGCTCTCCCTGCCAAATTTGCTGGCCTATCCCCAAACTAGATAACCAAAACGCTGTAGCATTACGTAATAGGCGTGCCCCTCTAGATCCTTCCCACTTTCCTTCGTACTTTAACTCCCATGGTCGAATCTGATTTTCTCTATATCCAAACATCTGTGGATATACCCGAGCCAAGGCAGTTGCAGACGTCATGCCAGTCATACGTAAACAATCATCGGCAACATCATCAAAACTATTTTTCCAACCATTAAATGTTGCTGCACTACGTGGGCAGATGGGGCGGTCTGGACCAAAGTATAATTCAGGATGAGTTGATCTAAGATGCGTATCTACGAGATAACGTGTTACCTGATCTAATAGTTGCAAGCCGCGGCGACCTAACCACATATATTCCTGACGAATATCCCACGGCTTTAACTGCTGGCGCTCAGTTCCAACTAGAAATTTATTGCCTAATGCTTCTGCACCTAATGCAAGGGCATTTAATATACCACGCACCTTTGAGCCCTTAATAATTGTATGACTAAGATGCTCCTTTCTAAGCACTTGTGGCCAGTTCTGCTCTCTAATTTTGCCAACGTCTAATGTGGAATTTACACGATCATATGCCTGAAGGCTAAATTCAATAATCCAGCCCATTACCCTCTTTAAACGTGCTAAACCACGACTGCCCTTCCATTTACCTTGCATCTTGAATTTCCACTCACGTATTGCCGGATCGACACCTTCAACCAATGTGCCGAAAGCGACTTTGAGCAGCGAGGGAAAGGAAGCCATATTTAAAGTTCGTGATAATCCAAGTTGATGAAGCGTTTCTTTAACAGGATCTATTTGTTCTATTTGATCTGCTGTTTGCAGTTGAGCAACATCTACAAGTCCATGCCTGACCAATGCACCGATGCGACTTCGGCCAGCTTTAGTTTTTAAGGTTATGAGCCCAGCTGGATACGATTTCAAAAATCCATTTGTATTAGAAGGAGTTCGTACACATTGAAAGGCAACTATAGCTATTAACTCACTAGTTAACCTTCTGACATCTGTGCCACTTATCAAATGTTCGAGAGTATTGACAAAGCTCTGCAGAGAGCACGTTCTAAATCCTGGTCGCATAAGTTTAGGAGGACTTGCCGAATCTACAGGGCTTGATACTGTACCTAATTCAGAACTAGTTAGGTGCGTCCTGAGTTTCTGAACTAAAATATCAGCTTGATAAAGTACCTCTTTGTCGACTCCCTCAATTTTTACGCTTCCTCTGTTTATAGTATTACTTCTAACAAAGACCTGACGAGCAGCTGCTGGTTCACCTGATTCGGTCAGTAAGTGAAAATTAAAGCTAGCAGCAGATAGAGGCGGGGGGGGCGGGTTTCCTGATCTTTCCGGTATAGAAGTAATTACAGCAGGGACTTTACTTAATTCTAACTGACGAGGCATGAACTACTCCTCCATAAAAATCAGAGTTAATATAGCATACAGTGCACCACTATCAAAGACTATAGGGTTGGAAAAGTAGCATGCCTCTTTTATAGTAATAAAGTAGAATTGGAGTGTAGGCGAAGAAGGATGCATTCGCTTCCAATTACACTTACTTAGTAGTAGGTGTACCTTTGGTTAGTAGACATTCAAGAACTATGAGGAATTGAGCTAGATTGGGGTGGTAATCAAAAAATCATAGGCTCTTCACAAGGTGTCGATTCGACGACGACACCGCGCGTGGTATTGGATGCGGTTTTGGCCAAGCTCCTTCCAAGCTTAAATGCTATGGGATAGATACTGCTTGACTCTCTTATATTTAAAAGCTACCGTTTAGATAATGAATTCAAGGGAAGAAGGTGTAATTCCTTCACGGGCCCGCCGCTGTAATCGGGGAGGCTTAACTATTAATCAACCACTGTAAAGACGGGAAGGTTTGGTTAAGCTAGCGATCCGAAAGTCAGAAGACCTATTCATTAATTATTATAACTTGGCTCTCGTGGATTAGGGTCCTTTATTTATTTGTCAAAACATTTCATAGGAAACTATATGCACGCAATGTGTAGGTACGCACTTATCTTATCTTTTTTCTTCATATTCAACATCGTCACGGCAGAGGAGGTAGTAGTCGTCTCAGCTAGTCGATTTGAGACAAGGCAAAGAGAGATTGGCAGCTCTGTCACTGTTATCAGTGCTGATGATATTGAGAAAAGCGGGAAGCATACGGCGCTTGACCTTTTGCGCACAGTGCCCGGACTTGATCTCGTTCGCTCCGGCGGTGCAGGAGGCAATACTGCAATTTTTCTTAGAGGCGCAAACTCTGAGCACACCTTGGTGCTAATAGATGGCATCGAGGCAAATAATCCTATTAACACGAATAGATCCTTTAATATTGCAGATCTTACTCTAGATAATGTTGAAAGAATTGAGATTGTACGTGGTCCGCAAAGTACGGTTTACGGCTCAGACGCACTAGGTGGCGTAATAAATATTATCTCTAAAAAAGGGGGAGAGGCATCAACTTCAAGCTTAAGCGTTGAGGCTGGGTCTTACCGGACCTTTACTGAGCAGGCATCATCTTCAGGAAGCAGGGCAGGGGTAAACTACTCCTTAGGAGTATCGAGAACTGACACTGACGGGATCTCTGCAGCAAGCGGTAAGGATGGTAACTCTGAGGATGACGCTTATGACAATACCTCTGCATCAGCACGTGTCGGTTTTAAGGCCGGTGACAACTTAGATACAGATTTTATAGTAAGGTATCTTAATGCTCATTCAGATCTGGATAACTTTGGAGGTGTTGGAGGAGACGATCCAAATCGAAGATTAAGAAATAGACAGATCTTTGCGCGGGCTCAGATTGCAGGGAATTTCTTTAATAATACACTTACATCTGTGCTTGGGGTATCGCGAACCGACCAGAACATAAGGGACAATAACGATCCAGACGCCGATCATCCATTCGATCTTTTGCGTAGTACATACAGTGGAGACTTGCTCTCCTTTGATCAAAAGAACTCCCTTGTGGTTGACAAACATCATACGGTAATTTTTGGAGGTGAGTTTCAGCAAGAGACCGGCTCCTCTGATTATCGATCACTTAGTGCATTTGGTCCATTTGACTCGGAATTTTCTGAAAGAGATGCCTATACACGGGCGATATTTATAGAGGATCGAGTTAATCTATTTGAAAACCTCTTTGTAACTCTGGGCGGACGTACCGATAATATATCTAGTCGAGGCGATAGGTCCACTTGGAGAGTTGCGCCGGCCTATCTGATAGAATCAACTGCTACAAAAATTAGAGGATCTGCCGGGACAGGATTTAAAGCTCCCTCTCTTTTTCAGCTTTATTCGAGCTATGGACGACCAGATCTAAATTCGGAAAAAAGTGTAGGCTTTGACGCAGGAGTGGATCAGCCGTTTTTAGATGAGCGCTTAACCATTGGGCTTACATATTTTCATAACAAATTTAAGGAGCTTATCTCTTTTGATCCAAACACTTTTATCTTTGAGAATATTAGTAGGGCGAAAACAGCAGGGATTGAGATTGATCTAAATTATAAAATCTCAGAGTGTGTTACGCTAAGCAGTGCATATACTTATACCGATACTGAAGATGAGGATAGCGGAGATTCTCTACTGAGAAGAGCTAGGAATAAAGGATCGTTGGAGGTACGCTATGAGCCACGTGAGGAGTTGAGTCTTTTTGTAAATACTCAAATTATCGGAGCAAAGTTTGATAATGATTTTTCGACTTTTCCTGCAACGCGAAAAAAAATAGGATCATATGGACTCGTCAATTTGGGAGCTTCTTATAAAGTGGATAAAATGCGGGAATATTTTGTGCGATTCGATAATGTCTTAGATAAGGAATATGAGGAGGTACTTGGTTTTGGCACGTTTGGTGCGACTGCGCTGATGGGAGTTAAGGTCAATCTGTGATTTCGTTTATAATGAATGTTATCTCTAAAATTATAAAACTGGGACCGCGGGCTTCCAGCCCGCCTATTCGAGCTT
>CAZKXU010000035.1:0-30992 GCA_964556665.1 uncultured Bdellovibrionales bacterium | reverse complement strand
ATATTATCTTTCTTATCATTCTGTTCAGATGACTTAATCCTTAGGTATACTATTTGTGGGCCATTTTCATCATTATTTCCTCTGACATTAACTTTAACTGTGCGTGATTTAGAGCCAGTTGGTGCAACGAAAATATTACCGATTTTCCCTTTTGGAAATTCACCTAAAAGCAACTGTATCCCACCTGCATCATAGTTTGCTTGAGTTGGGAATTTTTGCATAAAGCAGAGGGAGATTCCTCCTTCTAATATAGTCTGAAATGAAAAGCCGACACCTTCAGCCATACGACAGGCACCTTGCCCGCCTGAACGTCCATCAGTCATACCGTAAAAATAATCACCGCACTGTTGTTGAGTGGGGTTGCCGGAAGCGATGGCATCGATTATTCCAAGATTCCAGAATATAAGCTTAATACCTTCGGGGGCATTTGCGATCTCTAAAAGTGTAGGCGGAGTGCCGGACACAGCCTGCTCTCCGATCTGGTTAATTGAGGCCGTAAGTGTAGTTTTAGATTGCAAAATTGAGTCTGTACTGGGAAGACCAGTTAAGCCCTTGCTCTTAATCTGTTTTGAGATCTTACTTAAATATCGTTGTGATTGATTGTTTAAAAGTATACCTACATTATTATTCGATTCGGCTGATGCATAACTAATAACAGCTGGTACGAAATTTAAGACTGTAGCTGTAACTAGCAAGAAGGCAGTAAAACAGAGCCGCTTTCTTCCTATCTGTATTGGTATAGTTTTCATATCTCTCCTTAAGGTTTCTCTATCCCTGATACTGCACTTAGGTTTTTTACAACGTAACCACTTACTAATCTATTTTTACATCCGGGACAGCTGCCGGTAAGGCCAGAATTTGGATACAGTCCCGGAAGATAGAATGTAACCTGTGTATGCACTATCCCTACGATGTAATATCCTGCGAGCCAAGGGCCTTCAGTGACACCACCACTTACTGGGAATGATGGTGGGCTAGGCACAGTATTTACAGCATGGTCTGTTTCTACTAACCAACCTCCCAGGCGAAGCCAATCGGCATGGCTCACTATGTCACCAGTATCGAAGTAGTCGGAAAACTTATTAAAGAATGTCATAGAGCTGCCAGTTCCTGCGCAGTCATCATCTGATGTAACTACGATCGAAGCTGAGCTTGGCGCTCCGTTTGCAGGATTAACATTAACCTCAATTACACTAAATTGAATTCCTAGATCGGATAAAGGTATTGAGAAGATATCTGCAGCTTGATTCTGGATCTCTGTAGCCGCGAGCTGGCAAGCTTTGTTTACTAATTCTGTTGAAGACTTAAGAAAGTTATTTGGGACCGCTGCACTATCACATGAGCCTGGATTCAGCGTGGTCTCAGTGCAGAAATTATAAGCAATTACCGGTGCGCGTTCAAATTTATCAGTGGTCTGTTCAGCGTCAATTCTTAAAGCAGCCTTAGTGACCGCATCAAATGCATACCCTTGAGCTATGGGAACCCGTGAAAGATCAAATATAACAGTAGTTAACAGTAAAAAAAGAGGCAGAGTCAGAGCTACTATAGTAATAGTCGTGAATCCCCTTTCATTATTGAGCATATGAGTCTGCATATAAATGAATCTATTCGTGATCTATATCGTCATTCGGGAGGGGGAAATTTAGTTAAAAATTTCAGCATTTTACCGTCAGGTAAAAAATACTGATTGATATGTAGCATCGAATTACCTCCCTTGGCGACCGACAGGGAGCCTCACAGAACCGCGCTACGCACGGACTTGATGTGCGCTTGCTTCGCAAGCTAATATCTTACGCTGCCTAGTAGCAGTGCGTTGCACTGCCCATGCGCGTTGTACGGGCCTCACAGGTATGTTTTTTTGAAAAAAAGTAGTTCCCAGACAGAATCTATCTAGAAGGCTTCTTTGCCGAGTCTTCCCCCCTATGGTAAGGCAGTCCACGCATAATACTATACGCTCGATAGATCTGTTCAAGCAGGATTAGGCGGCTATGCTCATAGGTAAATGTAAACTTCGAAAGGGAGAGAACCAGGTCCGCTCTTTCCATGACCTTCTTAGACCAGCCGTGATAGGCGCCAACAGCAAAATAGATGCTCGAATTTCCGGAGTTGATTTTTTTCTCCAGATACGTTGCGAATCCGATCGAGTTAAACTCCTGACCGGCCTCATCTAGAACCACCAAAAAACCTTTATCTGGAATTTTGGCAAGTACGGCATCCGATTCGCGCGCCTTGGCCTGCTCTGTAGTGCCTTCTTTCAGAGGTATCTCGGTAATTGAAACTTTAGCAAAGGTTGATAGCCTCTTCATATACTCTGCTTCGCCAACCTGTAGATACTTCTGTCTACCTTTTCCGAGCGAGAGAATTTCTATGCGCATCTATTCTTTAGCTATAAAATATTGATGGAGTCGGGGGTCTCCGCTGAGTTCGATATGGAAAGAGCTGGCCACGATGCGTCCCTGTTCGAACCAGACCGGCTGCTTATCATGGTAGGCATATACTGAGACTGAGCGACTCAGTGTGTTTAAAAGAGGCGCACGTATAAAATCAACAGGAAGCTTAATTTTTAACGGTTCAAATTCAATCTCTGTCGTAAATGAGTCTAGCTGAGAGCCATAGAAGTTTCTCTGGGCGCTAATTTCAGTAAGTCCGAGAGATGGCTGAACAGGATTGCTTACCTCTTTAGCGATCAGGATTGCACCGGCGCAGATTCCCCAGATCGGCCTGGTTTTGGCGAAGCGTTGAATCTCCGTGTCTAGGCCGTTACGTTTGAGAAACCCAAGCATAGTGGTGCTTTCGCCGCCTGGAATAATGAGGTGGGAGCACCGTTCCAGCTCTGTGGCAGTACGCACACGACAGTATGGAGCGGAGAGTTTTTCAAGTATCTCCTCGTGAGGTTTGATGCAGCCTTGGAAACCTAGTATGCCGATTAACATTTTTAATTAAAAATCGGTAAAAAAGCTCACTACACTGGGACCGCGGGCTTCCAGCCCGCATATTAATCAGGTGCCACTGCGTAGCGGACTGGAAGTCCGCGGTCCCAGGAACAATCTGATCTGCTATCGTGTTACCACCCACGCCCTGCCAACTTAAGCTCGGTCGGGATCGTGCTAATCTCTATGCCCTTCATAGCCTTTCCTAGAGAACGTGAAACCTCCAGCAGTTTTTTGGGATCATTATAGAAGCAGCTTGCTTCCACTATCGCTTTAGCAAGTTTCTGTGGGTACTCGGATTTAAATATTCCGGAGCCCACAAACACTGACTCAGCACCTAACTGCCTTATTAGGGATGCATCTGCTGGTGTTGCTACACCGCCTGCTGCAAAATTTGGTACAGGTAATTTGCCATCTTTTTTTACTAACTGTAATAACTCAAGCGGTACACGGTATTCTCGCCCCTTAATCTCAAGCTCTGAATTGTTGAGTTTAATCAGCTCTTTTATATCGGATGTAATAGCACGCATGTGGCGCACCGCTTCTACGATATTGCCTGTACCAGCCTCTCCTTTGGTACGAATCAGGGCAGCGCCTTCATTAATTCGGCGCAGTGCCTCCCCGAGATTGCATGCACCGCAAACAAAAGGGGTTTTGAACTCAAACTTATTTATATGACTGAACGGATCTGCGGGTGTCAGGACCTCTGACTCATCGATAAAGTCTATTCCGATAGCTTCCAGGATTTGCGCCTCGGCAAAATGTCCGATACGGACTTTCGCCATTACAGGGATGCTGACAGCGGCTTTAATACCCTCGATCATCTCAGGGTCACTCATGCGAGCCACGCCGCCATCACGACGGATGTCGGAGGGCACACGCTCGAGAGCCATTACAGCTACAGCACCTGCATCTTCAGCTATACGCGCCTGCTCAACATTAACGACGTCCATGATGACGCCATTACAGAGCATACTCGCTAATCCAACTTTGAGATCCATAAAACACGATCCCTGAATGTTATCGGAATAAAAGGTGTGGCCCCAACGGGTTTCGAACCCGTGTTTCCGACGTGAGAGGCCAGCGTCCTAGACCACTAGACGATAGGGCCACAATATACACCAATGTATAAGCCGCTGATTTTATACGGTTCTGAAGCATTAATCAAGCGTACTATAGCAAGTGACAGAATATCGTAGCGTTATTCTGTCCCTTGCTAAAGCCTGGCCACGGATAGTCAAAGGCCGACAGACACAATAACGGTACGTTATTTTGTCATTTAGTATAGGAGAAATTAAATTTTCTCTTACCTAGTTGTAACTAGCTATACTGCTTGGTAGAATCATCATCTTATTCGCCCGTGGTGTAATGGTAGCACGTCAGGTTCTGGCCCTGAAGATTGAGGTTCGAGTCCTTGCGGGCGAGCATATTGTAACTGCTTAATTTGGACAAAAGACACTGGGACCGCGGGCATCCTTGCCCGCATGATCGAATTAGCATAGACGATTAAGCGGGCAAGGATGTCCGTGGTACTAGTGAGTGATTTTAACTCATCTGAAACTTGAATAAATCTCGGCGAACTATCCCAATATTTTTGCTCCTAATCTCCTTATATTTATGCGGTTGCTCCACAGCATCTAAAATTGCACCACTTGGCAACTCCTCTGATTATGCAGAAAAGGCGCAAGACGCACCTAGAGGGGATTTTGATGAAGACACCCAGCTTGCTTCCGAGGCAATGCATTCTTATCTGGTAGGTCAGCTCGCCTTAGTCAACGAAGATTTAAAGACAGCGGTTACTAAGCTTAATCGTGCCAGTGAGCTTGCTAGTGGGCCTTCAGCGCAGCTGCACGTCAAGCTCGCCGAGTTATATCTTCGAGAAGGTAAGCTCGATCTGGCCTTGAAGGAGATTAGACGTGCCTTAGAAGATGATCCGAGTAATCAGCAGTCAGAGCTTCTTTACGCCGGCATACTTGAGTCGCTCGGCAAGGAGAAGGAGGCGGTGCCGATATATGAAAAATTAATTAAGTCCCATCCGGAGATGATAAATGCGCATGTGTTGTTGGCGAGTCTTTTTTCAAAAACAGATCAGATCGATAAGGCTATTGCTGTTATGACTTCCTTGGTTCGTCAAAATCCGCGCGAGCCGATCGCGCATTACTATCTGGGGCGAATGTATGAGCAGGCGGAGAAGCTTTCCGAGGCGGAGCAGGAATACGGAGTATCACTTGGATTAGAGCCTGAGAACAAGGCTTTAGAGGTCGATCTATTACGTGTCCTACTTAAACAGAAGAAGGTAGTAGAGGCAAAGGCACATTGTGAAAGAGTCCTAGCAGAGGACCCTAATAATCTTATGGCGCGTCGGGTTATGGGGCAGCTCCTTATTGGAGAGGAGAAGTATGATCAGGCGCTTGAGCATCTTGAGGCTTTAAAGAATGTTGAGGAGGATCCGAGTGACGCTAGGTTTAATATAGCTTTAATTCTCATTCAACAGCAGAGGTTTGTGGATGCGCTTAGAGAGCTTACTCTTCTACTTGCTAGCAAGCCTGATCATGGCGGCGCTCGATACTACGTCGGCTCAATATATGCTGGTTCGGGCCGTAATAAAGAGGCTGTAGAAGAGCTTCTTAAAATCTCACCGGATCAGGAGATGTATGTTAAATCAAGAACCTTTGCAGCTTTTATAATGCGCCAGGATGGCGATCTTAGTGGGGCGGAAAAAGCAACACGTGAGGCTTTGGAGAAGTCACCTGGTTCGACCCGCATAATTTCATTTCTTGTGATGTTGTTTAGGGCACAGAGTAAGTTTACTGAAGCAGAGAAGCTGCTACGCCAAGAGATGAAACGGGAACCAGCTAACGATGATATACTTTTTAATTATGCCGTTGTACTTGATGATTTGGGGCAGAAAGCCGAATCAATTGCCACCATGGAGCAGGTAATAAAGCTGAATCCTAAGAACGGCAATGCGCTTAATTTCATAGCATATGGATTGGCAGAGCAGGGGACAAATTTAGAGCGCGCACTAGTTTTAATAGAACAAGCACTGAAGATTAATCCAGCTGATGGATATTACTTAGATACTTTGGGTTGGATATATTTTAAGCAGGGCAAGGAGAAGGAGGCTTTAGATATTCTTAGCCGTGCCGTGTCTGCCTCAAATGACGATGCCGTGATTAAGGAGCATTACGGAGATGTTCTTTACAAGACCGGCGATTTAAAGAAAGCACTTGAGACCTTTACCTCAGCTTTACAATCTGCACATAACAGTCAGGAGCCTACTGATAGAGAGGCCGCAAAGAGGATAGAGAAAAAAGTAGCGGAGCTTGAGTTAAGGATTAAGGAGGAGAAGGGTAAGGTTGCTGAAACTAAGTAAATTCCCAGTTCTATTAAGGGCTATACAGCCACTATTGCTTGCACTTATTCTTTTTACCGCCAGTGCCTGTACCTTTTTGAGTCCAATTAGATATATTCCGTTAAAAGGGGCTCTGATTCTTACGCCTGAAGCAGAGGCACTAAAAAAAATAGTGGCTGACCGGTCAGGAAAAGTTAGAACTTTCAAAGGGCTATTCAAAGCAAAGATAGATCACGCTAAGGAAATTTATAATTTTCAATATGTAGTTCTGCTAGAACGGCCTGATCGATTAAGAATCGAGATGCTTCCCTCCAATTTTGGGCCGGCCTTAGGGGTGTTGATCGTAAATGGATCGCGGGTCACTTTTATCGATAATGAAGGTATAGTGAGTGATAATCTTGATGAAGGCCTTAAAATTAAAGAGCTCTTAGGCGTAGAGATTAATGCTAAAACTCTTGTTTCACTACTTTTAGGTGAATGGCCTGGAACGACAGAAGATATTCAGTTTTATAGGGCGAAAAATGAGGAGTTAGTAACTGCGATAGATAGCCAGGCAGGTTTAAACGGGATTTTTGATAAAGAGGGCACACTGCTAGAGATTGAGGTGAGATCGAAAGGTAACCGCAGCAGCAAAGTTTACTGCAAGTACAATAGTTTTACCGTAACAGCCGCAGGTACGCTGCCGCAGCAGTTTGATTTTGTTGCTGTAGAAGATAACAGTAAAGCTAAAATCTCTATTTCTCGTGCACAGATAGGTATGTTGATACCTGAAGAGGCCTTTGAGGTGTCATTTTAATGGACAAATTGCAGAACCGACTAAAAGAGGAGAAGAGTCCGTATCTATTGCAGCATAAGGATAACCCGGTGAATTGGTTTGCCTGGGGAGAAGAGGCCTTTGCAGCGGCACGCAGTCAAGGAAAGCCTATCTTTCTTTCAATTGGGTATTCGACCTGTTATTGGTGCCACGTCATGGAAAAAGATTCCTTCGAGCGTGAGGATGTGGCGGCAGTTTTGAATGCGGATTTTGTATCAATCAAAGTAGATCGAGAGGAGCGCCCGGATGTAGATGATCTATATATGGAAGCGGTGGTTGGGCTAAGCGGTCATGGCGGCTGGCCTATGAGTGTTTTCTTAACACCGGAGCTTAAGCCTTTTTGGGGAGGAACATTTTTTTGGAGAGCGCAGTTTGTACAGATATTAAAAGCGCTTAGTGATGCGTGGAAGAATCGCGCGACGGAGGTTCTTGGCTCAGCACAGGAGATCACAGCATTTTTAATGAAGGAAAAAATCCTTGAGGAACGTGCGGCGGAGCCTGTACTTCTGGATAAGGCATTTGCAAAGATTCTCCCCAGCTACGATCAGTTCCATGGCGGATTTGGAACAGCGCCTAAATTTCCGCAGCCATTGGTTTTAGGATTTCTTCTCCGATATTACGAGCGCAGTCATGCTAAGCAGGTGATAGAGATTGTTAGTACTACCTTAGAAAAGATGGCGCATGGCGGAATCTTTGATCATTTAGGCGGTGGATTCCACCGTTATGCAACTGATGATAAATGGTTAGTTCCGCACTTTGAGAAGATGCTTTATGACAATGCATTGCTTAGCACTATATATTGTGAAGCTTTTCAGGTAACTAAGAATCCGCTCTTTAGGAGTGTGGCGCTTGAGTGCTTAAACTATATGTTAAGAGATCTGCGTGGTGAGCATGGAGAGTTTTTTTCAGCAGAAGATGCAGGCGAGGTTGGCAAGGAAGGGGAGTTTTATCTCTGGAGTTATAACGAATTAGAGAAACTCTTAAGTGCGAGTGAGTTAGAGGTGTTTGTGAATACCTATCAGGTAACAAAGCACGGAAATTTTGAACATGGAGGAAATATACTAACCTTCAACTCAAAACTTGACTGGTCAGTTAAGGAGTCTGCGCCAGAGCTCAGCAGGGCCGTAACAGTTTTGCGTGAGGAACGTAATAAGAGAAAGCGCCCGCTTCTCGATGATAAGGTATTAACTTCTTGGAATGGGCTGGCAATCACGGCATTTTGTAGGGCGTTTCAGGCCTTTGGGGAGGTGCAATTTTTAGAAGCAGCGCAGAAGGCGGAGCATTTTATCCGTAGAGAGCTGTATATAGATGGCCGTTTGTTGAGGCGGTATCGTGACGGAGAGGCGCGCTTTGATGCGGTGCTAGAGGATTATGCTTTTTATATTGAGGCCTTGATTGAGCTCTACCAGTCTAGTTTTGATGAGGATTATTTAAAAACTGCGTGTGAGCTGCAGCATAAGCAGGACACCCTTTTTTGGAGTGAGAGGGTGGGAGGTTATCTAAACACAACGGCAAAAGAGCTTATTGTACAGAGCCCTGATTTTACTGATCAAGCCGTCCCGGCAGGTAATTCTACAGCAGCACTTAATTTAGAAAAGCTTTATGGCTTCTATGCTGAGCCAGAATTAAAACGTAAAGCAGAGATCATATATAAAAAACTTGCAGCAATGGCAGAGCGGTATGCACTTGGTTTAGGTAAGGGTCTACAGGCACTAAGTCTTACTATTGCTTCGCTTAAAGAGCTGGTTATTTCAGCAGCTGATCAGGATAAAGCTATACAGATGCTGCGAGCGCTTCAATCTGAGTTTCATCCGCACTATGTATTTGGTGTTGGAAAGGAGGTGTCAGGTGTGCCGCTTATCAGTGCGCGCGGAGGGGGCGAGGATGTTGTTGTTTATCTCTGTACTGACGGAGTTTGTGATCGTCCGCAGGTGGTTAAATCAGTAGAGGAATTGAAATTGCTATAATATTCATTAGATCAGGCCAACGGAGATAAGATCATACCTTTAAGTATATCTAATCCACTTTTCAATCGATGTACCCAGGTTGATAGAGGCAATCCAGAGGTTTTCGCAGCCTGGCGACATGAAAGGCCCTCCATAAAATGACTAATAATCGGCCCGCGAAATTCAGGAGAAAGTGTGTCGAGCATGGTTCTTATGTCAGGCTTTGTTCCACTTGGTAAGGTCGTTTCTTCCAATGGCTGACTCGGTACCGCCAGAAGAGATAATAGATCGGTGTTATAGCGAGCACTTCTATGTTGTTGGCTCTTTAGCAGATCTAAGCAGTAATTTTTTACTACTACTTTTAAAAAAGTTTCAATACTACCACGATCAGGATCATACCTAATTTTGCCTGTCATTAGTTTGATGAATATCTCCTGACAGCAATCATTTGCTGCATGCCAATCACGTAAAATGCGGTAGGCTGTACGAAGCATAAAATCATGATGGCTTTGGCATATCTCGGCAATAGATTGTGTATCATGAGGACTCAGTCTTGCAGCCATACCAGATTTCCCTGCGATCTGTTCAGAGAGTTTTTCGGTCCTAGCAGGCAGCGCCAAAGCTGATGGCATAAAATAATCAACTAATAAAAAGCTTTTAGGTAATTATAAGATGATACTGATTTCTAAGGTATCATTTAGAATTACTGTTCTGCTAGGTCATTTTAGCACAACTGTATGTTTATTTACTGGGATCGGGACGCGCCTGGGCAGTGTTCAACACTGCTGCCAGGCAGCGTAAGATAACTGCTTGCGAAGCGTGGTCCAGCCCGCAACGTAGTTGCAGCTAATTAGTTTGCGGACAAGATGTTCGCGGTCCCAGTGGGGCAATATCTATCCACTACACCTTCCTCCCTTCCAGCGCATTTTCCCCAAGCTTTAAAGCCCAGCGCATTACATAATAGTTTATGTACGCAAGTAGGCCAGCGCAGCTCGCTATACTAATGAACCACTCGACCTCACTAATCTGATACTCCATGTTTTTTAAGGTTCTTAAGAAGATAATCACTGTGGTGGGGAACATGTTAATAAATATAAATACCGTACTGCAGATCATATAAACAAATGATCCGAAGCTTGCAGCCAGCTGGGAGCTGTGCTCCCAATCAAAATTAGCAAAAAATGCACCTAAGCCAACCGCTAACCCTACAATGCCGTAACAGATGATCCAGCTAATCAAGAAAGTGACTGCTACGATGTGCGGTTCTGAGTTGATGGCTAAGGCGCCCGAGGTTAGAACTATGCTTGAGATTGTACCAACCGGGAAGAGCCAACACCAAAACTTTGCTCTAAGCACGGCAGAGCTAGGAATAGGAGATACCTGGAGTATCCAATATGAACGCCCCTCCAAAGAGATCGAGGTAAAGACAAAGCGTGTACATATAGCAGTCATGACAAAAGCACCCATCGCCATGTTGGCAATTGTAAGAAATGCCTGCCACCAGTACCTGGTAACCTGCGGTAGCTCTTCGACAACATTTAACACCCTAAAGTTATATAGATAGATCATGCACAGACCTAAAAGTAACATTAACTGCATGGCCTGACTCATGTCGCGAAGAAAGATTCGGATCTCTTTTCCAAGGATGGCACGTGTCGGTTTAGATAGAAATGGTGTGAGCCGTAGCAGGCGATCTTGACCGCTACGGCTCTTAATCTTAAGCCCATGCGCACTGCTTTTTGCATTCGAAAAAGCTCTAAAGTGAAGAGTGCGAACGGCTAAATAAGCGGCGCTAGTTAGAGCTATAGAGCTAGAATAGAGCATGCCAAGAAAAGGAAGCGTCTCTTTCCCACTAGGCTCCAGCAATTCACCGATACAGGTAGCAGCCCAATATGAGGGTGACCAGATCTGCTTTGGTAGTGATAGCATTGAGACTATCTGCAGAATGTCATCAACTGAATTCATGCCGCTACGTGTAGGAACTAGGAGTTTGTAAACGAGATACCCTATTAGTATAGAAAGGCCGCCGATTATCATTAGGATCTCTTTACTGCGGTTAGCGGGGATAATCGTTGTAAAAAGTGTAACAAGAATAATCGCCAACGCAGCAGGGATGAGAAAGTATGGAATCAATATAGTAAGAGCAGTTAAATAATAGATATAACTAACATGATACGTATCACCGAATGCGATAATTACAGGAACACCAAATACAAACACCATCCAACTTGAACTACCGACGATCTCCCATAACTTGCCGAAGAAAAACTTAGTTGGAGATAAAGGAGTCGCTACGATTAAATCGAGGTCATGACTGAGGAACAGAAAGCCAAGGGCAGCAACTAGGTTTGAGAAGATCAACATGGCGAGCAGGGTTAAAAGAATCAGACCAAGCATGATTGAAGGGTGCAGATAGGCTATATGTGCTGATTCCTGCACCTTCTGTAGAGTGACGCTAATACCGTTATAGATGCTGTATACGACCCCAAAAAAGAAGAAGATAAGCAATAGATCTCTTCCTAATTGAGTTCCAAGACGCATATTGCTGCGTATGCGATTTTTGGCTCCCAGTAGCCGCGGCCTTAAAAGGGTCGGTACGAACATTGATTAGACCTCCGCCTGCGGTTGAGTAAGTTCAAGAAAAACTGTTTCCAGCGCTTCATTCTCACCACCAGCAACCGCTTTTACCTGCGCTACTGTGCCGGTTGTAATAATCTTGCCCTGATGAATGATGGCAAGACGATCTGACACCTCCTCTGCGACATTTAGCGAGTGTGTTGATAGCAGAATGCTCATCCCTTGCTGCGCATATTTCTTGAAATTTTCCTTAAGTAGTTTTGCGCCATGCGGGTCTAGTCCGACCATCGGCTCATCTACGACTAGGATTTTTGGTGAGTGTATTAAAGCTGCGCAGGTTGCTAGCCGCTGTTTCATCCCATGCGAATAATTTTCAATTAGCTCATCCTGCCATTGAATTAGTGTATATTCCTCTAACAGCTCATCAATTCTCTTTTCAGCAGTGTTTGTCGAAACCGAATATAGATCAGCTACAAAGTATAAAAATTCCCGGCCAGTAAGTTTATTATAGAGGTGTGGTCGATCAGGGATATAACCGGTGATAGCTTTAGCCATTAATGGCTGCAACTGAATATCGTAGCCGCCTAATACGATCCTTCCGGATGTCGGCTTGAGTAGTCCGGCAAGCATCTTAAGAGTTGTGGTCTTGCCTGCACCATTCACCCCAAGGAAACCAAAGATTTCGCCGGCCTTGATCTTAAGGCTGATTCCCTTGAGAGCCTGAAAGTTTCCGTAACTTTTAGTGAGGTTTTCTATCTCTATCATTTTTAATTTTCCCTTTGTAATCTTCCAGCAATGTAACTCTATCTTTCAGTAAGCTTAAGGCATTAACAAATGAGGTCAGGTCGATCGAGCTTTTTCCTAAATTTGAACATTCGTTCATAGCTGCGGATTGGAGCTTAACTCCTAATTGAGATAGCATGCTTGGCGCATTGTTAAGAAAGGAGGCTTTCATTACCTTGGTATAAGGTGAGCTCATATGGAAGTGTCCTCGCTTGGTTTCGACCAAAGTAAGCGGTCCTTTAAATGAAATATTTTTATTTAGATGGTTGCCGGAATATGCTGCATCGATAGAGAGAATAATCGGGTTAGTCTGATCTGTTCTTAGTTTTAGTTTTAGCTCAGGAGATTCTATGCTGGTCACACTTGCTAGCAGTTGTCCGAGCGGATTGAAGTCAGCTTTAATTTCAATCTCTGTATTGATTGGACGGGACTGATATCTTGTCCATAGAACGATATTTATATTTAATGCATAATCCTTAGATCTATTAAGTTCAGTCTGGAAGGTTCCAACACATCCGTTTGAATTGCTGATTATATAATCATTCTTGCCAAGACGGATGTCGGACTCAACTATGCCGCCTGCGTTGCTGTCCTGCTTAACGACATTCTCGTATGAGAGAGCCGTGCCGCCTACAGAGAGGATAAATATTAGTAAGGCGGTAATGATGTCAGCTCCTGGTCGAATCATTGTTTTAGTGGTTAAAACATAACTTTAATAGAGATCTGGTCCTACACTACTTTGATGTGGATCTACCTAATCTATTTTCAACCAAGTATCTGAGTAGTATTAATTTATGATGAAGGCACTCTGGGTTGAAGCTCTGGGACCATATAAACCATTTGAGAACAAGGCACGCTTTGAGGGGCTTCTTTCAGATCTTGAGGTATGGCGACCATCTGAGCTTTTCCTGCAGATATATAGAGAGGGGAGATCCTGGTTTCCGTCAGGATTAGCTGATCCGACCCCTTACCATAAATGCCGTGATCAGCTCTTTGATCCGCTGCTTGAACTAAGAAAGCTCTGTGAACATCATAATATTAAATTACACCTTTGGTTTAATGTTTTTAATCTACATTCAAACTTTAATGCCCCGGTATTATTAAAAAACGGGTTAGATATTCTTCTAACAGATAATTTTGGAATACGTCTTGATAATTATTCCTCTGAGGGAAAACCTCCAGGAGAGCGCGGTAGATATTTTAGCCTAGATACTCCTTGGCTGTGGCTCGATCCGGCAGCACAAGAGGTACAGGAATATTTTTATGAAATAGTGCGGGAGGCGCTTAGCTATGTGCCTGGCTGTGGAGTGCACCTCGATTTCTTCCGTTATCCATATCTTCTACCGATAAAGCCTAGCTCCCGCATTCCAGGTGGTGCTGATTTTGGATACGGACAGAGGTCAATTGAACGGTATCAACGTGACACTGATAACCACGATCCCTTTAATATGGGTGAAAGTCTGATGCCTAAAAATGATCAAGCAGCTCATAGTTGGGATAATTGGAGAAGGACACAGGTTACGCGTTACCTGCAGGATCTAAGAGTAGTACTTCCGCATGGCACTGAGTTGTCGGTAGCCGGTATAGCATGGGCAGATCGAGCATACCTTAGCTCCTTTCAGGATTGGCGGGGTTGGATGCTTGATCGGACTGTTGATAAGCTCTGCCTTATGTCTTATACCCAGGATATGCGCCTGTTTGAGTATTTAGTCAGACAAGCGCTGGCGTTTAAAAGCAAAGGGGTGAAACTATACGCAGGCATAGGAGCCTATATGCTACCGAGCCTTGAAGAGATTAGGGCGCAGGAGCAGATCGCAGACAAAATAGGTTCAGATGGATCGATATTATTCTCCTACGGCAATATCAAGTCAGGGAAATTAACTTTTTAGCCTACCTGCACTAATGCATGTAGACGCCATTACCCTGAGCCATAGCTTTTCTTCTAAGAATGTTTTCGAGAGTGGCTTGAGCTAGTAGATAGCCCTCCTCCTCGGATTTTCCTGACTCTAATGCTAATTTTGTGATTGTTTCAATGAGTTCACCAACGGTTGTATGAACTGACTCTACTGCTTTAATAGCTGCATTTTTCTTTGTACTAACCTTCATAATTACCCCAAAATAAAACCTTCTATACTCTTTGATGAGCATTTCGAAAACCAGTTACAGGAAAGTTGTAACTATTTCATTATATCGCAACTTTAGGGATCTCGCCTAGAAATATATTAGGCTAACTTTTACGAACTTCTATGAAATAGACCGGTAACCCTTTGGAGATAAAAAGCATTTCGAATTCACTACGAATATTTCGTAGTTCCTTAGGGATGTCACTATTATGTAAATCCTCTGATTCCTGACAAATCTGATACAAATTAAGTTCGCAGAGTAGCTTGCGAGTATCTTTGAAGTAGCCTTGGTGATCGGTTTTATAGGATATGAAGCCACCAGGTTTAAGCAGCGCATGCATCTCATTTAGGGATCTGCTATTTAACATCCTATGCTTATGCCACCGTTTTTTATCCCATGGGTCAGGGAAATTAACGTAAAAGCCCTGTATCGAAGAGTTACCGAAAAACTCAGTGATCCTCTCAGCATTAGCTCGTAAAAGAAGTAGGTTACGGATCTCAGCCTTTTCCGCTTTTTGTGCAGTACGGAAAGTGCGCTTAAATCGGATTTCAAATCCTACGTATAAAGTATCCGGATTTTGAGAAGCCTGTTCTAATAAATGGGCACCTGAGCCGCTGCCAAGCTCAACTATGATCCGTGCATAGGAGCTGATTCGTTTGGCTAGCAGCTCCTTTTGTGGTGCAGAAAGCGGGTTTTTACCGCAGTTGATAATGTACTCAGAGCTACTATTAACAAGCTCGATATACTGATTCTTCCATTTGGTAAAGGTCACTCAAATAGCTCCTGCCAATATAGGCGCTGAATTGTTAGGATTGTATACAGCCATGTCAGCACCGAACATTTCATTACTAAACTACTTCTCGAACTGGTTACGTTTCCCTCATTATCGGGACTATCTGAGGATGGGGATCGGAATAGTGATGCGTCGCGATCGTGCCAAAACGTACTGGGAAAAGCATATCTCGTTATGTAAAGAATTTCAACGCACCGCTCTCTCAGCACACAAGTGGGGTGGTTCAGGTTCTATTGCAGTTCTTGGTGCGGGACATCTTTTTGATATCGATCTTGAACTGTTAACAGACAAGTTTGAAAAGATTGCGCTATTTGATGCAAACCCGTCTTTAAGAGAATTTTGGAGAAAAAAAGCTGCTAATCATCGCAGCAGAGAGATTAGGTTCAACATAATTGATATCTCAGGAGGAGTATCTGGGTGGTCAACAGAGCTGAGAGGAAAATTTAGAAGCGCTCAGATTAGGACAGTCTCTGAACTAATACAGTACTTAGATGGATTGCGGGTGCAGCCGGTCGAGATAGGAAGATTTGATTATATTTTTAGCGTTAATCTACTAAGCCAGATAGCAGTCTATTGGAGAGATCGTGCACATGAGTTAATCCTACGTTATCTTAAAATTGATACTGATCGGAATGGAGAGTACGAGGCAGCACTGCAGGCAGCCTTAGCCGGATCAATGCGGCGCTTAGAGGAGGAGCATCTTGCTCTGCTTGCACGCAGTGCAGCAAGAGGCGTGTTGTTATGCAGTGATACGGAGATATATTATTATAAGCATGAGCAAGCTGAATGGCAGATAGAGCAAGCGCTGCGTCTCTCGGAGCGAATCAGAGTTTCAGGATTTTCAGAGAAGTTTTCTGATTCATGGCTATGGCATATTGCGCCGCAAGGGGTAGAGCAGAGGGATTTCGGGATAATTCACAGGGTAGAGACTCAGTATTGGTGTAAAGCTTAACAGAACATTTTATGTACGGACAGATAAAGGAATCAAAGGCGGATAGGGTCAAGGTTGCTCAGCAGACTGTTCGTATCGGTATCGTTGGCAGCCTGTTTCTAGCTATTATAAAAGGTTTGACGGGGTACTATGGTCATACCTATGTGTTGATTGCAGATGCAATCGAATCGGTTGCTGATACGCTCTCTTCAATAGTGAGCTTGATCGGTATTAAAATTGCGTCAGCGCCACCATCAGAGCAGTATCCGTACGGGAAGGGCAGGGCTGAAACGTTGGCAGCTGTATTCGTTTCCCTTTTTCTTTTCGCCTCCGCGGCATTTATTGTAATTCAGAGTGTGCATGAGATAAGGACGCCGCATATGGCTCCTGCGCCATTTACTTTAATCGTGCTGTTAGTTGTTCTAATTATTAAAGAGCTGCTGTTCAGATTCATATTTAGTCGTGGCAGTAGTGTTGGCAGTATGGTGCTAAAGATTGAGGCTTGGCATCAACGATCCGATGCCCTGACCTCATTAGCCGCTTTTATTGGAATCTCAATAGCTCTTCTTGCAGGGCCAGGGTATGAAAGCGCTGATGATTGGGCCGCGCTATTCGCTGCGATGGTGATGAGCTTAAATGCTTACTCGCTATTACGTCCAGCGCTTGGGGAGATCTTGGAGCAGGCGCCAGATCAGGGAATAAATACTGAAATCAGAGCAATTGCTGCCGCTGTCCCAGGAGTTATGGGTACACATAAATGTCATGTGCGTAAACTAGGGCTTGATTTTTATGTCGACCTTGATGTGATCGTTTCTGGTGATATGAGTGTGACTGAGGGACATCAGCTCGCTCATATGGTCCAGGATAAGATTAGGGAGGAGCTCCCTGTGATAACAAAAGTCTTAGTGCATGTTGAGCCGTTTAAGGCGGGGTAGGCAATCTACTGGGACCGCGGGCTTCCAGCCCGCTGCTTGGCGGAATTCCGCTAGCAAGCGGGCTGGACCACGCTACGCGTGGACTTGTTGAAGCTTGCTTCGCAAGCATTTATCTTACGCTGCCTGGTAGCAGTGCTCGCGCTTTCGCGCTCCTAAAGGAATGAAACAATCTTAGGCTGCTCAGTAGTTACGCTTCGCGTAACCTGAGCGCCTTGCACTGCCCAGGCGCGTCCCGCGGTCCCAGTAGGTATGTTGCACTACAGCAGGGCCTCTCGTAATGCTGTCACCTTGTCCAACTTCTCCCAACTGAACTGACCATCTTTGCCGGGCTCACGACCAAAATGGCCGTAAGATGCAGTTGACTGATAGATTGGGCGGAGTAAGTCAAGCTCAGCGATGATCCCTGAAGGCCTTAGATCAAAAATCTCAGAGATGGCTGAAGCGATCTTCTCATCAGAAACCTTGCCGGATCCGAAGGTGTCAACATAGATTGCAACAGGCTTGGCTACGCCGATTGCGTAAGCAACCTGTACTTCGCAGCAAGCAGCAGCACCGCTACCAACAACATTCTTTGCGATATGACGGGCAGCATACGCCGCAGAACGATCAACCTTGGAAGGATCTTTGCCCGAAAAAGCACCACCACCATGACGGCTGGAACCGCCATAAGTGTCGACAATAATTTTGCGTCCGGTTAAGCCGCAATCAGCTACTGGCCCGCCTTGTACGAAGCGACCAGTCGGATTAATTAGGAATCTTGTGTCATTCTTAAGATATTTTGCAGGAATAATCTTTTTAATGACATTCTTGATTACCCAGCTCTCGAGCTCTTTAAGATCTTTCTCCTCAGCATGCTGTGTTGAAAGAACTACAGTCTCAACACTGTGAGGTTTGCCGTCTTTGTAAAGCACTGAAACCTGTGATTTGGAGTCTGGCTTTATGAAATTTGCATCACCACTGTTTCTTAATCTAGATAACTCACGCAGCAAGCTGTGAGCTAAGGATATAGGAAGCGGCATAAACTCAGGAGTCTCGTCGCAGGCATATCCGAACATCAATCCCTGGTCACCTGCACCCTGTTCCTTGTTGTGGGTATTGTCAGCAGTAACACCCATGCTGATGTCAGGTGATTGTTCGGTAAGATACTTAACAATCTGGCAGGTCTCGGAATCGAAACCTATCTTTGGATCGCAGTAGCCAATTCCGCGAATGGTCTCACGTACTATCTTGTCATAGTTAGGTTTAGCTTTGCTTGTGATTTCACCAGCCAAAACCACCATGTCGCCCTTAACTAGGGTCTCACATGCTACGCGGCTTAACGGATCAACCTTGAGACATGCATCTAGGACTGCGTCACTTATCTGATCGGCGACTTTATCTGGATGACCTTCGGAGACTGATTCGGATGTAAATATATAACTAGACATTTTTTTCCTCGCAAAATTGATGTTGAACCGTAAATTGAACAATTACCTGTTTTAAATATAGGTCGGTAAAAGATCAAGAGTTAAAAAGAAGTAAATTTGTCGATTTATATCATAAATATGACAAAAAACGAGAAATTCTTAAATTGGACTACCTATCGAGGTCTCTATGTTTTACGCTTATAGAGTAATTGTTGACTGCGATCTTCTTAGAGAGGGTTTCAGCGATAGTAACGGAGCGATGTCTGCCACCGGTGCACCCGATTCCAACATTAAGATAACTTTTCCCTTCAAAAGCATATCTAGGTAATAGGAAATTTAGAAGCTGAGTATAGTGGGAGAGGAATTCGACAGTGTCCGTATTTTCTAGAACATACTCTCTTACGTCATTATCCAGCCCCGTCTTTTCACGTAGGTGATCTATGAAATGTGGATTTGTTATAAATCTTACGTCAATAAGAAGGTCGCAGTCCAGAGGGATTCCATATTTGTATCCAAAGGATACAAAATTTATACTGATAGAGGCTGATTTCGTGCTTAATAATGTATCGATATATAACTTAAGCTCACGTTTTAAGTCATGTACCGTGAGTTCAGTTGAATCAATTATAAAATTGGCGATTTCTTTAATAGGAGATAGGCGGCTGCGTTCCCGCTCAATTGCTTCGCCTAGTGTTTTGTCCTTGTCAGCTTCAAACCCGGGATGTGGACGCCTAGTTTCACTATAACGGCGAATGACCATGTCGGTCTTACAGTCTAAGAATATTATCCGGATCATCTCCTTTGGGAGAGTCTTATATATTGAGAGAAGGTTTTTAACCTTCTCCTCTGAGTCAATATCAAGAAGCAGTGCAGCCCTAGTAAATCTAGGCCCTGAATTCTTGGAGAAATCTATGAAGCTAGAAAGCAGCGCTACCGGAAGATTATCAATAGTATAGAAGCCCTGGTCGGACAACACGTCGATGGTAGTCGACTTGCCGGCTCCGGAGAGCCCCGCAACCAAAACAAGTTGGGAGATCTGACCTAAGTCTAAGCTACTCAATGGTGTTTCGTAATCCTTTCCTTATGTTTACGAAGCTGGCTGCTTAGTGAGCTGACCAGGGAGTCGATCGAGGCATATAGATCCGGACTTTCCTCTTTAACATTGAAATCATGTCCATCTGCATGAAATCTTGCCTCAGCAATCTGACGATTTTTCTCGACCGCAAGAACCAGATGTGCTTCAGTTTCATGATGAATAAACTTTTTAAGGCAATGACTAACTTTTTCGGTAGCGTAGCTTTTTAAAGCATCTGTTGCCTCAATGTTTCTAAAGGCGATATTGACAGTTACTACATGTTCATTTTTTGTCATAATAAAGATCAATAATATGATAAAATTAAAGTCAGATGTAATCCTTTATATATTAACCTATCTTCTGGTTAAAAAGAAGAAGTTTTGAGGATGAGTTATCATCATTTGTAGTTTGATCAGTATATCTATGTGCACCCAGGCTATATATAGTAGGCAGAATAAATAGGGTAAAAAAAGTGCCGATTAACATACCACAAACAAGGACTATACCTATACTGTTTCGCGCTCCGGCCCCAGCTCCAGTTGCTATCACTAATGGAAAGTGACCAACGATTGTAGCAAATGAAGTCATCAGGATCGGTCGCAGCCTAGTAAGAGAGGATTGCTCAATAGCCTCAAGCACACTTAGTCCTTTCTCCTGTAGATGGTTTGCGAATTCTACTACCAGGATTCCATTTTTCGCGATTAAGCCTACAAGAGTTACTAGCCCCACCTGTGAGTAGATGTTCAAAGTTGTGCCGTTTAAAAATATCACCAATAAGGCACCAACCATGGCTAGTGGCACAGAGCCGGCAAGAATTATGAACGGATCTCGGAAACTTTCAAACTGCGAAGCTAGCACAAGGTATATTAGGATAAGGGCCAGTATTAAAGTTCCTACAAGGTTATTCTGCTCTTTACGCAATTGGCGTGATTCACCTGCATAATCAATATTGTAGGTGGCAGGCAGAATGGATGCTGCTGCATCTTCCAATACTTTTAACCCCTGATCTATGCTTACTCCAGGTGGAAGTGCTCCTTGAATCTTAGCAGAATTAATCTGTTGGAATCTGTTCAGCTGACGAGGCTCAACACTGTTTTTAATAGTTGCAAAACTTGCCAATGAAATTGGGCTGCCATTTGGACCACTAACATAAACCTCTTCTAACTGCTCCGGATTGAGCCGCTCTTCACGTTTTAACTGAGGGATAACTTTATACGCTCTGCCGGAGATATTGAATCTGTTTATATAATCGCCACCAGTAAGTATGCCAAGATCTGTTCCAATCTGACGAGGTGTTAACCCTAGGGCGGAAAGTTTATCGCGATCTATAATGATTTCACTCTGCGGCAGGTCGAATTTTAGATCCGTATCGGCAAACATAAATAACCCGCTTTCGAATGCTTTCCCTACAAGCTGGTCTGCATACTGAACAATTTGAGCCGGCTCATCGGTTGAGGAGATGACAAATTCGATCTGAAAATCACTTCCGCCGGGCAAAGGAGGAGGTGAGGTAACAATTGCTCGGATACCGGGGATAGTAGACATTTTGCCCCAGGCCTCACCTTCAATCTCCATGATCGTGCGCTCTCGCTCACTCCATGGCTTGGTTAACATTCCGGAGAAGCCGACATTAGGACTTGTAAGCTGAAATGTGTTGGCTGTCTCCGGAAAAGACTGATATGCCTTATTTACCTCTTCGGTGAATAACAGAGTTTGGTCTAAAGAGGAGTTTGGAGCGGCCTGAATAAAGCTAAAGAGCACCCCTTGGTCTTCACGCGGAGCTAATTCCTTTGTCGAAAATATATAAAATAAGGGAAGAAGAATAACTATCATAACTGCTACACTGACAACCGCAGGCTGATGTTTAAGCGTAAGGCGCAGCATCTTAGCATAGCGATCCCTTATTTTATTAAATAAAGATTCGACTTTAAGTTGAAACTTAGATTTATTCGTACTTTGTCTGAGTAACTTAGAGGACATCATCGGGGAGAGCGTAAGCGCTACAACACCAGAGATAATGACAGCGCCGGCCAGGGTAAAGGCAAACTCTCGAAATAATGCTCCGGTGAGTCCACCTTGCAGTCCTATCGGCGCATATACAGTAGCTAAGGTGAGAGTCATGGCAATTGTAGGTAGTGCCAATTCTCGAGCAGCCGTGATAGCTGCTTGAAATGGTGGCATTCCGGAATCGACATGCCTTTCCACATTTTCTAGCATTACGATAGCGTCATCAACGACTAATCCGACCGCTAAAACAATAGCCAATAGTGTGAGTAGATTAATTGTAAATCCTAAAGTCATCATTATCGCGGCTGCGCCGACGAGTGATAAGGGAATAGCGACAACAGGGACGAGTACTGCTCTAAAGGATCCGATAAATAGGAAGATAATAAGTATAACAATACATACTGTCTCCCCTAAAGTCTTTAAGACTTCATGGATTGCATCGTTAATATATGCGGTCGAGTCATAAGGAATTCCCACTTTCATGCCATGAGGGACATTTTTTCTAATCTCAGAGACCTCCGACCTGACGCGTCGAATGACCTCTAAAGAGTTGGCATTAGGCAAAACCCAGACACCCATAAATGTTGCGCGTTCACCACCGAAACGAACATCCTGGTCATAACTTTCTGCTCCTAGTACTACATCGGCGATATCTTTCATGCGGATCAGTGTGTTGTGCTCTCTCTTTACTACTAAGTTTTCAAACTCCTCTTTGCTTCGTAGATCTGTATTCGCAACTAAATTTACAGTAACCATCGTCCCTTTGGTGTTGCCGATGGCTGAGAGAAAATTATTCTCTGCTAATGCCTGTCTGATATCAGATGGAGTAAGATTAAATGCGCTCATTCTGTCGGACTTAAGCCAGATACGCATTGCATATGTACGTGCTCCGAGAATGTCTGCTTTTTGCACACCAGGCAGAGCTGAAAGTTTCGGTTGAATTACTCTGGTGAGATAATCAGTAATCTGATTCTGCTCTAGCTCTTGCGAGTAGAAACTTAGATACAGCGAAGCAAAGCGGTTATCCGCACTTTCAACAGTAATAGTTGGAGCCTCGGCTTCAGGCGGCAGCTCATTTCGCACCTGGCTAATCTTGGACTGCACCTGAGTGAGGGCGTCATTTACATCAAAATTAAGTCTTAAATGAGCAGTGATCGTGCTTAAACTCTGGGCGCTTGATGACTCGATGTAGTCGATGCCATCAGCGCTTGAAATTGCCCGCTCAAGCGGGGTTGTAATGAATCCGCGCACTAGATCGGCGTTCGCGCCTATATAAGCAGTCTGTATTATTACCACGGCATTATCACTGCGCGGGTACTGACGAACACTTAAATTGTCGATTGATACATAGCCGGCTAAAAGAATTACTACGTTAATGCAGATTGCAAGCACCGGACGTTTAATAAATAGATCTGTAAAGCGCATAGAAATTCCGTATCAAGAGTCAGTAGTAGCAGGGGAGCTGCTGTTGCCCGGTGTAAAATTTTCATTAACAAAAATTGCTAGTCCTGGTCGAAGCTTAAAGCCTCCAGAGGTTACAATTCTCTGTCCTGGCATAAGACCGGATAAAATTGCAACCTGTTCACCACGACGCATCCCCAATTTTACGATCTGTGAGCGTACAGCCTCTATTTCATTTCCATTTGCATCCTTACTTTGCTCGATTACCCAGACTGAGTCTCCGTACGGCGCATAGGTCACACTGGATGCCGGAATTGGAATTACCTTTGTTTGAATCGGAAGCTCGAGGTTCACCTTTGCGAACATGCCTGGCCTGAATTTTTCAGCACTATTTGCCACCGCGGCTTGAACCGAGATGTTTCTAGTGCTTTCGTTTACCTCTGAATCTATAGCTGCAATGTGGCCTTCAAAATTCTCATCTGGAAATGTATCAACATTGAAAGTTAAAGGCTGACCAACAGCAATATGATTAAGCATTGTCTGGGGCAGGGTGAAATTAAGATAGAGCGACTCGAGTGAATTAATTGGAACTACCTTTGTGCCAGCCTGAACATACTCCCCAAGATTAACCATTCTGATGCCGGTTTTGCCGGCAAATGGAGCAACTATTTGTCGTCTTTCAATGCGGGCTTGTAAGGCATGCACTTCAGCTTGTGCTTGAAGGAATGAGCTCTCGGCATCATCTAAGTCCTCTTTAGAAACTGCATTTTTATTGCGGAGGGTCTGCACACGTAGAAGCTTTTTACTCGCCCAGTCCTGTTTAGCTAAGGCTGCCTTTAGGTTGGCATTTTCTACTGAGAGGTCAAGCTCAATTAATATATCCCCTTGGTTGACCGTAGATCCTGATTCAAAATGGATCTTTGCCACTCTGCCTGCCTCTTCAGCGCTTACAATTACTCCTTTAACAGCAGTAAGTTGTCCAACTACAGAGTGCGTCTCACGCCAAAGTTCATCTTTAACAGTAATTGCTGTAACTGCTTCAGGGGGAGGGGTGAATGAGGCGTGAGCTTCTATCTCAGAGGAGATCTGTCTATATTTTATTACACCAAGTAATACAAATATTACTAACATTGCTCCGACTGCTCTTAGTATCTCTTTACGCATAAAAAATCCTTATTTGTGAACGGTCCAAACTGCTCCTGAATTATCGATAAAATTTTCATTAACGAGTCCCTCCCAGCCGCCTCCCAGGGCTTTATAAAGTTGAACTATATCTGCAGCTAACGCTCCTTCGCTATCCGCGAGAGTGGCTTGCGTCATAAAGAGATTGCCCTGAGCTTGTAATAAACTTAGGAAATCTACCTGCCCCTGTTCATAAAGATCTTTAGAGAGTTCAACTGCCTCTAAGTTTGCCTTAACACTTTCATTTAGATGTGATTGCCGCTCCTGTTCTTTTGAGACATGGACTAAAGAATCCTCGACCTCTTTTAATGCCTGTAAAACAGTCTTGCGGTAATTTAGTAATGCTTCTTTGCCGCGCTCCTCATGCAGCTCAATATTGGAGGCGATCTTAGTGCCCGAAAATACCGGCCAGCTAAAACCAGGAATCACTGACCAGAAGGCGGAGCTCTGTCTACCTAAGTCAGAATAGTCGTTGGAGCTTACTCCGAGTGCTGCTGTCAGAGAAAACTTAGGGAACAGATGAGAAATAGCAACGCCGATCTCGGCAGTGGCAGCTGCCAGCTCAAATTCAGCACGTTTAATATCAGGGCGTCTGCGCAAAATATCTGATGGCAATCCCACAGGAATATTAGTCGGATTTTTCGGTAACGTCCTTGTCGGCAGCAATCTTTCCTTCAACGCGTTTGGCTCCAATCCTAGCAAAAGGGAGAGGGTGTGAATCGTGCGCATTATTCTCTGTTCTAGCTGCGGAATAGAGGCAGAGGTTCCGGCAAGCTGTGCTTTAGCGCGAACTAGATCTAAGCGGGTTGCAATACCACCTTCGAAGCGGGACTGTGTAAACTGTAAAGTTTTGCTTTGTACGTCAACGTTGAGTTTCGTAACCTCAAGCTGATGCTGTAAACTTCTAAGGCTTAGATAGTTAAGCGCAGTTTCGGAGAGTAGTGATAGGAGTATGGCGCGCGATTCATATACCTTAGCAGCCAAGTTGGCGCGCGCTGATTCAAGAGCGCGGCGGTTACCTCCAAAAAGGTCAAGTTCCCATGAGAGATCAAGGCCGACTCTGTAGCGGTCGTATGTGGTAAGAGGTTGGCCAAAGTTGTCTACATTTTCAGAGAGTTGCTCCCGTGTTAAGTTTCCGTTTGCAAATACATCGGGTAGCAGATCAGAGAAGGCAAGTCCACGTTCGGCTTTAGCCTGCAACACCCGTGACATAGCAGTTTGTAGATCAAGATTGCTTTTAACAGCCTCAGCAAGGAGCTCATTGAGAATCGGATCTTCAAAGTTCTTCCACCACTCTGTTTCAGTGGCAGCCTCTGCGGAGGTCTTAATTTGTGAGGCATTTAAGGATAATCCCTGATACGATGTGTTGAGATTGTTTTCAGGAGGAATGAAATCAGGTCCAACAGCACAGCCGCTACCAACCAGGCTAATTAATAGTAATACCGTAAACCATCTATTCATTCGCTATTTTCCTAAATCTCTAATCTCTTGCTCTGTGCTGAACTCGGAGACATTGTATAGGAACGGAAGAATCTATGCAAAACGCTTGCACGAATCAGTCTGGTATGCCGTTCGTGTTAACAGGCAGAATCTCGGATGCAGAGCTGCTATAGCGAGTGAGAGAATAACGCTACGGTATTCTGTCACTTGCTATAGTTAAAAGGGGGCTACTTGCCACTTGTATTAAACTGTAGGCTTCTGGTGGTGACAATCCGCTACTGAATGGCTCCCATTCAGAAAAGAATAAGCGAGTTAAGCGTAGCAAGATATCGTCGTTATTGAAAAAATGTGCTGGGGGATGCTGGAGGTATAATGGCATTTGGTGGAATAGAGAGAGTTACCCTCAATATGGATGTGTGCATCTCTACCCACCTCTGACTAGCCAAGCAGATCGGCGATCATGATTGCGATGCCTGAGCCGACATAAAGTCCGTTCAGGCCCGTCCACGCAAGGAAGATCCCCTGGTGGTCTGTGCGCCATGTGACCCATGAACCACGCGCCAGGTAGGCGCTGCCAATGGTCAACATGAGCATCGAGCTCAAGGCATATCCAATGCCAAGCAGCTCAATCCCTACTGCTAGCGCATTGTTGTCTCCCGTTCTCCAAGCCCGGTAATAAAACCTGGGCGAGACAAGAGACCATGGGTATGAGATGTTGCTAAGCAGGCCGCGCCATTTCAGATACCCCACGACTGCCAGGCTCATTCCCACTCGACTCATGATCTTGATCCAGAACTGCTCCGGCATCCAGAACGCCATCAGTCCACTTGCTGCTAGAAACACTTCCAGGACAACGAGCAGCTGGAAGCCAGACTTCAGGGGCGGATAGATCAGCAACACCGCGCCCACGATCCAGACGAGGTTCGCCACCACATAAGCAGGTGGCATCGACTTCCAAGGCGGCACGTGCCCGGCCGCCAGGTCAACCCCTCCGACATCAAGTGTTAAGGCGAAAACGAGTCCTGCTACAAGCAGGCTCATTCCCAACCCAAGCACGCTACGTTCAGGCCTACCCATCCTCTCCTCCTCGATTGCGCCGTTTCGCTGCAGGTCACGTTGACCTGACTCTGCGATTTCCTTATGAACTAGTACAGCTCATAAAGTAATCGCAGAGTATCACTTAAGGGAGGAATGTTAATTAACAAAACCTTATGAATCCCTCTATTCCATTAGGAAGTATATTAATACTAAATATAGCAATAGAAGTGCACAATAACAGGACTACTCAGGATCTCATGTAGGATATTAGCAAGAGACTCTACCCTAATCAAGGGAGAGATAAATGTGACGGTTCTATTTATTTAACCATCTAAGCCGGTGAGGGGCTCTCCAAAAATAGAACCGTCACATTTACCGAAGTTCTAAAACAACCTCTTTCTCTTAGAGGATGATAGAATGCCTAGGCTTTCACGGTATTTTGCAACAGTGCGGCGGGCAATGGTTATATTCTCTTTCTTTAGGAGGTCTACAATCTCCTGATCACTGATCGGTCTATCTGCCGGCTCAGCAAGAATAATATTTTTAATTCTTTCCTTAACAGAGGAGGCAGATATGTCGCCTGAATCTGTTTTAATGCCGGTAGTAAAGAAATATTTTAGTTCAAAAACACCTTGAGGTGTGTGGACATATTTATTAGTTGTGACCCTGCTAACAGTTGACTCATGCATGCCGATATCGTCAGCTACTGCTTTTAGTACAAGCGGCTTTAAGCGTGTTATGCCATGGTCTAGGAAGTCACGTTGAAATTTAACTATGCTCTCGGTTACTCTGTAAATAGTCTGCTGGCGTTGATGAATACTTTTGATTAGCCACTGTGCAGCCTTGAGACGTTCATTTAAATACGCCTTATTAGGGAGATTTTCGGACTCGCCACTTTTAAGTAGCTGTAGATAGTAGGAGCTTACTCTAAGCTTAGGCATTCCATCTTCATTTAACGAAATTACGTATTCTGAGCCAACTTTATAGACATAAATGTCAGGCACAATGTAACGTATGGTTTCATCTGTGTAAGATCGGCCTGGTCGCGGCTCCAAATTCTGAATAGCCGTTACCGCTTTGTAAACCTGCTCAATCGCCACCTGCTCTGCTTTGGCGATAAGGTCATATTTGCGTTTTTCAAGCTTATCAAGATGATCCCGCACTATTTTAGCTTCCAGGGTTTCAGTTAGCCCCATCGTATCAAGTTGAATTAGGAGGCATTCTTTTAGGTCACGTGCAGCTACTCCTGGCGGATCAAGATTTTGTATTAGTTTTACTACCCGCTCTACCTCACTACTTGAACATCCACAGGTTTGTGCGATCTCCTCTTTGCTAGAACAGAGGTAGCCATCCTTGTCAAGATTTCCAATTACATGTAATGCAATGCGTTCCCCCTGACCGTCAATTTCAGTGAAACGAATCTGCGAGATAAGGTGTTCTTCAAGACTTTCGGCTTTAGTTAGAGTTGCTTCAACTGAGGGTCGATCCTCGTGATCTATTAATCCTTTTGGAGTTGCACTACCGCGGTAATCACTAAACTGATCGAGGTAACCTTCCCAATCTACCTGGTTCTTATCATCTAACGGTTTATTCTCGGTTTGCTCTGAAAATTCGGTTGGCGGAATCTCGGACTCGCCTGTTGATCCAGATTCTCCTGAGCCTGAATCAAAGGCTTGACTATCGGCAGGTAGATCTGACTGATCACCGCTAGCGTTAAATTCTTCGGAGTCTTTAGATTCTTCAAGAATTGGATTCTCAAGCAGCTCCTTCTCCAAGGCTTCCTTATATTCAAGACGACCAAGCTGAAGCAGTTTAATAGCCTGCTGGAGCTGGGGTGTCATGAGGAGCTGTTGGCTTAATTTCTGTACAAGTCGAGCTTCGAGACCCATAACAAAGTTTGCCTAAAACCTAAAAAACGGAGTTTAACCTCACTAACATAATTCTATCATTTATTAAGATGTTAGGCGAAGAATTTGTATGCAAGAAATGTGCAGTAATATTGAATTATAATAAATCTTTGAATTCAAATACTTAGGCAATGCTGAAGTTTTCGCCTAAGTAGTATCGGCGTGCACGTTCACTTTGAGCGATATAACGAGGCTCACCTTCCTCAAGAACCTGACCCTCTACTAGAATATAAGCGCGGTGACAGATAACGAGGGTTTCTCGAACATTATGGTCAGTAATAAGGACACCTATGCCGTTAGCAGATAGGCTCATGATGATATTTTGGATATCCTGAATAGCTAGCGGATCGACTCCAGTAAAAGGTTCGTCCAGTAAGATAAATTGAGGGGATCTAGCAAGAGCTCTACTAATTTCGACACGACGACGTTCCCCTCCTGAAAGTGAGTTAGCCATGGAATGTCTTACCCGTTCAAGTCCAAACTCATTTAATAGCTGATCCAATCGCTGTGTTCT
The DNA here is from genome assembly GCA_964556665.1 of uncultured Bdellovibrionales bacterium. Taxonomy (GTDB): domain Bacteria; phylum Bdellovibrionota_C; class UBA2361; order UBA2361; family CAZKXU01; genus CAZKXU01. Next base: position 1,834 of record CAZKXU010000035.1, on the reverse strand, counting down.
GAGCCGTGCAGTCGGAAAATCCATCGATTCTAGGACCGCCATTATATTATCCTGTACTGAGAGCTTACGAAAAACAGAGGTTTCTTGTGGAAGGTAGCCGAGCCCAAGTCTAGCACGTGCGTATACAGGCTGCTGTGTAATGTTTTGTCCATTGAGAACAATTGTACCACTATCAGGTGTAACAAGTCCTACACACATATAGAATGTAGTCGTCTTACCAGCTCCGTTTGGACCAAGGAGGCCCACTACCTCGCCAGCAGTTACCTGGATCGATACTCGATTAACAACGGTTCGTCCGTTATATGACTTAACAAGTTGAGATGTGGAGAGATTAGGTAACATTGCTGGTAGTTTAACCTATAGAGGGTATAAAGGAAATGGCGGCTAACTTCTAATTGCTACCCGAGCACGCGCAAATAGATACGGTGTACCGTTGCCGTCATAGTCAGGGCTGTCATGCTTCGGATCGTGTGGATTCTCACCGCTCCTGCGCAGGAATTCAATATGCAGCTTCCTAGCTTTATATAGCTGCTGCAGCTTTCCTTTGACTGAAGGACTTAGCCCTTGGAGGCGGGCAAAATTGGCTGGAACATCAAAAAGTGCGAAGTCCGCAGCTGAAATAACAATAAAGTTTCTGTCAGTGCTGTCCTCTCTTAATGGGATTAAAAAATCAACATGTTTTCGCACAGGCAGTCCGGCATGCTCTGCGAAATGACCCTGCGCAAAAAAAGTTGAGTAGAGATCCCGTGCCATACGGTTATATAGCTGTAGGATTGAATTTGGCTTAGTGCTGTCACCGGCAAGTAGTTTTAAGGCTGTCGTTCTCTTCTCGGCTATTTGCTGGTTGGGGAATGGAGAGTTGCGGCTGCAGCGTTTTTCGGCTTGCCAGATCACGAAATTCAATACCCGATTGTCAGACAACTCATCAAAATTGGTGATATCAACGACGCTACGAACTAATGGCTGAGTGTTTAGTTTTGATGGATCGGGGCGACCATCAGCTCCGCGAGGGAAAGAGTAGGTAGTAAATGTCGGTAAGGTAAGGTGCTTTAATCCTACAAGATCGCGCAGATCACGGAAGAGGCCTAGCACATCATAGTTGCGGCGTACAAAGCTTGCGATAGTTGTCCATATACCAACTACTGTAAAAGCCTGCATGTATGCAGGGGAGCTGCGAAACCGTTCCCAGACGGACAGCGTGGTGGTGCTGGTTGCATATGATGGTGAGGTAGGCTCGATGCTTGGTCTACTAACTTTCATGGCGGACACGGCAGCAGGCCCTAAAGTAAGTCCCATACTTGCCAATGTCTCATTTATTCCTGCCAAAGTGTGCTCAGCTTTTGCTGTTTTAGCCGGCACGCCAGCATTATTCTGTGCGAGATACTCCTCTGCAATAGCTTTGTTCTGTACACACAGACTCAAGGCCGCAAGCGCTAGTCCTGCTCTGCGTGATCTCAGTAGCGAAAAATGGTGTCCTTGAGTAGGGGCCTGCATTGGTCTAAATAATCTTCATGTACAACTAACTGGGACCGCGGAACGCGCCTGGGCAGTGCACTGCTACCAGGCAGCGTAAGATAGTTGCTTGCGAAGCAAGCTTCTACAAGTCCACGCGAAGCGTGGTCTTGCCCGCAAACGAATTAGCTGCTACTACGTAGCGGGCAAGATGCCCGCGGTCCCAGTGTGAGCGGGAAAACGTTATTTCCCCAACACTAGAGTAATTATACCATGCTCAGTGCATGTAACTTGTAAGGAAAAACAGTTTAATACAACCGTTCTAAGGTGAATGACAAAATAACGAAGCGTTATTTTGTCTGTCGGATTTTGACCATCCTTG
>CAZKXU010000034.1:0-31497 GCA_964556665.1 uncultured Bdellovibrionales bacterium | reverse complement strand
GATAAGAAAGATAATATATATAGAGCTGAGCTATGGTTCTGTAAAGAGGGGGAGACTGGTACACCTAATGGCTATAATATTATTGAACTTACAGATGAGGGCAATTTTAAGACTACGCAGGCACACCTCGATACTGAGCAATCACGGCGCTTTCTCTCACGAGCTACTGGTAAAATAAAACCTATAACCGGTGGACTCACCTTCGATAAAACAGAATCACGAACTGCCACTTTGGAGTCAGTCGATAATAATGGTGCCTTTAAATCCGCTGTATCGATATCAGGCAATGTTATAACTACCAAGAGCGTCGATACGTTTGGCAACTCAAACTCAGTTAACAAAAACTATGCTGTCTCGGAGTTTTCCGGCTCCGGCGATGGATTAAAAGATCTTAGATTTCTAAGCGGTGCATTCAGGAACGAAATCGGTCATAGCGGTAGCTTTGATGGTGGCACAGAATGGCGTGATAGTGCACATGCATATGTTGCCGCTCCGGAAACAACTCTGATAAGCAGGGTAAGAGATGTAGACTTTAATGATATGTTTTATCAAAGCATAGCGGAAGCAGCCATCGACGTATCATCATATAGCTGCTCTAAGGTTCCTGATATTGAGATCTCTTTAGATATGGCAAATCCAACCCTCGCAGCCTCGGTCGCCGAGTGCCAGGATCTAAACGTGCAAGGGATGCACTTCTGTCATGATGATGAGGCTGTGCGTCAGGCAGATTCAAACTTTGTTAACTTCTGCTTAAATCATTAGTATGAACTTCTAATAACCGGACTATTATCCATGGAGCCAGAGCATTTCCAAAATGCCTCCATGGCATAATTATTACCTCCCACAAATTTTCCTGACGTTCACGTTTAAACATTAACCGGCACAATTAAACCCACTTAATATTTTCTCAGTGACATTGCGTAACAAACTGATCGAAATGTGGACTTGAAATCATATGTAATCTTGAGTTTTTATCATTTTAAATGTTGGGGTAATATGATAGTGAAGGCTGCATAAATTACTTTTCATTTTAGTTGCTATGCAAAATATGCTCAGCAACGCTTTTAGCAGCGATTGTGTGGCCAATCTCATTGAGATGTATATCACCTGGCAAGAACGGATTAGTACCAGATTGGGAGGTCTCTCTTAGGACTGTACTCAGATCGTAGCAATCTAATTTATACGCCTGACATAATTTGGCAAAACGCACCTCTGGTAGTGAGCTGTCAAATCTCTCTTTGGGAATATTCCAAATATCAACATACAAATTGAAATCTTTCTCCATAACCTCAAGGCGTGAAGGAAAGATTACTACCTGAAATTTAGCTCCAAGTCTTGTCACTAATTCATTCATTGCGCTAAGTACTTTACTGCTACTCTCTAACATCTGTTCACGATCTTTATTTTCTTCCTGATCCATTAAAGCTAGAAACCTACCGCTGTCGAAAATTGAAACCTGACAGTATCGTTCCTCAAAATTCAAAATCCAACTCGGTAACATTTCTGCACCGCGGGTACTTTCAAATTTTTTAAAGTCATAGATCAAATTAAGTGTTATGCCTATCAAGTTAAATGATGAAAAGAACGGGTTGATTCGAGGTTTAAACTCATGCGCCTGACTTAGAACTAAGGGTGCGCAGTTTTGGAGAGAAGAGTTGAATTCAGCTGTTCCACCGATGGCGTAACGATGCATAAGTTCTCGGTACCGTTTTGAATGATACTTTTGATCTAGTGCTGACTTAAATAACAGCTTATTCCGCTGCCAGTCGAAACGCCTCTGCTCAGGAAAAGTATCCCAGTAATCCTGATGTAAATCATTGCCACTAAAAAGATTGTAAATAACTAGATCTGGAGTAAATTTTTGTAAGTAAGCTTGGAGGTAAAGCAGTCCTGTTGCTGGAGAAGAAACTTCAGCATTTAAAACCTCTACTTTTCCTAAATTTTTCTCTAATTCCAACTGTAAGAGTGGGCCAAAGAATTTGTCTTGATTAATTTGAAATCCATTAGATAGAGAATCTCCCAAACTCAACGCCCTATACACTTCCGGACGTTTCTCACTAATTTCAAAACTGTTTCTAAAACCGATAGAGTTAGTCTCAAAGCGCACTCCTTTTCTAAAGTAATTATTTTGTAGCATCATTAGAACTTGACTCGGTCTTAGTCGACCTCCTGCCCCAAAGAGTGGAGGCTCTGCTGGAAAGAGATATTTAAACGTATTACTATCTCCCCATTCCACAAAGATTTTGTCAGTTGGCGAGGTTTTAAAAACTCTTGGTAGTTCAAAGCTAAAGATTATTAACTGTACTAGATATAAACCAAAAAGAGTGAATAGAAGCCCCAAATGTTTAAATCTAATTGCACTTATAATAAATATAAAAATAAGAAAGCCAAACTCGATCAAGAAGATCTCAAAATAATTTTCCGTAACAAAGTATCCACACCAGAAAACTAGCAGGTAAAGAGCAAAAATGAATATTGCAACTTTGCGTGAGCAGGTTTGAAGTTTGCAATAAACGGCCGGCCTAAAAAAAAATACAGGCAAAAATGCTATTCCCGATAGAATTACTAAACGTGGATGAAAGCAATTTAAGAGATAACCCTCTTCACATTTTGGATGAAAGCCATAATGCCACAATACTATAAGAGTTATGACCTGAGCTACAATTGATACAAGCAAAAGTAAAGAGGTGAGGATTCCCCAATTGGCTTTCTGTTCATTTTCAGACATAGAATATCTATAAAGGTGACTTCGGAGTAAGGCAGTCAATATACATGGAGTCAGAAGCTAAACATAGACATGGGATAAACCCTCTCGTTGCTACGAGGGTTTATCGCATGTCTATGGCTGTATTGAGCTAGTGCTAACTATGGGGATATCCTATTGAAATAATTCAACTTTTTAGACAAGATGTGTTCTTAGGATTTGACAACAGCTGTAGTAGTGGTATATTCCAGCTCATAGGTTCCAATCAGTTATTTTCAGGCACACTTTTCTTTCAGGTTTTATAACAGCTGTAGCAATTCAACTCTTAGTTTAATTGGGGTTCATTATGAAGCTCTTTAAGTTTCTCCTTTTATCATTACTTCTATCTATAACGGCTTATGCTCAGAGTCCGGATATATATGCTTTCGGGTTTGACCAGCTAGATCCTTTCAAGTATGACCTTTATTTTAAGGGGTGGCCCTCAAAGTTTAATATCGATCCAACACTTCCGCCGAATGTAGTGCTAGGACAGGTGGTATGCGCAAATGCAAGCTGTGACGCCACACAGACACAGGACTGGGAGATGCGCCTTACGATCGTTGATTATACTAATGATGTGGTTAATGAGGCGGTGTTTCCTTTTGAAAATGGGGTGCTCGGCGGCGGTACTGCAGCGATAAGCCCGTATGGTGGGAATGTTTTTTTTAAGGAACAACCTAGGCAAGGAACCACTGATGATGCTACACTTTGGTGGTCAAATGATTCAGGGCTGACCTGGACTATGATCAATACCCTTCCAACTTCAGCTGGGTATCCACAGCTCGATCAATATGCTTTTGCTAAAGCTGATAGGTTCTTTCAGTTTTTGCCAAATGGCAACTTTGCAATGGCGTATACATCTTATAAGGGGAAGATTGGGGCTCTGGCACATGAGCAGAATCTCGTCATACTTGATAATACAGGAACGGTGATATCCCACACTACCTATGACAAATTTTCAGGAGATCCCAACATAGTAGAGTTGGTTGCAACTGAGAATGCAATTGTTACACTCTTTCATCCGCATAGGTTGTTCTACGATGGTAATGCTTTCTCTAGTCTTATCATGGGTGCAATTACAACAGATCTTAACGGCAATCTACTACAGAATATACACATCGGAACCTACCCTTGGGATATTGATGCAATCTTTGAAAATGAGACAGATAATATAACTAGAGAGGTAAATAGGCTTGAAACTAACGGAACTGATATAGTGTATATTGCTAATGAAGCCTACTATAACTCCACAGGAAGTGATCTTGAAAATCCGCGCATCCGGATGCTCTCTCCGGATGCAAACGGGCTATTCTTTTACGACACCTACAACATCCCAGGAGCTGACCCTTTTATGTCATTTCAGGATCCATCCCTTGATTTTGGGACCCATTTCCGTGATTTTATGATTAATCATGATCCGGCTAACCAGACCCCTGGATTTGTTTATGATCTGGCGGCCCCATATGCGAGAACCGGGGATCCTATTGATAAGAGGGTTAGGTTAAGTTACCAGACTGAGGATGATCTCAGTTCTTACAACTACGGTGATATTGGAACCTATTATCAGGTCTATGAGGATCCGGATATTAATAATGGGGTAAATGATGGGCAGACCTTCTTTCTTTCAGATATAGACTGCTACAAGGAGCGGCATAGAAGGAAACGTCCTAATACCTGCGACATTAATACTTATGGCTCTAATTCAAATACTGAGGGAATCCCTGGAGGGTTTGTCTCTTTCTTCCAACTGAGATACCTTCCATGCAAATATACCGGCGTATGCGGTCCGTACGATAGTACGAAGATGTATATGCTAAGTGTAGTGGATGTTTCCCCTTAGTGTGTATCCCAGTATTATGCGTATCTAATTGAGTGGAGCAGTACATCTCCCTGACCATACACCAGCTGCTGAGGGATCACAGAGCTCACGGTTATCAACAGGTAGTGTAATAAGTGCATCCCTTGTAATCGTAACAGATCGACCCATAAACTGTAGCATATAGCTGATCTCTACATAGTCACAGCTCTCAATTGAGCCGCTAAGGCTATTATCGGTATAGGTTTGACAGTCCCTGATTACCCCACTCACAGCATCTTTTTTCTTAAACATAAAGTAGGCCTTACCAGGCGTGAGTGCGGCTGGAGTACTCACCCAGTCGGTAGCGGGGTTTAGACCAAGCCCTGCTGATAAAAGATTCTGCGCTGAGGTAAGAGCAGGTGGCTGTTTCCCGTTTACCGTACGGAAACGGTTATTGCGGGAGTAGTTCGCAAACATGGTGGCTCCTGAAGCTGGCGAGGTGGTATTCTTTACGGTCCTCGGTATCCAGTAGTTAAAATCAAGCCCTATAAACATGGTGGAGCTATAGTCGTATGCCACCGTCGCCCCGAATACCGCCATAGCGCCGCCATAATCCACCTTGCCGTAATCAAAGGCGCTTCTAAAATAGTTAGAGCTAGGACTAAATATTCTACTATTGGCTTTAGCAAAGGTCGGGTAAAAAAATCCGCTATCATTAAAGGAAACCGCGGCAACATCTGTAGGATAACCTGATCCAGTTCCAAGATTTAAAAGTCCGGAAAATCCCGGGTCAGAGAAAGGATACCGCGCACCGCTATACCTCATATCAATAAAGGCGAACGGATCCTTATTAAGGTCATAGTCAAAATAGTTCCCGGTACTTATCAGTGAAAACGGAACATCTTTAGCATGGGTTCCATCACTGTTCATCACCTCAGTTGTGAGCCAGGCAGGCTTACGCACCCCTTTACCATCCAGATCAATTAAGAATAGATCCCTTTTATTCTCAGCATCTTTAATACCGGTATCCCAGTGTCGACCGGTAATAATAGGGTGTGGCCAGTTAACATCCCCCTCTGTAAGCTTTAAACCGGTATCATCATGATCAAGCTGTAGTATTAAACCCTCAATCGCAGCGGTACGGGAATCATCTAAGGTTGGGGAGCTTACCGATGAGCATGATGCAATATAGTTAAGAATATCGGTGTCAGTACTTATATCCTCCCCAACATCAATACCGGACCAGTGATATAGCCCTAAATAGTTGCTAAAATCGAGCATAAATGGCTGTTGTGCAGTAAGTGGTGTTAAATTAATATTTTCTATTTTAATATGAGGATAATACCAACAGAGCTCCCCAGGCCTAAGGAGTGTATTTGTCTTTGAATCTAGTCCGGCTAATGTAGCAATACTAGGCTTTCTTACAGGCTTAATCCCGTTCTCACGTGGACGGGTTGAGGAGAATACAGTTGGAAGCTTACCAAGGTATTGATCTGGTTTATACGGTCCTACTAGAGCTGCGTACCGACCGTTCTGAAACTTTAATCCGGATAGAGATCTTATTTCATTATTCCCAATCGGTGAATAAGCTCCTTCCGCCCCCACAAACCCATGACTTGCATTCAGCGCCACTATCGGACCGTTTGCTGTGTTGGCGCAATCATAGTAAGGGCTGCTTATATCCCCTGAACGGGTGGTGCAGAAGGTTCCTCCTGTGCCTCCGTTCTCCCCCCAATTAAATAGGGTAGCCCAGGGTTCAGGTCGACTCATAGAATCATCGGCATTCACGCTGCCGTTTGAGTTATCGGTATGAAATTCAGAGACGGAGTTTATTAGATCATACTCAACATATTTAACACTCTGCGTCGCCGTAAACCCGGATCCATTAGTAATCCCTATCGTCTGATCAGTGGTAGTATCATCCGCCTTGGAGAACATATACACCCTTGGAAGTCCAACCTTTTCCTGCATCCGACACTGATGAGTTTGAAGTGAGGCGTATACCTCCGGACAGTACAGGGAGCGTCCTGGTGGGGTTCCTGATGTCGAGGGAAGATCAACTGTATTAAGAACTCCATCACCATCGATATCTGTATCAGTTGAATCAAATACCCCATCACCATCCGTATCCATAGCGATCGAATAGATAAACCCAACCCTCTCTGCTTCAACACAGTACGGATGACCGCCTGGGCAGCCGTACGCAGTCGGATTCGCTAAAAATGGGGTTGAGGTATAGAGGTGTTTCCTGTCCTGAGAGAGCGCTAGAGCTGCTGTAGCAGGAACAGGCTGGCTTTTTACAGGGGCAGGCTGTGCTTCAATCCAATCATAATACTCCCCATCTGTGCTATGATAAGGTGAGAACCAATCTGCGCTCTGAACAGGGATCGTGTTTGAGCCGAAATCAAGTGGGTTTGTTACCGCCTCCATAGTAGCTGATTCAAGGTTTACTCGATAAACCCCGGTGTTATGTTGACGATCAATGCCAGCAGTACTAGTACTTGTCTGATCAAGAGCACGAATATAATCTGTCCTCTTACTCTCGTTCCACTGATTTATAAAAAGGATATTTCCACGCCAATCTAGCTCAATTGCAGCGGGGTTTATAATATCGACATCTGTTAGTAAGAGATCTCCATTAGCTGCATCTCCACCTTTTTTATTATTCAGGTCGATCTTCCGTTGATAGATTCCAGCATCTGTATTTCCACTACTCGCGCTCGGAGCCGAACACTCAGCGTAGCCGCCGCCCGCATTCCCACACGGCACCGCGGCAAAGCTCCCCGCTATAACCTTTGCCGTAGGCGCACCCATACTAAACCCGAAACTTGAACCGGGTATCAGGCGTATTATTCCTCCTACATTGGTATAGGGTGTAGTGGCAGGATCCCAGGTGTTTGACGCAGTCTTATTAAGACTACAGGAGGACGCAGCAAGTACGGTGTACCTTGATCCTGCTCCCATAGGAGCTCCAAATCCTGTGTCGGTGTAGAGATCCATAGTGAGATCTACGATCGGACAGATACCGGCTGATTTTGCGAGACCTAGAGAAGGGAAAACGGCAGTACCATCCGTCTCGATATACCTTTCACTAATTGATGGATTCGCATTTGAAAGATTTGCAGGTCCTGTAGCTTTACCGGCGATGCGATAGATTACATCGCTCGGATCCCCTGTTGGACCACCACCCGGATTGGCGTTATTCTTATAGAGATATACCGCATAGCCAGTCGAAAAAACTATATCGTATGGATATGCGGCGGCGGCTGTTTGCGGCACCGCCTCTATTGCGATCGGGTATATGGTGAAATTTCCGGTTGCGCCACGTACTGTCGTATCAGTAAGAGCGGTACACCCTCCCCCTACACAGCTCTGGCTCCCTAAAATCACGGTAGTTGGGCTACTTGAATCTACTACACCAGCGCTCGCCTGAACCCGGATAATTCTCATCCCGCCAAAGTCAGCTACATACATATCCCCATCTTTGCCGATCGTAAATCGGCGTGGTGTCTTTAGTTTACGATTCCCTGCGGTAAGAGCTGGGCATGCAGTATCGCAATCGGAGATTGCGCTCGCATCGCTTGGTATATTCCAAACATTCTCTTTTGGAAAGATAGCTTCACTGAAAGGGCGATGTGCGATATTGCTACTGCCCATGACCAGACTTACCGCACCCAGTGTTCCATCAGTGCTGTTTCTTACTGCGCTCCAGATAGTTCCATCAACAGCATCAGAGTAATAAACCAATCCGCTAGCCGTTTCTATATGAAAAGGATTCATTCGTATATCCATAGCTGAAGCTGCTGAACTGCTTGCAGGGAACTCAGCCACAGTAGCAAACCCATTTTTTGTCCCTTTGGTAAGGCCACCAACCTGTTGGGCTATATTTCCGCCAGGATAACTCATAAATCCTATCTCAGTAGCTCCATCATCGTTAATATCTCCAAAGACAGGGACTGCGCTCATTCCGCGATGCGGTTTAAAGGAGGAGCTATTAACTGTTCTGATAGCTGGCATAACATATGAGCTATTCTGAAGCTCATTATCAGTAGGTGTAATTGGGGATGAAATAAACATATTGTATCGTGCTACCGCAGTCCCACCTGTTTGCATAACTAGAACCTGATTTCGCTTTGCTGCGCTATCAAACTTACCAGGCACGGCAATCAACCCTTTCTGTCCGGTCTCCGAAACACCCATGCTACCCTCAAAAACATAGCTCCAACGGGTCTTAGAGAATGCAATTCTGACCTTGCCTGTAGTCGGTGAAAATATTCCAAAATCAGTTGCACCATCACCATCATAATCAGCTACTATGGGGAGGTCTGCCGGATCTGCAGTCGTTGAAAGATTAAAAAACATCATTCCACCAAGAGCGTTATATGCTCCGGAGCTCATATAGACTATAAAATCTGCTGCATCATCCGCTCTAAATCCCCAATTTGATTTGGTGGCTGCATCAGTACCATCCTGAGGCTTAAAGAAAACAATATCCTCCTTCCCATCAGCATCAAAATCAGCATACTCAGGGCTATAGTAGTATAGTGGCTTTACTAATGAACAGTTTGTTCCAATATTAGCCGCAGTTTCATTAAACGGCTCGAAACACCCTTTTTTAATTCCTATCAATGGCAGCTTCTGTACAGGAGAGTAAGAGGGTACTGTGGAGTCCCTTTCATAAAGTGAGAAAGGGAGTTCAAGCTGCCTTGCCAAGCCTGTGTTGCTAAAGCCATTCCATACAATACCAGCAACGCGAGGATTCGAATTTCCAGCAGAAGCGGCCTGCACCTGAGTATCTACACATGCTTTTATATTCGTATATGCATTTGTGTCCGGCCATCCTTTGACATTTCTACACTGCTCAGTTTCTACTGTTAAGCTGTTAAAATCAGGCAGCGTACCGGTAGGAGTCCAGACAAGAAATGGCGCCGGTGCTGCACCGCTATCTAATGATTCCCGTAAACGAACCTCTGCTGAAGAAGCGACCTCTGCAGCTTTTTCAGTAGCGCGCCATACATGCGCAGAGGCACGCAGATAAACAACAAGATTTATAATAAAAATAAATGTCACAAGGACAATTGGGAACACCAAGGCCACCTCAATAGTGGTGAGGGCCCCTGTTTCAGAGTAAAAACTGTCCTGTTTACGATAATTCATTCCGAATAGCTGCGATAAAGAATTCGAGCGTCCCTTCCATCTTTATCGACTAAATGGTGGGTAATCTTGAATAATTCTGGGGATATGGACAGCTAACATATTGAATTTATTATGGTAGGGAGATAGTATATTTTCTACTGGGACCGCGGGCTTCCAGCCCGCTACGTAGTGGCAACCAATTCGTTTGCGGGCAAGATGCCCGCGATCCCAGTGGGATCTAACATACATGTTAAAAAAAATCTCTCTTCTCGTACTCCTTCTAATAACCAACCTGTGCGGTATTATACTATTTGTAGATGTGAATTATCTTAGCGTTGATCTTGCTGAGATGGTCTATCACGCTAAGGAGATTAACATTGGACGAATACCGTATAGTCAGATTGCAACTCATCATTTTCTTGGGTATGTGGTCCCGTTGGCTATTATAGATCGTCTTTTCACTCTTACACCTAGCACTATCTGGGCAACGATATATTGCTATAACCTTGCAAATGCAGCTCTGTTATTTTTGATTACCAATGCTATTGCCGGCCCACGTTGCGGATATCTAGCCGCTCTTTTGACAGCAAGTTTCGGCTGGTTCTCCGGTTGGGTTGGGGTAAGTTTCAATTTACAATCTCAACTTCTTCCGATTCTCAATCTCCTATTGTTAATGGTAATTTTAGGATCGAAGCATAAAGATGGTTTGCGTTTCCGCATATCGGGGAATCTGATCTTTGGAGCGTTACTCTGTTTCGATCAACGTATTCTGCCGTTTACAGCACTTTTATTTATTCCTTATATCGGGCGAGGACTTTCTTATAGCCGAATTGCGGCAGAGCTATTGGCAACAGCATTTTTTCCCTTAGTTGCTTTAGGTTATTTATGGTATCATGGAGTATTTCATCAATTTTACTCTGATACGATCATCTATCCGATCCTTTACAGAAATGCCGGTGTTACTGAATCCAATATTACCGGATTATTCGGAATAATTGTTAAAGGCATTAGCCTACAACTGTTTCAAGTCGGTTTAGCTTTTACAGGCTTGATACTACTTTTATCTTACGAAAAATGGCGCAATATCAAGGTCACAATGGTTGTATATCTCCTGGCGGCACTTATATATATTGCGCTTGGCGGTCGAGGCTACACCCACTACTTTATGATTCTTGCTCCGCCGATCATTCTACTCTGCGCACTTATACCACATCTTACCTCGATTAGATTCGGCAGAGCCGAACCGTACTTTTCAATCCTGACAGCCATTGCATTGCTAGTGGGATTATCACCACTCTTAAATTTTATTCGTACCGAACGTTTTTCCCTGGATGGATCTATTATAAATAAAGTACCGACCGAAGTTGGAGAGTATATCAAGTCAGATGCAGAGCCTAATACTTCAATTTTGGTTTGGGGTTACTCACCCCAGATCTATCTTACGGCGGAGCGGTTCTCCGAGTTTAGTTCTATTGACCTCATCGCAGTTGTTGGATCAGATTTTGAAACTGCTCAGCAGCAGAGCGTCAATCCGGAGGCAGTAGTAGAATTTAAAAGATATCTAGAAACTAAAGCTCCTCATTTTTTTGTATATTATCAGACAAAAGAAGCAGCGAATAATTCTGCCTATAAAATATATCCGCAACGAAATTTTGATCTTAATAACCCTTCACTGGGATATATGCGCGAATGGCTGGATAATAATTATACAAAGGTGGAATTTTTCTCAACGGAGCTCGATCAGGCTACGGTGTATAAGTTGAGGTAGTCCCTCAGTATAGAGACTAGGCTTCGCCAAATAAGTTTTTTCACGTCTAGCCGCCCCTTCTCATAGTTTTTCAAATACCTATTTATTCCAACGCATTATCGATCAAGCAATAAAAACAACTATAGATTCTCGGTTCTCAGTGTCCAAAATATATTATTGGAGTTAGCACCTTATTTTGCCGATAAACTATCCGTATGTTCCCAGCCTTTAAACGCAAGATAATTGACCAACGAGGTGAAAGCACAGTTCTTATAGCAGCTATAATTTTCTGTCTCCTGTTGGCTGGCGCATACAGCTTAAATGCTGCCTTTGTATGGTCAACAGAAGCAAGGCTCTCTTCCCTCGCTAAAGAAGTAGCAGCGCGCGCAGGTACATTTCTTCCCAATCCACTAAGAGCTTGTAGCGAGGCCAATAAATCCTTTATTGCACTAACTAAGGATATTACCGGCAAGGCAAATAGCGCTATCTATAACGACCCAGCGCTTAAAGTATATTTAAACTCGAGCGGAAGTAGCAGCGAGCGGCAGTTGATTTTAACTACAACCGTATCCTCCCCTGCTCCTCTGCCGTGTGCGGCACCGCTCAAAACCGATCCTAGCGCAGGGTCTCTTCCTGTTAAAATTCCAGTAAAGAGCCTGACTGTCCATATTGAGGATAGTGTAAATCTTAGTTCACTAGGATTATCAAACTGGGCCGGATGGGCGATGACACTGATAAATATTAAAGCGGAAGCTACTACTCAACTTATCCCCACAGATGTAGTGCTTGTAATAGAGAACTCAAACTCAGTAGTTAGCCCTGCTCTGACCGCAAACTACGCCGCACTAGAGCCGACTCCTGTACCAGCATTTACACCTTTTGCTACTACATATCTCAATCCATGTCCAATAGCTACTCCCGGTGCAAACTGTAACGGCGCTGCTACTCTGCTAGGCCCTGCCGACGGCATGCTCTCAAAAATGCATCTGTATCAAAGACAATGTTTCGGCCAGGTAACACGGGATATGAAACGTGCCGCTGTTGTACTACATGATCTTCTCTCTGCATCCGGCACCTTTAGAGTTGGAGTAGTGCATACTAACGGACTGGCGGGTCAAGGACCGATGATCACCGTACCACTTACAACTCACCCAACATATCGAAACTCTGCACCACTCCCGGTAAATAATATCGATAGTAACTATACAATCGGTGGTATTAATTTAACTCAGATAGATCGCACCACTGTCACCTCATATGATGAGGGAAAATTCTTTGGCTATGCACCAAATAGCGATCGTCCTGATACACGCTGCGCCGCTCTCACTGACATCAACTTTCCTGTGCCGAATCATCCTTATAGAACTATTTTAGATCCCGCATACCACAACCCTGCATTTTTCTATAACCAGGACAGTAACGCAGGGGCAACTAATAGAATCAGCCTTAAGCAGGACTTTATGAACTGTAACGGGGTATTTAATAAGGCTGGAGTATGTTCAGGAGAATCAACATTAGGGAACACATCCGGCAGTCTAAATCTTAGCTCCTCTCACCTCTCATTCAAGTACAACAATGCCGGAGCTGAGCCACGCCTCTTGCCGCGCGAACTTATCTGGATCATGAATTCCGGCATTAACAGACAGAGTGGCACCTTACTTCCTCATGCTGACTATGTGCAGATGCAATTCGCTATTCAGCGTGCGATAGATATGCTGAATCAGGCTCCGACACGAGGGGATGGATTAGAGGTAAGGAGAAAGGTTGTTCTTGTATTAACAGATGGAGTAGAGGATCAGGCAAAGGCCTATGATGCATTAAAAGGGTTAGCGTTCGATACAGATTTTGATCGGTATTCAGATCCTAAGTCTGATTCTGCAGCGTTGGAGTCATATAACTACTTCAAGGGAGACGAAAGTACCCAGTATGCTGATGGCTCAACTAAGAACCTAATTACTCTGCATGCAGAATACTGTAGTCAACAAAATTCAGCTAACGAAGATAACCCTATCTGGACTATCACTGAACCAGGTGAGGCAACTGCCGGAATCAAGCTTGGAGTAATGCTGTACGGCTTTCGTGATCAAGCTGCAAATCCATACAATGCAAACGATCCATTACTCTATATAAGAGATCTGGCTGATCAAGGTGGTACTAGCGCAAGACTGGATCAATATTTTCGAACTGACTGCAATACTCAATGGGGGGCGATAACCGGACGGTTCTGGACAGAGAGTTCAATTGGAATGAGCGCTCCTTTTGATACGCCGCAATCATATTATCAGATAATAGCACCTCGAATCGCCCGTTCTCTATTCACAAGTGTAGTTCTGAAATAGATGCGCCACTCCCCTAATATCTCACCATAACACCTATATCGGAGCTAAGTTGGGACTGCGCAGCTCCAGCTCTGCTTTGTACTTATTGGCATGCGATACGGCGGAGCTGGAGCTCCGCGGTCCCGGGAAGCATATTTTATGAAATATTCAATGCTGACTATTTTTAGAACACTGCTAGTTCTTATATTAGGTTTTGGCCTAAGCACAGAGGCTCAAGACACTAAAATCATTGAACTTTCCGGCAACGGCTCAATAAACGAATTTACTTTTAGTGCAGCTGATAGAGGAACCAGAACAGTTTCATTTCTAGTAGAATCAACTGGAAACGAGTCAGAGGCATTTGATCTATACATTGACGCACCACCTAATACGGTAGTGACCTCCAAGCAGGCCATCTTATCCGGTAGGGATAAATTCTCCATACTTAACTTTACCAATGAATTTACACCTATTACTCTTAATCTATACGGTAAATCGAAGGAGTATAACAGTCTAAAGATTGAAGGCTCATCCGCTCCAATAGCTCAATCAACCTCTGTCCCTGTCTATGTCTGTGCTAACTTAACACGTGCCCAACTTGATCAGGTCAAAGCATCACTTAAGGCCGCTCTAGGTCGTGAGCTGTCTGACGAGGAGGCCTGCAAAATCTTAGGAGTTTCATCTACTCCGAGCAACCAATCTGAACCTACTCCAGGTGTTGGAAGCGGATTAACGGCTGGAGTATTATCGAATGGAATTATACATAAAAATAGCTGTGGCTCAGCTACTGATTCATATCTACTGAAGATAGACCTTGACCTATCAACGATCGATCCTAATCTTTTCAGCTCCGGATTTAGTATTAAAATTGGAGTGGACCTACTGCGCTATCTCGGTGGAAAGGCTGCTAGTTTAAAACCGCGCGGTGATGGAAAATACCGTGTCCCACTTGGTATCTTCAATGCCTTGTCTGCTTCTAAACAGTTTTTAAACATCGTCAGGTTTAAAAACGGAAAGCCAAAGGTTACGAAAAGAGAGATTAAAAAGAGTCTTTACTACCGTGGCTATCCACTAGTAGTAGGACTCCTAGATGGATTACTTAATGGTGGAGTAGGTACGATCGAACTGACTGATGGTCAGAGGATGGTCTATTCACACTGTTTTAAAATGAAAGCAGTTCGGCAGTATAAGGCTGATTATCCGCGTTAGCGTGCTGTAAATGAACTCCAGGGACACAGATTAGAGCCCCTCTAAAAACTCGCTGGGACCGCGGGCATCTTGCCCACTGGTTGGTAGATTTGCCGTAATTTCGGGCAGTTCCAAAAGTGGACAGGATGTCCGCGTTCACAGTAAAAAGGTTTTTAGATGTGCTCTATTAACCTGCAACGCCAATCCCTTTAAGTAGATCACCAATAATGTAAGCAAGCACACCTGCTAGACCGCCAACCGCTAGAATCTCCATGCCGCTTTTGAACCAAGGTCGAAAAGTAACCCTCGATCGTGCAGCACCTACTGTAAAAAGTGCGATTGCCGTTGCACCGACACAGTACGGAAACAGATTCGTGCTTGTTTCAAGGCCAACTAGGTATGAGTATATGTATACTAGCAGCGGCACCGTACCAAACAGTATAAATGATATAAAGGTCATTAATCCGGCCCGCCATGGGACACGTCGGTCTTCTATAATATCCAACTCATCACGCATCATAGTCTCAAGCCATTGCTCTTTATTCGAGCAGATCTGATCGACTACCTTATCCAATAACTCGCCGCTAAACCCTTTACGCTGATATATCTCCATAACCTCCTCACGTTCATGTTCGGGCACGTTATCAATCTCCCAAGACTCTCTATCTCGCTCGCTACGATTGTAATCCTGCTCTGATTTTGCTCCTAAATAGTTACCTAGAGCCATTGAAAGTCCATCAGCGACTAGATTTGCAATTCCTAAGATAAGTATAACCGCAGATGAAAGGCTGGCACCCTCAACTCCTGCAACAACAGCAAAGGTAGTAATAACTCCATCAATCCCACCTAAGACAAAGTCAGGAAGATACTCTCCACTTCCAAGATGGCGCTCCGAATGATCATGATGATGGTGGTGATGATGATGCGCATGCTTGCTAGCTTCAACATCAGCTGAAGCAAAAGCATCACGTGCAAGCGTGGAACGAAGTGGGGTTGATTTAGTGTTCATAGTAAGAGGAGCATATATTATACTAAATGACAAAATTCTGTCACTTGCTATAGATCTATGTAAATACTCAATTACTGCTCTATGAATATTAACACATCATTATTCAAATTTCAGTGCTATTTATAAAAGTCCTCTTTCTCTCCCGCTGGTGCTGTCTTCCAGCGCCTGTGCATCCAAAACCAGCCCTGCGGGTGCTGTAGGATCATCTTTTCAAAAGCCTTAGTCGTAAACTCTGTAATACGAACTATTTTCTGATCTTGAGATAGGTTTATATCTGTATAGATACTGCTAAGATCTAGAAACTCCAAATTAATCCTATATCTCCACTCAGGAAGATTTTCTAATGTTGCTATGACTACTGGCACCTCTGTGCGCAACGCGCAGATACCCAGAGCCTTTGTTGTTGCTGCAGGCCTACCAAAGTGATCGACAAAAACAGCGTAATTCCTAGTTACATTCTGATCAAATGGAAGTGCTATACTTTTTCCAGCTTTAAGCTCTGCTGTCATTACTTTAATTGCACCTTCCCTATCAATCACCTTATTCCCACTTTTTTCCCAAATGGAACGAACCCAGCGGTCGATGCGTGGTAGACGTAGGCTGCGTGCTATAAATCCGTGTCGAAAACCGAAAAATGGGGCTACATGAATTAGAATCGGAAAGCTTCCCAGATGCCCTGTCACAAATAAAATCCCCTTGTCTGGGTGCCTCTTCTTAAGCTGCTCTAACTCGGACAGTCTGGGCACTTCAACGTTTGCCCTACTCCACTCTAGCGAGAGATCTGGAATTCTAAATATATCAACAACGATCCTGGCTATATTTGTTTGAGTGTCCAAGATAAGTTTATCAGCAAAAGCCTCGTCCTGATCCGGATAGACCTGTCTAATGTTAATTCGACAGATCCTGGTGTAGGACGGCTTAATTGAAAAGACCAACCGCACAAGGAGCCTCATAAACAGAAGCTGAGTGTTGATATTAAAGGTCCTTAAGGTTCCAACAAATAGACGCAGTAGAGAATAGAGCAATAAATCCATCTAGCTGAAGCTTATCCGAATGCTTAGACAAGCTCAATATTATGTACTTTGCGCAAATAGTATCATATTATAACTATATATTTTAAATGCTTGTCGAAATATTAAATAAGCTACGTACTGAGATACTGACGGGAACTTCAGGCGAGTCCTTCAGTAGTATTCGATCACTGGTTTTCGAAGCTGCTCTGTTTAAGTTTTGTAGCGACAATCACATCAGTGCGATACCATCTATAGAATTTAGCCGTTTGAGCGGATCTGATCGTACTGTCTTAGAGAGATTCCCAAAATTTCACGCTGCTCTTTGGAGCTTAAATTTATCCGAAGTCGACGATCTTGCATATATCTTCGATCATCTAATCGATCCGCGTACGGCAAAACATGACGGTGTTTTTTATACACCGGGTGTAGTTGTAAAAAAAATAGTGAGTGACACTGTCGGCGTTTTATTAGCCGACCTATCTCATGAGCAGTATCTTTCAATACGCGTCCTCGATCCGGCTTGTGGCTCTGGGCTCTTTCTGTTGGAGGCATTCCGACTTATTCGCGATCGAGCCATATCACATTTTGGAAATTCACTTGAACTGAGAGTAAGAATTCTTCAGAGTTGTATCTATGGAGTTGATAAGAATCTAGCCTCTTGCGAAGCTACAAAAACACTATTGCTACTCGAACTTATTAACGATAAACAGCTTGAATTCTTTGACGCAAACCGAAAAATAGATCTTACTCATAATATAGCTGCCGGCAATAGCCTGCTTGCACCTGAGAACTTTGGTTCCTCGACTGCAGAGCAGGCCTTAGCGCATGAGCTTAGCGCATTCTCCTGGAGCAAACATTTTCCGGAAATAATGCAAAATGGCGGCTTTGATTGCGTGATCGGCAATCCGCCGTATGGGCTTTCCCGTGACGCCCAGATAGGAAAACTGGAGAACGATAGATTGAAAAATGTCTATCAACAGTTTCGTTCAGGTAAAGTTAATAAGTACCAACTTTTTATGATTAAGGGTTATCAACTATTAAATGAACGTGGCTATCTTTCATACATAGTTCCTAATTCCTGGCTCGGCATTCGTGATGGCTTGGCGCTTAGACGATATTTTCTTAAAGCCGCTGCGATTCAAAATATAGTGATATATAACTGCCCTGTTTTTGAGCGCGCCTCAATGGAGGCTGTAACATTTAAGATCGGTCGAGCACAGCGTACAAACAGAATTAAGATCTGCCATCTTAGCAAAGTCGAGGAGATACCTGAAACCTGGATCTCGGTCCCCTCCTCCCGCTGCTTAAAAAATATTGACTCAAAGATTCCGATCTATTGGTCAGACGAAGTAGGACAATTACTTGAGAAACTGAGCAGCGGGAACAGCAGACTTGGTGATCCAAATTCGCTTTTTGAGCCTCTCATCTCATTACAAGCCTACGCAACCGGCAAAGGAAATCCTAAACAATCGGAGCAGGATGTTAAAAACCATATCTATGATAGAACTTTTAAAGAGGATGAAACCTGCATACCATACCTTAATGGGCAGGATATACAGCGCTACGGATATAGTTGGAGTGGTCAGTATCTTAAGTATGGGCCATGGCTAGCAGAATTTCAGGATCTGAAAAGATACAGCGGACCAAGGGTTGTAATCCGTGAAATTCTTGCTCCCTTGCCGTATCTCTTGAGTGCCTGTTTGCTTGAGGAACAGTTTCTCTACAATAAGTCGGTTTTACATATCCTTCCGAAAAATGAGTACTCCAAGGAGCTATGCTGGGCGCTACTAGGTATCATTAACTCTAAAGTAATATCGTTCTATCTCCGTTTCCACGGACGTAAGAGTCAGAGGAGTTTATTTCCTAAAGTAGTCAATAACGACCTAAAGGAGCTACCGTTACCTGCTCATTTCATAACTACTTATTCAGAGCTTGCATCCCTTTGCAAAAATATCAGCTCAGCACATAATAGTAGAGAACCTACTGAAGAGTTACAAACTCGCATCGATGATACCGTATACAGGTTATTTAATCTGACTAACTCAGAGGTTAACTTAATTTCACGTAGCTTAGTTACTCAAGATGTCGACTCCAGATAAAATAGAGCTAAAGATTGACGGGATGGACTGCGCCGGCTGCGCATTAGGTATTGAAGCGGCACTAAAAAAAGTTGGTGTCAGGAAAGTAACTGTTAGCTACAGCACCTCCTCTGCTCTGGTTGATCCTGAGGAGTCAAATAAGCTCTCAAAAATAATCGAACAGATTGAGAAGCTTGGATACCATATAATCGATCCTGAAAATTCCCGGGTAGTTAAAGCAACACTAACCCTTGAACATAAATTTATTCTCTGCCTACTGCTCACCCTTCCAATTTTAGCAGGGATGTTTTTCGGTCACTTTGGCAGCAAGCATGGCTATTTCGAACTTGCCTTATCTACACCGATCTTTCTAATTGGACTTGAACATTTTGGCAAGAGTGCTTGGCGTTCGCTCAGAAGCGGCGTGCCTAATATGGATGTCCTAATTATTATAGGTGTAATTGCTGCGTATTTTTACAGTATTGCAGGACTGCTTTTAGGGCTAGGTGCTGACTATCTATTCTTTGAGACTGCGGCCACGATTGTAACAATCGTGCTCTTTGGAAATCTCTTGGAGCGGAGATCTGTAAAGCGCACCAGCACCGCGATCGAAGAGCTCTACAAGCTGCAACCCCGCAAAGCTAAGTTAATATTGCCTGGGATTGGGAAAGAAAGCATCAGCGAGGTTGAGATAAGCGCTGTTAATGTTGGAGACCGCATTCTTATTAATAGCGGTGATAAGATTCCGGCGGATGGTGAAATTTACTGGGGTGAAGCCTCTCTTGATGAATCGATGATTAGCGGTGAAAGTCTGCCGGTAGAGAAAAAGACTGGGGCAAAGGTAATTGGCGGAACAGTAGTAATTTCCGGCAGCATAAAAATTACCTCTACTGCTATCGGCAGCAGCACAGTTCTGGCGCAGATGATAAAGCTTGTACGTGATGCCCAGGCTAGTAAGCCAAGTTTACAACGGATCGCCGATCGGGTCAGCTCGATCTTTGTTCCGGTAGTTACACTAATTGCACTATCAACATTCTTTCTTGAGTTTCTCTTTTTTGATTACACTTTTCAGGAAGCCCTACTTAATACTATTGCGGTTCTGGTAATTGCCTGTCCATGTGCAATGGGTCTTGCAACACCAACTGCGGTAATGGTCGGTGTTGGGCTAGCCGCTAAACGTGGTATTTTACTGCGGGGCGGCGAGACTCTAGAACGAGTCGCTTCACTTAAAGCGATCGTTTTTGATAAAACTGGAACGCTGACCTATGGTGAATTCAAACTAGCTGAGATAGTTACATTTGGCTTACAGCTTGATTATCTGAAATCTCTGATTGTCACACTGGAGCGGCACTCCTCTCATCCGATAGCACGATCTCTTATAAATGACCTGCCTACTGTTCAGCCTTTAGATGGCATTAATGTTTTGGAGCATCCTGGCAGTGGCATTAGTGCTCGTGACAACACAGGGAACCTCTTCCGGCTAGGTTCTTATAGCATTGCGCAGGATATTACAAAGGATGAGAGCTTCGATCTCTACCTGCTGAAAAATCAGGAATTAATTGCCGGGCTAAAGATTTTCGATAAAATAAAAACGGAAGCGGCGCCCACTATAAAGGAACTAATCAGAAGCGGTATAAATGTGGCGATTCTTAGCGGAGATACAGTATCCAAATGCCAGGCCGTGGGTAACGAAGTCGGCATTACTAATATATACGCAAAAAAGCTTCCGCAACAGAAACTTGAGTTGATAACAGAGTTAAGCAATAAAGCCCCTACCGGTTTTGTTGGTGATGGAATAAATGATGCTGCTTCTCTTACCCGTGCGACTGTTGGAATATCATTAAGCGGAGCGTCGGAAGTCGCATTGCAGTCTGCTCAAGTAGTACTGCTTGGCGGAAACTTAGGCCGGCTAATCGATCTTATAAAGATATCAAAACTAACCATTAAGACTATTAAGCAGAATCTCTTCTGGGCGTTTTTATATAACGTCTTAGCGATTCCCTTAGCTGCCTTAGGTTATCTTACACCCACGATTGGCGCGTTGGCGATGGCGTTCTCAGATCTATTTGTAATAGGGAATTCGCTGAGAATTAGATGGTTGGGATTACGGGATAATTAAAGGTGCTTGCCGACATACACAATACATCCTAGCCTATAGCGGCAGATATGCAGATTACAAATATTGAGAAAAATGTAGACCTTATTGAACTTGATCAAAAGAAGATCTATCTGGTTGGCACTGCACATATCAGCAAAAGTAGTGTTGAGCTTGCGGAAAAAGTGATTCGGCAGTTCAATCCCCAAGTCGTTGCGGTTGAGCTATGCCAACCGAGATATGAATCACTAAAAGATCCTAACCGCTGGAAAAATACAAACATTGCAACTGTTATACGACAAGGCAAAACATATCTCTTGATGGCACAGCTGATCCTAGCTGGATTTCAAAAGAAATTAGGAGATCAGCTACATGTGAAGCCTGGGGCTGAGATGCTGCGTTCAACTGAGGTTGCTGAAGAGCTAGGCATGAAGCTGGCGCTTGTAGATAGAGAGGTCAAAATCACTCTTAAAAGGGTTTGGGGAGCATTAAGCCTGTGGGGCATGGGCAAGTTATTATTCTCGATGTTATCAAACCTATTCGACACCAAACAAATTAGCGAAGAGGAGTTAGAGAAACTTAAAAGCGGAGACGCGCTTGAGGATATTATGAAGGAATTTTCAGTGAATTTTCCTACGATTCGCGAAACACTGATAAGTGAGCGCGATATGTATTTAGCACAAAAAATAAAAACTTCTTGCGCTGATACTATAGTAGCAATTGTTGGTGCTGGTCACGTTCCGGGTATAAAGACTTGGATTAGTAAGGATGTGGATCTGGCTGCTCTTGAAACTACACCACCTCCAAATGCGTGGAGCAAAATAATGACTTGGTTTTTACCCTTAGCGATTATCGGGATGATTGTTTACGGTTTTTTTGCCTCAGGAGGCAATACCAGTTATGAAATGATGAAAGCCTGGTTCTGGATAAACGGATTTGCAGCGGCAGTCGGTGCAGCCATAGCGCTAAGTCATCCGCTTACAGTGTTATCTGCGTTTTTCGCAGCACCTTTTACAGCTCTTCATCCATTTCTCGCCTCCGGTTGGGTGGCAGGACTTGTAGAAGCTATGATTCGAAAACCGTTGGTCTCAGATCTTGAAAGAATTGCCGATGATGTAGGATCCTTAAAAGGGCTTTGGCGCAACCGTTTAAGCCGTATTCTACTAGTTGTTGCCTTTACTAATTTATTTGGTACAATTGGGGCCATAGTAGGCGGCAGTGTTGTAGCATCAATGTTATAATTTCAGAAATCATGACATACCGATTTGAAACATTTCGTGTTATTGCCAATATAATTTTAAGTGCTTTAGTAGGGTTACTCATTGCAGTGCCTTTATCGATTGGCATGAGTATCGGCGCAAATTTGGCTATTTTACTCCTATTTAGCGCTCTTGGAGCACTAATTGGATACAAACGTCGAAGCAGCCATGCCTTCTTTTATCTGAGCCTCGTCTCTATCCTAGTATTGTCATCAGTTTTATCCAGATCGATTTTCTGAGGTTTTACTACCGCTGCTAAGTGTAGTATTCTCTGCGTATGCCGAAAAAACCACCATTTATAGGCAATTTAGCTCAGGCAGCCGAAATGCCTGCACAACTCGGCTTACTTAAGAAGAGCTCAATTTTCACTGCTCGCAAGATCCTTGCCGATGAGGCTCGCGCAATTGAAGCCATCTCTGAACTCATAGACCAACAGTTTGATCATGCCGTAGAGAGTATACTAGGAATGTCAAAGGAAGGACGGGTAATAGTTTCAGGCATGGGGAAGGCCGGCTTTATTGCCATGAAGATCTCAGCCACACTTGCAAGTACAGGCGTACCATCATTTTTCCTTCATCCAGCAGAGGCATTACACGGAGATCTTGGTCGCTATACTGCAAAGGATATAGCTCTTATTCTCTCCAACTCAGGCACTACAGCGGAGATATTAAAAATTCTAGGGGCGATCAAACAGGTAGGCTGTCCAATTATAACTATTACTGGAAACCCTGAATCAGAGCTCGCACGCCACAGTGATATAGTGCTTAAGATTGGGGCGCTTGAAGAGACCGGCCCGCTAGGACTTGCACCAACTACAAGTACCACCGCTATGCTAGCACTAGGTGATGCCTTAGCAATGGCTATTCTGGAGCAGCAGAATTTCTCCAAAGAACAGTTTGCTTTTTACCACCCAGGCGGAAATCTTGGCCGTAGCTTAATGTTAGTCTCAGAGCTTATGCATTCAGCTGAGGATATGGCGATCGTTCCCACAACAATGAAGACTCGGGATGTTTTACACCGCATGATCTCGGTAAATAAGAGACTAGGCGCAGCTTCAGTAGTCGACAATGCCGGCAAACTTATTGGCATTGTTACCGATGGAGACTTGAGGCGACAGCTTGATAAAGGCATAGAGTTTCTAGAGCTTCCAGTTGAATCTATCATGACCAGAAACCCTAAAACAGTTGAGATTTCAAAGCTCTGTGGAGAGGCTTTGAGAATTATGAAGAAACATAAAATAGACGAGCTGGTTGTGGTTGATAGCACTGATAAGCCTGTAGGCATGGTTGACATACAGGATCTTGTGGAGATTCGGTAGCAGCCTTATGCACTATTCCTTTTCATTCTTTCTCTGCTCTTTGTCTCAGTGTTTGGTCAGCCATATAATCTTTAAATCTGCCTAAGATATCATAACGTAGAAATAGCTCGGTAACCCTGGCTGCCTTGGCAAGCTTTTTTAATTCCTCCTCCTGATCAGGAGCAATGGCTAAGATTAGGTTGTCACATATCCTACCGACATTAACGAGCTGCCTTAAAACAGAAAGGGTCTGAATCGGCTCCCAATTCATATCTATAATTGCTATACGTCCTGGTTGCTTTAACTCCTTAATTACCCGTTCCAATTTATATGTACGAATGCACTGAAAGCCGTTTTCCGAAGCGAGCTCCCACATATTTTGACTGAAATACCTGTCTGCACTGCCAATTACAACCTGCATATATCTCTATCTTACCACAAAACAGCAACAGCCGTGAATGGTTTCAATATGATAGGTGGCAGCTGAAACCTCTAACTATTTAGCGTCATATCCTCAAAGAAACACTAATTCAGCCGATTTAAACTTTGAGACATGGGAGGTCCATGACTCAGCACCTTAAAAGGTTATGTCTTAGTGGTGTTTTGAGTTTAACAGTGATGCTTGCTCTTTTCTGCAATTTTATCGGAGCGGTATCCCTATGACAGTGAGGTTGTAACATGAGTAATGACTTTATCTCCGGCGTCCGCCGACTTAATAAAGGCCTGGACGAATTACAAGGTATATTTAATAAGCTCTCTAGTGGTAAGAGAATTACCAAGGCGAGTGATGATGCTGCTGGCTTGGCCATCGCTGCACAATTGAACTCCGATGTAGCCACCTATTCTGCTGCATCTAGAAATGCATCAGATGCACAGTCGGCGATTCAGATTGCAGATAGTGCACTTTCACAAATAAGTGATATCGGAGGTAGGCTAGCGGAGATAAGCACGCAGGCCGCAAACGGTACCTTGAGCGACACACAGCGACAGGCACTAAATCAGGAGTATCAGGCTCTCAGTCAGGAGATCACTAGAATCACAGAAACAACTGAATTCAACGGCAATAAACTGTTAAGTGGAGAAAGTATCTCGATACAGGTTGGGACCGACTCTGGCTCTAACTCACAGATTACTATTGGTGGCGTAAGCGGCGTTACTGCAGGTGGTGATATCTCGACACAGGCTACCGCCAAAGCCGCAATTGAGAGTATAAACAGCTTTATCTCTAATGTTGCCGCTGAACGCGGAAAATTAGGCGCTTCCAGCCAACGAGTTCAGGTTGCACAGAATAATATTGAGGTTGCACGGGAGAACTCCGCATCTGCAGCTTCACGCATCGAAGATCTCGACTACGCCTCTGAAGTCGCCAAAAAGACCGCCAAAGAGATCCAAACTCAGGCCGGGCCTGCACTGCTAGCACAAGCAGGAAGGCTAAAGAAGGAGAATGTGCTGAAGTTGCTGCAGTAATTTACTGCTCGCAAACTTACTGGGACCGCGGGCATCTCGCCCGCAACACAATGCCATTAAATCGTTTGCGGGCTGGAAGCCCGCGGTCCCAGTGTGGGCCTGAAGCAATAATATTATGGCGGAGTATCTAAGCCAAAAACCATCAGTAGGACTCGGAGCAAGCTCTCCACCTCTTCAACTCCACACAAAGTTTGAGGACCAGGAGGAGTCTCAAATTAAAACAGAGCTGGAGGCCTCCTCTCGTCAATTAGATGAAGGCGATACAGCAAATATACAATCTCCATACAACGATATTAGTCAGAAGCTTAACGCCCTTAATATCCATAATGCAGTTACTGTAGCTAATGAAGCCTTGACAGAGATCGTTAAAATACGAGAGAAGCAACTAGCTCTGACAAAAACAGTTAAAGATGGTCCAGAGGATACATCCAGTACAAATCGGGACAATTTGAATAGCGAGCTGACTGCTCTTCAGACAGAGATTACCCGCATCTCTGACAACGCCACATTTAACGGGCAAAATATGATTCAAGGAGGCTTCCAGGGCCTAATCGATATCGATTCATTAGACATTTCAAATAAAGTAATAAGCTACGGTGACTTTACCTCACAGCTTGGGAACTTAGGCGCTTCATTGAGCTCCGTAACAAACGCATCCACATCGTACGATACTATATCTGCAAACATTACCTCCTTAAGGATTGCTCAGAATGATGTTGAGATTGCGCTGGATGAGACCACCTCAGTACTTAACCAGATGACCGGGAAAAGAACATCTCAGCAGTTTCAGGATTATAATAAAATTCTTGATGAAAAAGAGGCTGAGAAATTAGCAAAAAGCATAGCTCAAGACCTACAGAACTTTACTTCAAACAATCCATTACAGGGAAGCTCAGGAAAACTAGTCGAATTTGCATCAATTCGACTCGATAATGATCGGGTAGCCCGCTTAACCAGTGATTACTAGCCGTCACTTACTCAGGTACTACTATACTTACCCCCGCTCTCAAGCTGTTGCCTTTCATATTATTAGCACGCTTAATTTCAGACACTGATACTTTAAAACGCTTCGATATCGACCAAAGACTGTCTCCTTTTGCCACCCGATAGATCCGTCCTGGGCGCTTGGCTCGAATTTCAGGTTGCTGAGTTTTAACTTTTACTCTCTCAACAGCTACTTTTTGTGGCTTTTGAACACGACGTGGCTCAATATCAGTTGCTGTCTGAGCACTGGCAACCTGTACAGCATAACCGTCAGGCACCTTTAATACATATCCTGCCGGCACCTTACTTAAACCACTCCAAACTGCCTTAGAAAGACCTAAATTTAAATCCTGAAGCTGCTCCAGATCTAGATTCATCCGATTTAGAAGAGTGTTGATTGATGTAGGTGTAGTAATTCGGATCTGATCAATCTGAAGCGGCCGATCAGGGGAAATATCTGGGAAATATTTAGTTCTGCTATCATATACCTCTAGCGCCGCAAGAAACTCCGGATAAAAATTTGCCGAAGCAAAACCGAAGACCCGCTCACTCGGATGCTCTATAATAGTAACGATATTGGTTGATCCGATTTTTTTGGTCCGTCTTTTTACACCTGCAGCGCCGTGGTTATAAGAGGTAATTGCCAATGGCCAGGTCCCAAGACTACTAAATAAATGCTTTAGGTATCGCGCAGCTGCTCTAGTCGACTCGATCGGATCACGCCTTTCGTCGACCGTACTATTTATCATCAAGTAAATCTTTCCTGTTGATCGCATAAACTGCCAGATACCAGCGGCACCGGCAGAGCTATAAGCCTGGTAGTTAAAGGAAGATTCTATAAAAGGGAGCCTAGTAAGTTCAATTGGCAACCCTTCCTCACGAAAAATCTGCTCCATCATCGGAAGATACCTTCCTGAACGCACAATCGCTTCTTCATACTTCTCACGAATTCCGGTCTGACCCCTGATCAGGTCATCATCCAAGATCTGCTTATATTTCCTATGTCCACCAGGTAATGGCCGCAGCACTCTCTCAACCATTTTTTCAATCGAGCTGCGAGGCGATCTTCCTGTAGCTAGCGTGCGAACTGCATCTTTTATCTCATCAATTTCAGCTGTCAAAACTTTCTTTCTACGCTTTTCAAGCAAAACGAGATTAGACTCACTGGCATTATCATTAAAATGTAGGATTTTAAATACTATCTGTGGGAACTCACGATGGTGAATGACTACATCATTTTTCCCAAACCGGGTAAAAATATCGATCCAAAAATCAACCCGCGCTCTTAATCCCGTAGGGACCTTAAATTCGACAGAGTGTCGACTGTGCATTGGATTAGCAATGGCTAAATGCGGCAACAGTAAAATTAACAATGCAAATAAGAATCTCTTCACTTCCAGGTACCTATACTATTTACTATAAATTCTTCATTAGAATGAGCTCTCTCAACCGAGGCAACCTCATTCTGAATAATTGCAAAAACATACTCGACCCCACTAAGATCGGTTACAAATCCAGCCAACGAGCTTACTCCATCAAGGGTACCGGTCTTTCCGAGAATTGACACTCCGTTGTCAAATTTACGCTTTTTCAGCGTCCCACTCTTTCCACCTACCGAAAGTGAGTTCTGGAATGCAGCTCTAATTAAAAAATTTCGCTGCACCTCTAATAGTACAGTCGTAACCGCACGCGCAGAGAGGCGATTTGCATGGCTAAGCCCTGATGCATCCATAAATCGAGTCTCCCGATCTTTCACACCTAGCGCGTTAACAATCTGATTAAGCCTATGTATTCCACGCTCTCTTGAAAGCGGTGCACTTTGCTCTGCCATAGTAACATGATTCCCAGTAGCGCCAATCCTGTATAGAAGCTGATCTGCTATAAAATTATTACTAAAATGGTTAAGGTCCTGCACTATATTTCTTAATGGCTTAGAATCGAATGTCGTCAAGATCGGCATATCGGCGGGCACAACTCCCGGTGCAGGCTCCTGTTTTACAGTAATGCCAGCTGCCTTAATTAGCGCAGTAAATACCTTACCGAAGTACTGCCCTGGATTACTAATACTGCGATAAACCGAAACACACTCCGCCTTGCGACCAATTGTACCTTTAGCTGTATAGCCACCTTTTGTTTCATTGATAGTAAAAGATCCGAGTCCCTTAACTGTTTTAATGCTACCTTTTATTCCAACGCCAAGCTCCCAAGGATCTACAGAAATAAGCGCATTCTCTCCAGGTAAACGTGGACAGATTTTAAACGTTAAACTGTTATAGTTAAATGAAAGCGCAGAGGCTCCTGCCTCATAGGCGCGTGCTCCATACCGTTCAGTTTCGTATGCAAAGAGAGTTCCATCAGTGATGACCTGCTCTATTTTGCGCACACCTATCAGCTTAAGCTTACGCGCCAGAATAAAAGCACTCTCTATCGTAAATGAAGGATCCCCACTTCCTTTAATATAGAGCTTGTTTACATTACCTGATTGCAGATCCCCATATATTGCAGTTTGAAACTGATAATCCGGACCAAGTTGAGTAAGCGCTGCAAACGTTGTTACTACTTTAACCACACTCGCCGGCTTAAGCGGCATAGATGCTTGACGTTCGAAGATCGGCTTTCCATCAGTAGCACGTAGCACAGAGATAGCGCTTGAATCATTAAAGCGTGTAGAGACAACCTCTCTAAGTTTCCTTGCTAGTCCACCGCTATCCGCCATAGCTCCTTGCGGAGCTATGAGAAAAAAAAGAAAAAGCGCTAGGTGCAGAATGCAGGTAAGCATGAATCTTAAATATACACTCGAGGAGGGTGATATTTATAGTGGAAATCTTCGTATTTATTTAGATGTACAACGCAGACTATCTAGCTCCTCATCTTTAAGTCCAAGGGTCTCTTCTTCATTGATCTTAACAAATTCTTTGTAATCCTCAGGAACAGCTGCATCCTCATAGATAGCCTCAACTGGGCATTCCGTTTCGCAAGCACCACAGTTAATACATTCATCCGGGTGGATCATTAACATCCCATAGTCCTCTGGCTCTTTAGGATCCAATGAGAATTTATCGTTATATTTTTTCTTCTTGATATTATAGAAACAATCAACCGGACAGACCTCTACGCAGGAGCGATCTTTTGTCCCAATACACGGTTTTGTAACAACGTAAGCCATTTAGTCTCCCTATAAATTCGATTTATCTGATGTATCATTAGAGCGAATTGTTGACAAGTGCTAGGGAGGCTATGGAATTATAGGAAAAAAAAGGGGCGATATCGATCTAATCGCCCCAACTCGCAGAAAGGATGGTGTCATGCCTAATGATCTATTAGTCGACAGAAAGAATTTTATTTGTAGATTCTGGCGCTAATTATTTAAAGATAAAATATAATGATTTCAATTGGTTAAACTGTTGATTGCTGGAACTCATGGCTCCCTCTTATGATAAATCGAATAGTACTGCGTTGCGGGCTAGAAGCCCGCGCTCCCAGTATACTTCTGATGCGTTAGACAACTAAATCCTAAGTTGTTATAAGTACTAAAATAGTGCGATCCTCAGTGCTCGTTATTGTGGCCCGATAGCCAAGTGGTCTAAGGCGGCGGTTTGCAAAACCGTTATTTCGCCGGTTCGAATCCGGCTCGGGCCTTCATTATTTTCATGAATAGAGAGCATCTTCTTCTTATCTGCTCAGTTTTAATCGCCTCAATTCTGGGAGTCACCATAGTCAGGATTTTTACTCCAGAGCTCTTTGGTGTCCCTAAGGATCTTCGAATCGTGCAGATGGGGGAAGCCAAAGCCGCTTTTTACGAAAATATTTTTCCCGACAAAGATTTAAAAGAGACTGATTTTCAATTAAATGATCCAATTACGATAGTGCGCGGCCAGCAGCTTTTTCCTGAAATGCGTCTTCTTGGTCCACATGATATCCTTGGTTTTCGTAATGACTATGTCCCGCGCATCGCCGAGGTAGTGGTCATCGGCGACAGTCAGTCCTATGGCAATAATGCATTACTGACAGAGAACTGGCCTACACAATTACAGCGCGCGCTTAAGTTAAGCCCAGGTCAGGTTTATAACATCTCAGCCGGTGGTTGGAGTGCTCCGCAGTATCTGTATGCCTTCAAAAAAGCTCTATATTTTCAACCTAACGCAGTCGTAATTGCTATCTACACTGGAAATGACGCACATGAGAGCTTTCGAACGGTTTATGGAAATAAATTTTGGAGTACATTAAAACCGGATCCAAAAGTTACTCTTGAGGAACTGCCGCCGATACCAAATGAAAAAGATCCTAATCAGGTCTGGCAAGTTCAGATTTCGCCGGAGCTCACGATGAGTTTTACCCCTGCGTTACGGTACATATCCAACAGCCCTGATAATGCTGCAATCCGTGCAGGGTATAAAATTATTACAAATGTAATTCAGGAAATTATTAAAATTGCTGCCTCATCCGATGTTCAGGTTTATTTTACTATTATTCCTACTAAAGAGATGGTCTATCGCAAGTTTCTTGAGAGTAAGGCTGCCAACTTGAGGCCTGATTATATAACTCTTGTTAATGCAGAGCGAGATTTCATCCAGCTACTAAGAGCAACTGTCGAACAATCCTTGGGAAGATATATTGATTTAGTTACACCACTCAGTGAAGCAGCTTTTCATGATAATGCATTATATCCCAGCAACGAAAACGGTCATCCATTCCCTGCCGGATACACCGAGATAGCAAAACAAGTAGCGGTCGCGATTACTAGTGCAGTTAAACCACTCTCCCCCGGCGGGTACGAAGTTGTAATTTCAAAAGATGAGTCCTGGTATTACATTGTAAATGAAGTTGGGCTTTTTCAACTCTCAAAACCTGAGCTTTTCAAGAGACATGGAATTAATCTTAAAGAGGTGAAGAAAGTTAATTATAGAACACTTTCAGGGGTTCAATTAAAGGGTGTGTTGTATTAGTGCTCTGTAAGACAAATGACCCTGGGACTGCGTAGCTCCAGCTCCGCGGTCCCAGGATATCAACTACGCTCCCTTCCCATTTTCCCTATTCAACACCTTAAGCTTCTCCTCTGCACCAGAAAGCAACTTTTTAAGATGATTTATAAGCTCAACACCTTTTTCGTAGGACAAAATAGATTTATCAAGCGACAGCGCCCCGGATTCAACCTTGGTTACTAGCTCCTCAAGAAGTTTGAGGCCACTTTCAAATGGCAACTCCTTAATCCGTTCAGCTGCGTTTTCTAATGTTATTAAATCTTTTAATGTTAATGCTTCCGCCATAATATTTTTCTCCTAAAAAGCTAGTGCACTGTAAACTAAGTTTTCTACTGGGACCGCGGGCTTCCAGCCCGCAACGCAGCAGCATTAAATTCGTTTGC
>CAZKXU010000033.1:0-31677 GCA_964556665.1 uncultured Bdellovibrionales bacterium | reverse complement strand
GGAGTGGACGAACCTATGGTATACCAGTTGTCACGCCAGTGGCACCGCTGGGTAGCTAAGTTCGGAAAGGATAACCGCTGAAAGCATCTAAGCGGGAAGCTTGCCTCAAGATTATATTTCCCAAGTCATAAGACTTCTAAAGGCACGTTGTAGACTACGACGTTGATAGGCTGGAGGTGTTATTGCAGTAATGCATTTAGCTGACCAGTACTAATTTGCCGTGAGGCTTAATTTTTTTCTATTTTACTTTTTGAGCTGTTGCACTGCGCTCGGTAATAATTACACAGTTGTGTTGTTATTTTACTTTATTAAATTTGAGATCGGTTTTCTGGTATCGGTTATCTGACATCAGAAAGCTGAAATCTGTTAACAGCTTCCAGTCTTCAGAAGTAAATGCTTTTTGCAGAGCATTTTCTTCTGGTGGCTATAGCGGAGGGGTCACACCCGTTCCCATCCCGAACACGGCAGTTAAGCCCTCCAGCGTCGATGATATTGGGATCTCCCGAGAAAGTAGAACGCTGCCAGTATTTTAACCCCCGATAACTCTAAAGGTTGTCGGGGGTTTTTTATTTGGCTGAGCAGATAAAATGACCATAAATTATGGCTAGACACTAAATATGACCAGTGGTATAATGGTCTATATGAAAAAAATTAATGCAACCAAATTCAAGGAACAATGCCTAGCCATACTTGAGGATCTTGGCAGTGAAGGCATAATTATAACAAAGCATGGGAAGGTAGTTGCTAAAGTTGTTCCTTTACACGCTGAATCTGCGACTTTAATTGGCTGCATGAAAGGTAAGCTGAAAATTTACGGCGATCTATTTTCGACAGGAGTAGCGTGGGATGTTGAATCTTGATACCCACATAGTATTAGCAGCGTTTGCAGATGAGCTTTCACGTTCTGAACGAAAGTTATTATCTTCTCAACCCTGGTCAATTTCAGCGATTGTACTTTGGGAGATAGCTAAGCTTGTACAGTTAAAAAGAATAGCAGCAGACAAGAGCCATATCGAAGAATACTTATCTCGCATAGCCCTGTGGCCAATTGATTTGAAGGTAGCTAGTCAGTCGACTATATTAGATTTTAAAAGTGACCCTGCAGATGAAATAATTGCTGCTACCAGTATTGTACATCATATACCTCTTGTTACCAGAGACAAAAAAATTCTTGCCTCCAAGCTAGTGCCATTTCCGAAAATCTAGCACACTTCTTTAGCGATGTGCGTATTTGCTCCCGATTTTTTATCAAGATCAAAGTGCTCCCTTTAAGATTGCTAATATTACTGCTATAAATGAGATACATTCAGAAGTGCCGTGACTCGACGACTCAATCCCATCTATAATAAATATTCGGAACTCATAATCCTCTTTGCATAACACCGCTTCATTATAGCTTTCGGCATTACGTAAACAAATCATATACTCAGTATGAGCACTCGCTTTTGCGTCTTTGCATGAATCAGCGCTAACAGGCTGAACTGAACAAAGAGTGGATAGGAATAGGGTGGATAAGAGAGCTACTTTCTTAAGTGTGGACGATAACGAGAGATGTGTGTGTGGGGGGGGGTCTATTAATCATATTAACTCCGTAAATAAATATTCACCCTTTCTACGATCGTATAGGTTAAAAGCAACCTTTGTGCCAAAAGTCTAAGATTGAATTCTGGAGCATGTCACTAAGTCAATCCAGCCGGTAGTGATTTTACCTAGTAATGTCTATTAAAAATGCCTGGATACAGGTTTGCTAATTCTCCTAAAATGTGGGAATTTCTGGGCATGAATGCGATAGGCAATAAACTTGATCATGTTGATTACGACTCCTTAGACCGTGCCAAAAATGCATTCATCGAAGCCTCGCGCAAAACTGTAAAGTTTGCCGCTAAATACGGCTTTATTCCTGATGATAAATTCGGTGCAAGTTCAAATGTATTTGCGCTGGATTTAACTCAATATCTAAATTCAAATAACAAGAAAATTTATTTAACCTTGGTTCCTGAGGGACTCGGGACTGCCGACGACGCGCGCCCAGATGATTTAACTACTGAAGAGGCCTACCGCTTCTGGAAAAATATTGGTCTGAAAACGGTAGCGGTAACCACAAACGATGCCGCCTCTAGCGGAATGCAAACCATTCTCTTAGGCCTTTATCTTCCCTCTAGTACCCCTGAAACAATTTTTACCCCTGAATTTATGTCAGGTTTTTTAGATGGTATTGTGGAGGGGTGTAAGAGCGTTGGTTGCGTTTATTTTTCCGGTGAAACCCCACAACTAAAAACAAAGATTTATCCTGATAAGCTAGATATCGCAGGCGCGCTCTTTGGTCTCCTTCCACCAGGAGCAGAGCCACTTAGTGGAAATATTGAACCTGGAAATAAGATTGTTTTTGTTGAGAGTTCTGGGCCAGGTGAAAATGGATTTACCTCACTACGTGAGCTTGCTACAAAACTTCCGGAAGGGTACCGCACAAAACTTCCTAGTGGCATGCAGTACTGGGAAGCAATTAATAAACCAAGTATTCTATATACTCCATTAATTCAGGAGCTTCTTGCCGCTGGAGTAGCACCAATTAGTGCGCAGCCAGTTACCGGACACGGCTGGCAGAAGATCATGCGTTCAGCCAAGCCTTTAAAGTACGTTATTGAAAAAATGTTGCCGGTACACGAGATCTTTAAATTTATAGAATCTGCCACTAACACTCCCCCTGCTGAGATGATAAAGATTTTTAATTATGGCGTTGGTCTAACACTTTTTTTTGTGAATGATAATGAGGCAGCACGCGCACTTCAAATTATAAGAGCACATAAGCTTGAATGCCTTCTTGCAGGCCAGGTGGAGGAATCTAAGACCCGTGAAGTTGTAGTCAACCCGCTTAAAACAGTGCTTAGTTCAGAGAATTTTGCATTAAGTGCCTAGGATCATAGCGATTTATTCCGGTTTACCTTTATTCTAAAATAACTCATAACATAGCCGAGAGATGGTGTGGGTAGAAGGTTAGTACTTTTTTTTAGGTACAGGGTCCGTTTGAGTGAGGATCGGATATTTGCTTACTGGGAGCGCGGGACGCGCCTGGGCAGTGCCCTGCACTGCTACCAGGCAGCGTAAGATAAATGCTTGCGAAGCAAGCTTCAACAAGTCCACGCGAAGCGTGGTCCAGCCCGCCTCATAGTTCTATTAAATACGTTTGCGGGCTGGAAGCCCGCGGTCCCAGTAATGCTAAGTTTTTAGCGAACTTCATTCACACGGATCCTGTGCCCAGCTGTGTTCATACCGGACACGGCTCGCATGGGGATTGAAGGAAAGGAGGGTCCGATGAAGAGGACCTTTTTGGTGGTGGGGACGAAGCAGGAGCTCGAGCCCTTGAGGGCTCAAAAGACCCAGATCGAGGAGCAGTTGAGCCTCGATACGGCGGGCTTTGAAGTCGTTTTTTGCGAGCTTGGAGGGGGAGAGTCTTTGGTCACGGAGTTGGTCATTGCACCGACTACGCATTCGCTCATGGAAGGCGATCGAGTCGCCGTCCTGGACTGCATGGAGATCGAGAAGATCGATCCCTCCGAATGGGATCGCAACAATTGGAGGGCCCTCGGTCTCGCCCTCCTCCACCTTGCCCATGACGGTCAAGGATGGAAGGCGACACAGATCCCGGGCGCGCCGCAAGCGTCCTGACCCGTGATCTCCCCCTCACGCCCGGAGCCGCCGTTTTCTCGCCAGAGGCGATGTGAAACGGTCGGCTCCGGGCAGGCCCTATGCGAATAGGTGATATGCCCACACCTATCTCTCACCTTTTTATATGCAGCTCCCTGTGATGAAAGGGCCACCTTTGCCTTAGGCACTACACTTGCTATTGTAATGATATATGAAGATGTCCTCCTCTAAGTGGTTACTATCACTCGCTTTAGCTCTAACTTTTTTTCATACATATGGATATTCTGATTACCTAGATAACCCTGATCCCATTCCTGGTTTTACTCATGACAC
The DNA here is from genome assembly GCA_964556665.1 of uncultured Bdellovibrionales bacterium. Taxonomy (GTDB): domain Bacteria; phylum Bdellovibrionota_C; class UBA2361; order UBA2361; family CAZKXU01; genus CAZKXU01. The sequence goes on along the minus strand of CAZKXU010000033.1, from coordinate 27,699 downwards.
ACCGTTTATTCCGGATTCACCACTACTGCATGGGGTTGAGTTATCAGGCCGGGAGATCACCAACAGCTCACCACTTATCGCTGAAATTGATGGAGACAGCTCTAATGGTAAGGAGGTCACACTGGCCGGTCCTGATGGAGTTGTATATGTCTATAAAAGTGATGGGAGCATACTCTGGGAGGCACATACTCCTAACTATGGATGCGGCAGCGGTACTAACCGTGTATTTTCAAGTGCTGCTGTTGGTGATTTGGCTGGTGATGGAAAACCAAAGGTAGTAATCGGTTATGGAGGTTTCGGTAAATCAGATTGTGATGGCGGTGTGATAGCATTTGAAGGAGCTGACGGCAGCACATCCTGGAAATTTAGTACGGTAGAGTTTGCTAAGAAGCAGCGTTTTACAGAGAACTTTCACGCGGTATACTCTACTCCTTCTTTAGCCGATGTTGATGGAGACGGAGATCTTGAGGTTGGTTTTGGCAGTTTTGATCGAAATGTATATCTTTTAAATTCTAACGGGACGCCGCGGTTCTATTACAACGCTGCTGATACAGTTTGGTCCTCACCCTCCTTTGTTAATATTGATTCCGATCCGGAAGTTGAGATGATAATCGGCACCGATATCTCTAGGAATACGGCGATTAAGCCTCCAACAGGTAACGGCGGCATGCTCTATGCTCTTAAAACAAATCAGCATAGAAAGCGGAAGCTGCGAGAGAGTTTTCGTGGAGCACTTGTTGAATGGAAAGTTGCGGTTGATCAAATAATAGTTTCAGGCCCTGTAATCGCGGATGTTTTAGCCTCTAATACTGGAAACGAGGTTATTGTTGCTTCAGGCTGCTTCTTTCCTCAGGATAGTAAAAACAAGCTTGGTAAGTGGATTAAAATATTTTCCGCAACGGACGGGACTTTGCTTCAAACATTAAATACTCAGGCCTGTTCATCCTCATCACCAGCAATTGCAGATATAGATAATGATGGTGAGTTGGAGATTGTGTTAACAGAGACCGGGAGTAAAAAAGTAGGCGGCCCAGGAACGAGCCGCATCTCAGCTTGGAAAGCAACAAATCCAGAGCCGATCTGGTCTGTCATTCCTTATAGTAAGAGTAAGCAGGATTCAAGCGGTGGAAACTTAATATCAGCAGTTATTGCCGATATTGATGGCAACGGTTCATTAGAGGTAATAGCAGCCAATCTGACTGGTATCATTGTAATCAATGGGTCAGATGGCAGACCTCTTACCTGTCGAATGCTTGGTTGCTCTGATGAGCCCATAACTACCGTATTTGCCTGGGATAGTCTTTTCTCTACACCAGCGATAGGAGATATCAACAATGATGGCATTTTGGATATGATTATCGGTGGTGGACATAAATATAATCCACGAAAAAGAGCCATGCTTTACGGCTGGACTAATTTTGCAAATGTTTTAGATAGTGATCCAGGGCCGAATGCAGCCTATACCGCACCATGGCCAATGTTTAAAGGGAATGCGGCAAGGGATGGTTTGTTTAGGGAGTAATTTTACAATTTTCTACTCTTTTAGAGTAAAGCTGCCGTCTATATTCAGGATGAGTAGCGGTTCCACCAAACCATATAGCCATAGTTAGTTGTTTTTCACTGCTTGAATCACAAACAGGGACATCCATATCTGCTAGATAAAGCTTATCTCCAATCTTAAATTCTCTAGTTCCTCCTAATTTTCCTGTATTGCAGTGCTTAAAGCTGGCCATATCTTTTTTTAATTTAACTTTATATTCCCAGCAAGTTAGAGATGTTTTCGGATCTCTTGTAACTGATTTAAATGATATCTCTAATATATTAGATCCTACTTTGTCTTTAACATACACAACCTTGCAATTATTAAGCGAAAAGGGAACCTCAAGTTGAACATTACATTTATCAGCTAATGCAACTGCGTTGAGACTTATTGCAATTAGAATGGCGCATATTAGAAAATTTAAAATTTTGTTACTCATTGTACTAACTAATATAGTATATAAACGTGAGCTTATGTAGCTAGTGCTCCTCCAAATAAGTTTTTTCACGTCTAGCATCACATCGTTGCCCCACCTTGTCACGCTTCTCAGTCGGAAAATCCTCGCAATACTTCAGTATTGCTGCGGATTTCCTCCTTCCGAGGCGTGCCAATCTGGGGCAACGCTGCGCGCTATACGTGAAAAAACTTATTTGGCGAAGCACTAGTTATTAGCTTTATAGCTCTTTCCTTTAGCCCAAGAGCTCTGTAGCCAGGCATTTCCGTTAACAATATACTGGTGCAGCTCAGGTAGATATTCAGCCCGCCAATACTTATGGTCCCAGTGGTAGTGAAAATAAAAACGGCTGCGCTTGCTGTTAGTATCCAAACTGAAAAGATTTTCTCCAGGAAATTTAACATTGTCTCCTAAGTTGGCTATCTCAGTGATCGTGCGTGGTAGATCTGCGATGCGCGCCTGAGCAGCGGATTCAAGCATCGGTTTTTCAGTATCAGCATTGAAAGGTTTAATCAGTAATAACGGTAGGGCAATATTCGGTCGTGGCCATCCTTTAATTTTTTCTAGTCCGCCGATCGTATTAGAAGTTCCGTGATCTGCTAAAACTACGATAAGTGAATTATCAAAGATGCCGTTCTCCTTTAACTTTTCAAAAATCATATTAACAAGGTGCAGGCCGCAGCGCGTTTGTTTCAGATAACTATTTTTAGCGTTGCCGCGCGGTATCTTTCCGGAGCGACATTCAGGGGAGAGACGGAATGGAGAATGTGGAATTAGGAGGTGGAAAAATTTAAATGTAGGAATGCTGCTCCTATTATTCATCTTGTCCGTCAGCTGCTCAACAAACTTTCTAGAATTTAGATGAATGGCACTACCCGACTCTTTATGTATTAGCTGCTGAAAAAGCCAGGACTGCTGGTTGTATATTGCTCTCTTTAAAAAATGAGGAGCATGCCTAAATAACGAGATATCGAGCAGTTCAAGTGCTTCGGCTTTAACAAGATTTGCCCTTTTAGCATTGGCGATCTCTGCTAAATATGAGCAGTTCGATATACTAAAATACTGACAAAACTGCGGTAGCGATACAACGTCAGACTGATACCCTGCTGCTTTAAACTCCATTGGTATTGATTTCACAAGGTGAGTTTTGAGGTATTCATTCATCGGGACAGAGTTTAGATATTCAACTCCTGAGAGAATCGCCGGAATACTGGGGTTAGTGCTAGTAAAGGATGCTAAGGTATCAGGGAAATAGGTAAATCCATTGAATATCTCCTGATATTCAGGATTGGATTTAATAATCTCCTTAAAGGCAGGGGACTGAAAAGCGTCCATCAGAATCATAATCACATTTTTCTCTTTAGAGAATGAGTAGATCGGTTCGAGTTCTTTTGTTGCTTGAGGAGGAAAGATGCGGGCCTCAGCAGCTTTAATGGTATATGCAAGGTTGATGGTGTAGATCAGTAAGAGAAAGATATTGAACGCTTTTAGTTTGGTACTGAAATGTTTGTAATAGATAACGGCTAAAGTAAAAGTGCTAAGCCAGATTACCAGATCTACATAGCGTTGTTTTGTAAATGCACCCCACTTTATATCCTCTCCGTTTAAGGGACCGTAATCCCAGACTATGAGATTGCCGTGCAGGTAAAATAAAACGTTGAGTATCGTCACAAAAGCCAACAGCGGTGTTTGCACTGGCTTCGGTATGAGTACAAAGAGGCAGGTAATCAGAATAAGCAGGAGTACATGAACCCAGAGATACGGCACTAACTCGAGAACGTGAGTTGAAAATTCATTACTATTAAGTGCCAGCAAACTCAAAGGTCCTAAGATTGTGAGTGGGACCAGTAAGGCTGTTGCAACAAGCAACGACAATATAAAATGTGATGTGTCTTTCATTAAGTAATGGGTTTTATACCTGAAATTGATGATTTTTCAAAATACGTAATTATTAAGATATTTAATAGATATAGATGTGCAGCGCTTAATCCAAAGAAATTCTTTATAGTATACCTCTGCAACTGCTATTCTTAGCGCAGGTTTTTTAATTCCTTTTCCATAAGAGATGCTGTGAAGAAAGGCATAACTTAGGTCGACAAGTGTTTGTATCTTACGGGCATCTACTGATTCGAGTGCCGCGTTGTAGTGCTTGAACTTTTCCTCCCGAGTTTTAACCTCACAGATCGTAATCGACACGCCTTTGACAGCAACGAGATCGATCTCTCCTCTATGACATCTCCAATTTTGCGCTACTATTTTGTATCCGGCTTTTCTAAAGACTTTGGCGACTTTGTTTTCACCGAAGCTGCCTGCTCTTAATCGATGCTTAGCTACCGTAAGCCAATGTTGGATGCTGTTCCTCCAATGTCTTGATAGCGCCGATTGAGACATATTCTTTCACTCCCGCAAAAGTTACACGGTGTATAGGGGAGGGGCCTAGTGCTTTAATAGCATCCCTATGTGCTTTCACCGGATAGCCTGCGTGTTGAGTAAATCCATAGCCGGGGTAGTGCTGATCGATTATTTGCATCAGAGAGTCACGCCAGACTTTAGCTAGTATTGAAGCCGCTGAGATCTGGAGATGAATTCGATCCCCTCCTATTACTGTCTGTTGGGGGATCTCAGTATTAATCCTGGTATTGCCATCCACAAGAACCGAATCGGCTTCGACTCGATCAAGGGAGAGCTTCATCGCAAGAAGGGATGCCTGTAATATATTAAGCCGCTCTATCCGTTTATGCCCTACTGCTACTACTGCCCAGGAGAGCGCATCCCGTTTTATTACTCCTACTAAGTGTTCGCGCTTTTTAGCGGAAAGTTTCTTCGAATCTTTGATCTCAGGATTGATATATCCCTCTGGGAAAACAACAGCCGCAGCTACAACTGGACCGGCTAACGGACCTCGGCCTGCTTCATCTACTCCAGCTACCTTCATTATATCTATCTCCTCCTGCGATCAGATTTATGTGAAGATTTTTCGCTACGCACCGCCTTTGACGGTCCGATAAGCATACTTGCTAAGTAGAAGACAAATGGAAGAAGCAGTAACTGAAAAAGCATGAAAGGGATGGAGGGCGGGAAGATACTTGAAACTAAGCTCTCCAGAAAGAGCTGATCAATAACAATGGCTGCGGCAACACAGCCGGAAACAAAAAGCCCCTGTCTAAAATAGTCGCCTATGTTGTCACGCTTATCTCGGCCTCCAAGTCTCTCTAGCCCGGACCAAAGCGCAATACCGAAAAAGAAGAGTGGGAAAAGGATCCAGATTGCATAGATTACGGTGCGAGCCATAGTCTGAAGTCTAAGACAAAGATTGCGTATTGTCCAAACTCAAAATATATTTATAGAATAGAACGATTGGATATCTATAGGTTCTTTCACCCGCACCACAATCCAAGGCTGCATAGTACGCCGTTAAGACAGCAGGAGTTGATTGAGCTAGAACAGGCAGCTTCGGAGCTTAGGAAGGCCCTAGAGCGGGCGCGCAAGAGGACTGTGCGCAGGGCTCCAGGCAGAATAGTCCCTGAACATTTCGATGACATAATTAAGGCACTAGTTTTCGTTGAATCCTCTCTACAAACACTCTCAGATGCGCATCCAGGTGATAATATCAATGCATTAATTGAAATTCTTAATGAAAGAGCAAGCTTTTCCGGATGGGAAGCCTGGACCTCTGTTTTAAAAGAGCAGATAGATTGCAATATCTTAGAGCATGAGACATCCAGATCTATATCAGATGAGCCGATAACTTCATCAGGTACATTAGCTAAAGTAGCGTAAATTAAAACAAGATTTCATCATCTAAATATATATGCAGAATAATGATGCAGATGGTTTAATCAGTCATTGTATTCAATAGGAAGGAAGAGTGAGTAATTCAAGAAAAGCAGAAAAGAAACCAGTCGTAGCAGCTAGACGAGTAGCTAGAAGTGAGCAGCGTAAACATCTAGACGAGCGCTTACGTTCACTTTATCAGCGCGCTATGGTCATCGAGCAGCAGCTTCGCACGCTCGACCATAATAGATTTTATCGCACCTGTATCTTTGGAAGTGCAAGAATTCGTCCGAATACTTCGGCATATAAAGATGTCTTCAGCTTAGCACGTTACCTGGCCTGGGAAGGGATTGATATTCTGACTGGTGGAGGGCCTGGCTTGATGGAGGCTGCAAATCAGGGTGCACTGTTGGGCCGAGAAGAGAAGAAGACCAAGACGCTTTCTTTTGGACTTTCAATTCAGCTAGAGTGGGAGGCTGAACCGAACAAGCACCTTGATATCAAAAGGCATCATCATAAGTTTTCCTCACGCTTGGATGATTTTATGCGGCTTTCTAACTCCGTCATCATTACGCCAGGAGGGATTGGTACTGTTTTAGAGCTGTTTTTTACCTGGCAATTGATACAGGTAAAGCATATTCCAATACGACCGATAGTGCTTATGGATAAGTCCTGTTGGGAACCAATAATTGATTGGATGCATGATGTGCCGCTTAAACGGAAGCTAGTAAGCGCAGAGGACTTTGATTATCTCCGCTTAGTCGATACGCCTGAAGAGGTGGCTGAGATTATCTCGAATCACCATAAGACTTTTATGGGCACAAAAAAGAAGGAGAAAAAGAGGTAGTATTAAGTTGTTTTTAATACGGCACCTGGTCTCCATCTTCAGGAGTTTTCGAATTCATCTTTCTAATTGCCTCCAGGAATCGTTTTCTAACTTCTTCACGAGCTTTATCATCCTCTGCTGTATCTCTCATGTTACGTTCAGGTTCTCTATTATCTTGAGTGTTTGCTGGAGCTGAGTCATCCGTTTCCGGTCCATCAGGAATTGCTGTGGGGATTGTCGCCAACATCTCTGCGAGAGAGGGCTCTCCCTTTATCCGAACAGGAATTGTTTTTGATACAGCAGTAGGTGTTGCCGTTGCCGTTGGCTCCACCTCCGGAGTTGAAACTGGGTTTGTAGTGGGCAAGCTATGCGGAGTTGTGCTTACTGCAGCAGCAGTTGGGGTCGCAGCTGGCAGAGGAAGCATAGCTCTATGATTATGTAAAGTCTGCACATACATGATAGTCAGTGCAGAGATAATAAAAATTATGATAGCGGCGCGTATTATTTCGAAAGTGCCAATCTGTTTTGTATTTTTAGATATAGGAGCAGGGGGAGGTGATTTGTTGGTAGCAGCACCGCTGCTCAGAGTAGATTGGGCACCAACTTTTTCCGATTTTCGTACTTGGCGTAATATCTCATTTATATCCTGCGTGTCAGCAGAGAATCCAACTGTTTTCTGAAGGGCTTCCCCTACCTGAATTCTTTCGATATGAGGGTTCTCTATCCAACATTCCGGTCGGTAAGATAGTCCTGTAACTATCACAGGATATTTAGATGTTTTAGCAAACTCAAGTAAGGCCTCTGCCAGTCGTTCTTTGAATTGATCAACTACGGGCTCGAAAGGGTCATTTATGATGACTGCTTTTGCCTGGCTATAACATGCAGCAATTATAAAAAGAGAGCGTTTCTCTGCGGGAGTTAACGCGGATACGGAGATATTATTTTTTGCAGCGATATCGAATGACATAAGCAGTGGTCTTATTCCACTACTTGGCACTCCTGAGTTTCTTAGATAATCAGCAACGCTTTCAGACTCCCCGAGAGGGTTTGTATCAAATCCGATAAGAATATGCTCCCGTGGCTCATACGGTCTTTCAGCTACTGTTACTAATACATTGGCACCAGCTGAGTTGCCGGAAAGAGCTCTTTTATACAGCCCAAGTTCGACAGGAGAAGCAGCACTAAGAACAGTTACCCTGCCGCTTTCGCATGTAATACTGCTTATAACCTCTCCGACTTTGGATAGGATCTTAATTTGTAAATTTATCCCCATTTTAAGAATTTACTGTTTACTCTCACTGGCCTATTAAGATGCATAAAATGCTGGCAGTATCACCCCTTAAATGATGCCATCCACTGTAGCATTAACTTCGCCCACTCAACGTAGCTTCCATGGCGAGCTTTACGCTTATTCCCGATTAAGATATCAAATACGGACTCTTCAAATTTTCCGCTTACTACTAGTTGGAGTTCAAAGCGTAAGGCGTTAATACTTTCATCCGCTTCGCAGATAATAAACTCCTCCACGGCGCGTTGATCGGTGATTCCGGCGGAACCGTAATGATCCTTCCATTGCTTTAGTTTCGTATAGAGTGGCTTAATCTCTTCTGTCATTTGAGTATTAATGACTTCATATATTCAATAAGTTTTGGCGCAATGTCGGCTCTTTTAAGAGCATAGGCTATGTTAGCCTGCAGAAAGCCGAACTTATCACCGGCATCGTAACGGTCACCTTCAAAAACGTACCCCATAAAGCCCTGCTTCTTCATCAGTTTTTCCATCGCGTCAGTAAGCTGAATCTCTCCGGATTTACCTGGCTTGGTGTTTTCCAGTATAGAGAATATCTCCGGAGTGAGAATGTAACGGCCAACGATCGACATATTAGATGGCGCATCTTCTATTTTAGGTTTTTCTACCATCGCATTTATCTCAAAGATTCGCTCAGAGATCTGTTTGCCTCCACAGATACCGAATTTTGAGATATCCTCCTTTTCTACTTCAAGGAGAGCTACTACAGATTTGTTGTATGTTTCATAAACATCAATCATCTGCTTCGTGCATGGAACCTTGGCGTCCACTAGATCATCTCCCAGTAGCACAACAAAAGGCTCATTTCCAATTACATTTTTTGCGCAGAGTACGGCGTGCCCAAGGCCAAGCGGTTGTCGTTGTCTAATGGATACAACCTCTACTGCAGCTGTGGCTTCGCGTAGCCGTTCGGCTAATTCGGATTTTCCATCCCTTATTAATTTGTTTTCTAACTCAGGGTGTAAGTCGAAGTGATCGACGATCGTGCTTTTCCCGCGACCTGTAATAAGTACAACAGTTTCGATTCCGGAAGCGACGACCTCGTTTACGATGTACTGAATTGTAGGAATATCTACTATGGGAAGAAGCTCTTTAGGGACAGCCTTAGTGGCTGGAAGAAATCTCGTGCCTAGTCCAGCCGCTGGGATTACAGCTTTTCTGATCCTGCCTTTTTTAGTCATTTATAAAAGAGCCTGTTTAATCTCTGCGTAAAGCGGTTCAGCGCCTGGATTTTCACTAATCCAAGCGTATCTAACTTTACTATCTTTGCCAATCACAAATACCGATCGCTTGGCAGCAGTGTAACCTTTCATACCTGCAAAATCATTATATACTCCGCAGTACTGTGTAGATACGGCGCGGGAGTAATCACTTAGAATCGGAAAACTTATCTCGTTTGCTTGTATGAATGCTTTATTGGTAAATGGGCCATCTACGCATATACCTAATATCTGCGCATTTGAGTTAGCAAACTGCTTGGTCCAATCTCTAAATTCACACATCTCCTTAGTGCAAACTGAGGTAAAGGCAGCCGGGAAAAAAGCTAAGACGACTGTGCGACCTGCAAACTCGGAAAGCGAGCGCTCTTTTTTGTCAGCATCAAAAAGGGTGAAATTTGGGGCAGTATCGTTGATTTTAAGAGGCATATAGGTACCTAATATGGCTAAATTTTATGCAGCAAGGATAACTGCTAAGAGTAGAAATGTAAAGAAACAGTTAGTATGCACTTCTCTTAGCTGGACTAAGCCCACGCATGGGTAGGCTAATCAGGAGCTTGTAACGGGCGTACTTAGCCCATAAAATGTCTGAGATGGAGATCCCTTCTACCGCTAAATTGAAGTCACGTGATGAGCTAGTAGGCATTAGATCGGTATGGCGTGAGCAGGGTCGTGTACTTGGTTTTACCTCTGGCGCCTTTGATATCCTCCACCCTGGACATGTGGACTATCTGGAGCGTGCTAAATCTGAGGTCGATGTATTGGTAGTAGCCGTAAACTCAGATAGCTCTATTAAACAGTATAAATCCCCACTTCGTCCAATTAACTCAGAAACAGAGAGAGTCGCAGTTGTAGCTGCACTCACCTCCGTAGATTTTGTCTATATTTTTGATGAACCGAATAACAGTAAAAATATCGAGATCCTCAAGCCCGATATATATATCAAAGCAGGTGACTACACCAAGGATCAGCTAAGTTCCGCTGACTTGGTTGAGAGCTACGGTGGTAAGGTTATGATCATACCGGCTTTAGCAGGGCACTCAACATCAAGGATTGTCAACAAAATTTTAGAGACTCAGATCGGAGGATTGGCTAGCTGCGTAGATCTTCCAGCAGGGGCGTCAGGACCAGCAGTATTCTTAGATCGGGATGGCACACTGATTGAAGAGGTAAATTATCTGCACGAACCAGAGAAGGTGAAACTTATCCCTGGGACATTGGAGGCATTAAAGCAGTTTAGGAAGGCAGGCTTTAGGTTGATAATAGTGACTAATCAGCCAGGTATTGGGCTTGGCTACTACACAAAAGAGGATTTTTTCAAAGTAAATGCCAGGCTGCTACGTGAAGTTGGATCAAACGGGGTTTTTTTTGATAAGATCTACTTTTGTCCTCACACTTCAGGAGAAGGCTGCGAATGCCGAAAGCCTAAGGGAGGGATGCTATTAAGGGCAGAGAGAGAGCTTAGGGTCGATCTGAAAAATAGTTTTATAGTCGGAGATATGAGCAGCGATATAAAACTAGGAGCAGATCTTGGGCTTAAAACTGTTCTTGTAAAGACAGGGAAGGCAGGAAGTGATAACCTTTTTCCGGTCAGGGCAGATTTCGAGGCAGCAGACCTATTTAATGCAGTCGGTTTTATTCTAAAAAGGGAGAACGGGAGATGAAGGAAGAAGAACATAGCACGGAAACCTTAGAAACTCTTGGAAAGTTTTCAGGAAAAGTTGCACATGACTTTAATAACCTCTTAGGGTCATTAAGAGGTTGTGTAGATCTTATGAAGCACAAGATCTCTACTCTACATCCGAATAGTAATCCTTTCGAACGCCAGATTAAGTTAATGGAGGCTTCCATAGAGAAAGCGGTGCTTCTCACCAGTAAGCTACGAGGATATGTTAGGCCGGGGCCGCTTCAGACCTCGCGCATTAAGTTCAAAATAACGATTGAAGAGGTTATTAATAATCTTAATAAATCAGGTGCTATCCCCTTTAACATTGAGGTTATCCTTAAAAGCGATAAAGAGGTGGAGATTAGTGAGTTCTCTGTTACTCAGATGATTGTAGGACTCTGTCTAAATGCGATTGAGGCTATGCAGAATGTTGAGGATCGGTATCTGCTGCTCCACCTTGACGAGGTAGAAACTGAGTCTCGGTCAGATATCGAGCTTACCAAGGGGAAGTACCTCTGTCTTAGCATTATAGACCACGGCGTTGGAATGACCCCTGATATCAAGGGCAAAGTTTTTCAGCCATTTTTTACAACCAAAAGCGGTGGTGTAGGAAAGGCTTTCGGCTTAGGAATGGCGATGGCTGAGAAGATCATGAAAAAACATAACGGTGCAGTTGCTGTAGCGTCAGTGCCTCATACTGGAACCGTTGTGCATCTTTACTTCCCGATTGCTGAGTAAGGGTGGTGCTTTAGTTCCTATCCCACTGGGATCTCGGGCTTCCAGCCCGCTACGCTGCTGCAGTAAATTCGTTTGCGGGCAAGATGCCCGCGGTCCCAGTAGGCTTTTAAATCTGATTGGTCACAAAGATATCTTACTTTCTTCTAAACTTAATCCCCTGCGCTGAGTCCTCAAGAATAAACCCTAACTCAGCAATTTTCGTGCGGTATTCATCCGCTGCTTTCCAATCTTTAGCTTTTCTCGCAAGCTCACGCTTTTGTGCTAGCTCCTGAACCTCTGCAGGAACCTCTACACTTTCCTCCTGCCAGCCATCTATACCAAGTCCTAATACAGCATCAAATTTTGATATAAGTGTCAGCCTTTCCGCAGATGTAATAGCTTTGTCGGAGAGCATGCTCCAGGTAGTAGCTAGAGCCTGAGGGGCATTTAGATCGTTAAAAATCGCCTCATTAAATTTCAGTATATACTCTTCACCTGCTTTAGATACGGAGGACAAAGTAGGCGAGCCCTGCTGTTCCCGCTTAAGAGCAAGTACTGTATTCTTTAAGCTCTTTAGGCTGTTGGCTGCGTTCTGGATCCCCTCCCATGTGAAGTTTAACTGAGAACGGTAATGTGCGCCAAGACAGAGCAATCGGTATGCAATAGGATCGATCCCTTGAGCTGGCAGATCGTTTAGTACGAGGAAGGCACCTTTGCTCTTCGACATCTTATCGCCATGGGCTAATAGAAATTCCCCATGCATCCAGTGTCTAACCCACTGCCTCCCGGTTGCAGCCTCAGATTGGGCGATTTCATTGCAATGATGAACTGGGCATAGGTCTATTCCGCCGCAATGTATATCAAACTCATCACCTAGATACTTCATCGCCATAGCGCTGCACTCTATGTGCCAGCCTGGATAACCCTTACCCCAGGGTGAGTCCCATTGCAGCTCCTGGTTTTCAAATTTAGATTTGGTAAACCAAAGCACGAAGTCCTGCGGATTACGTTTACTTTTATCAACGTCTATACGAGCACCTGCTTCAAGCTTCTCTAGGTCAAGCTGTGCCAGTCGTCCGTATTCTTTTGATTTACTAACATCAAAACAGACATTTCCACCGGCGATATAGGTATACCCGTTCTCTTCAATTCTCTGGATCAGGGTAATCATTTCGGCAATATGATCAGTAGCCTTACAAACGACTGACGGCGTAATAATGTTAAGCTTTGTACAGTCATCAAAGAAGGCCTTGGTGTAATACTCAGCTATCTCAAAAGATTTTTTCTTTTCGGTACGGGCCGCTAGGGCCATCTTATCCTCTCCGTCGTCAGCATCCGAGACAAGATGGCCAACATCTGTAATATTCATAACATGCGTAACTTTTAAGCCTGAGTAACGCAATGTTCGTACTAGCAGATCTTCAAACAGATAGGTCTTGTGGTTTCCAAGATGAACGTACTTATATACTGTCGGCCCACAGCAATATATTTTGACATTTCCGGACTGAATAGGTTTAAGTTCCTCGACAGTTCGAGACAACGTATTGAATAGTTTTATTTTCGGAATTTCTCGCATGCTCTCTTACTCTTCTCCAAGGATCTCTGCTGGCAGTTGGGTAGTGGTTCGGCCAGGCACTAGGAAGCTAGGTGAGGACGGCATTCTGCTCCCTTTGTCAGGTGGAGCTATTGCTTTAGTAGGCATCTGGGCTTCAGGGCCTCCGCTAATTGAATCAAGGATTGCTTCAAGCTCAGACTGAGCCTCATTTTCGCTGTTCGTCTCCTCTGTAAGCGCATTATCATCCTGCTCCTCCGGCTTTACAGCAACTGGGATCTCAGCATTGTAAAATGACCAGCTCACAAGTTTTCCCTCATGAAAATTCGCCTCTGCATCTTTATAACGCCACAATTCACTCCGTTTCGCCTCTAATTCGAGTTTCTCGTTCGGTGCGCCCCAAAGCTTCATAACCTCACTGCGCGGCATATCCTCAAGTAAGGCAGGTTTCCGATGCTCTGCAGCGGCGGAAGAGGGCAGCACAGGTAATCCGGTTAGCAGCAATACGACTAGAATGATCATTCGCATATCATCACCTAAGCGAGTAAAGACATCATAACAAGGAAAAGGGTGCTAACCCGCAATTCACATACGAAGTATGAGAATTGCGCCCTTCGGGCTTCGGGCTTCGACTTCGGCAACTTATGTTGCAACATAAGGGTATTTCTCATGCTTTAAAAAAAAACAGGAGAAATACAGGCTAAGTGGGCGGTTTAGAACCCAGATTAGCATAAAGGCATCTTTACTATATATCTGGAGTTTAAGGAAATCCAGAATTTTCAAGTGATTATTTATGATCTCAGACTGGCTAAGGACAATTTACTTTAAGGATCGAACAGTTAAATATATAAAATCCAAGTCCTTAAGTATCTCTCATAATATAAGGATATTTAGAGGGGAGGGGCGGCTTGGGAGAGTATTCGGCATGAGGCTCTCTCTTCCTACTACATATTCCGAACGTTTTCTTCTACGTGGCTTTGTCGATTCACTGGGACGGATCGTAGAGTTTACAGATCAGGATCCATCCTTTTCTGATGCACGTGAAGTCTCATTTTATATTGAGGGAAGAAAGAAAAGAAAAATTCTTAGACTAGATTATGATCCTCTGATCCCAGACGCTGTCCTTGAAAATTTAGAGGTAGCAATTGTTGAACACAACAGGACGATTTAATTAGATCGAGAGTCAGGTAGATTCAATCACTTACAAAGTTGTCATTGCGGCAATGAGATCCTTAGCGAACAGTAGTTCAATTTTAAAAAATAATCTCAAAAATCTATCTCAGTGTTTCTGGGTGCTTACTTGGTGAGATAAAAAACTTTTCATTAAAACATTACCTATCTTCTCTTTCTATATGGACAGCATAGATTTACTGTACTATATGTTGTGGTGTTGGGGGAGTTTGTCACTATATGTAGTGTTTAGAACCTAAGTTTAATTTTTCAAGAAATCCCAGTTCCAGGTGAGTTAGTAAGTATGCCCAGATGGTTGGGTGCTGGGTGTTAGTAAGTTTTTAGTAGTATTAGGAGATTTTACATGCAGTCAACAGGAAGCACAGAAGGAAATATCACGAAGAAGCTTTTAGAGGTTCCTGTAAATGGCAGCGCTCATAAGACTATTGATATTGCTCATGGCCAAGCACGTGGCTTTACAGTAGTAAAGCGTAACGGGATGTTGGTTCCATTCCGCAAGGAGAGAATTTCCAGCGCGGTAGAAGCAGCTTTTCGTGCGACACTAAATATTCCGGTTACAGCACCACTTCCACAGGACACGTATAGTACAGTTCAGCGCGTTTCGGAGGCGGTAGTTAAGGATGCACTTCAGCAGGCAAAGCTTGGAGAGTGTTTAACAGTAGAGGGAATTCAGGACCTAGTAGAGGTTAAGTTAATGGAGAGTGAGAACTACGAGGTCGCAAGGCAGTATATAATTTATAGGGATGATCATAAGGCGCTGCGTGAGGATTCGCCGCGCAATCTAAAGATATTTCGTCGTGACGGTAAGACACAGGTTCGCTTCAATCCGATGAAAATTGCGGCTGCGATTGAGCGTGCTTTTAGGGCCTCCCTTAAAATAGAAGGACCAACACCGGAGGAGACAGTCACTGCTGTAAATCTTCTTACAAATCGGGTCGTATCTCGAGCAGTGGCACTAGCGAAGAGCGGCGCTACCCTACATATAGAATTAATCCAGGATGAAGTTGAGCGTACCATGATGGCCGAGGGGTTCTACCAGGTCGCAAAGGATTTTATAATCTACCGCGCTTCCCGTGCTATTCAGAGAGCAAAAGAGGATGAGGCTTTGTCTCTTAAAGCTGCAATGCAGGAGTTGACTCCGGAGATGGAGTACAAGGAGGAGGAGGCAGCTAGCATTCAGGTGCCGGGGCAGGAGTTTCATGCAGTTGCAGCTGATGGGAAGCAGGTAACTGTCACGGAAGGAGAGTTGCGTAGACGTATTAAGCACGCCTGTAAAGGGCTTGGAGATCTGGTCTCGGCTGAGGATGTTCTGAAAGAGTCAGTACGCAACTTCTATGAGGGCATAAAGATTGAAGAGGTTGATTCGGCTAACATTCTGGCAGCACGTGCCAAGGTAGAAAAAGAGCCTGCCTATACCTATGTAGCAGCGCGTCTACTGCTCGATGTCATCTATCGTGAAACCTTTGGTAAAAGCGCTGCTGATCCTGATCTTGTAAAATCACATGCGAGTTATTTCAAGGATTATCTAAAGAAGGCGGTTGAGATTGAAAGAATAGATCCTAAACTTCTTCACTTTGATCTTGATAAACTTGGGGCAGCGATGCAGTTGGATCGTGATCAGAAGTTCTCATACCTTGGCTTGCAGACACTTTATGACCGTTATTTCATACATCATGAGGAGCGTCGTATCGAGACTCCACAGATATTTTGGATGCGAGTGGCGATGGGGCTTGCTGTGAATGAGGGAGCCGAGAAAGAGCGTCGAGCCATAGAATTTTATAACGTACTATCACAATTTTTATTCACCTCTAGTACCCCAACATTATTTAACGCTGGGACGCTACATCCACAGCTTAGCTCCTGTTATCTCTCCACGGTAATGGATGATTTAAAGCATATCTTTAAAACAGTATCCGACGATGCGCAGCTTTCTAAGTGGGCAGGTGGGCTTGGAAATGATTGGACAAATGTGCGCGCTACCGGGGCTAGAATTAAAGGCACAAACGGGAGGAGTCAGGGCGTAATCCCATTTCTTAAAGTTGCCAATGACACTGCTGTCGCAGTTAATCAGGGCGGAAAGAGAAAAGGTGCGATGTGTGCATATCTTGAGACCTGGCACCTTGATATAGAAGATTTCCTTGAATTACGTAAAAATACCGGAGACGATCGTCGCCGCACTCATGATATGAACACGGCTAACTGGATCCCAGATCTCTTCATGAAGCGGGTTGCTACAAATGGTAGCTGGACACTCTTTAGCCCAAGTGACGTGCCTGACCTTCATGATCTGTACGGTCGTGCATTCGAAGAGCGTTACGCTCAGTACGAAAAAATGGTGGATGAAGGGAAAATAAAGCTCTATAAAAAAATCGAAGCGATCACTTTGTGGAGAAAGATGCTCAGTATGTTGTTTGAAACTGGGCACCCATGGATAACATTTAAAGATCCATCCAATATTCGCTCACCTCAAGATCATACAGGTGTAGTGCATAGCTCAAACCTCTGCACCGAAATTCTTCTAAATACAACGGCTGAGGAGACTGCGGTATGTAACCTTGGATCTATTAATTTAGCAGCCCATACAACCGAGAAAGGAATAGATCGAGAGCTCCTTCACTCTACAGTTAGAACTGCGGTGAGAATGTTGGATAATGTAATCGACATTAATTTTTACCCAACTATAGAGGCCCAGAACGCCAACCTTCGACACCGTCCGATTGGCCTTGGTTTAATGGGCTTTCAGGATGCTCTTTATATCCAGCACATAAGCTACGGCAGCCACGAGGCAGTTCGCTATGCGGATGAGAGTATGGAGCTTATTTCTTACTTTGCAATTCTCTCCTCCAGTGAACTTGCGAAGGAGCGCGGAACATATCAGAGTTATAAGGGGTCGAAATGGGATCGTGGCTTAATGCCAATAGATACAATGAGCTTGCTGGCTACAGAGCGAGGAGGAGAGTATCTGGATATAGACTCTGTTGCTAAGCTTGACTGGCAGTTGGTGCGCAACTCAGTTAGGAGTTTTGGGATGCGCAATAGTAATACTATGGCGATAGCACCTACAGCGACCATATCTAATATTACTGGTGTTACACAATCAATTGAACCTGCCTATAAACACCTTTACGCAAAGAGTAATCTTTCAGGGGAGTTTATTGTTTATAACACATACCTAGTAAATGATCTTAAGAAGCTTGGGCTCTGGGATGATGAGATGATTGATGATTTAAAGTATTTTGACGGGTCAATTCTTGAGGTAGAAAGAATTCCAGATGATGTAAAGAAAGTTTATCTGACTGCTTTTGAAATTGAGCCGGAGTGGCTGATTGAGTGTGCCAGTCGGCGTCAGAAATGGATCGATATGGGGCAGTCGTTAAATCTTTATATCGCCGAGCCAAGTGGAAAGAAGCTCCATGATATGTATCTGCTTGCATGGCGCAAAGGATTAAAGACTACTTATTACCTTAGGTCGCTGGGCGCTACTCAGATTGAGAAATCTACCACCGACATTAATAGGCGTGGATTACAGCCGCGCTGGATGAAAAACCGTTCAGCTTCAGGTAATGTAAAGGTAGACCGGGATGATACTGCTAAAGTAACAGAGGCAGCTGTCGTTAGTCCAACCGCAAACCCTATTCCAAGTGGCAGAGCGTGTGGGATTGATGGAGAGTGTGAGAGTTGCCAGTAGATTGTATAATAATACTCGCTTGGCTGGTGAATAAGCTGTAAGTCGCATACATGACACGCAGCCTGATTTTTTAAGATATAGTGTCGTCATTTTTGTATTCAACATTTTGCGCTACTGAAGGTGGCGGGAAGTGAGTGAAAGCCGGATGCAACAATGAAAGACTCTTTAGAGGAGATAAATGTGTTAAATTTTGATGATGTTCCAGGTGGAAGTGCGAATGATGATGATGCAAATGGAAAAAAGCCAAGCCGTTTTAAGGCTAGTGAAAAGCGGCTCATTAACTGCAATGCGGTTGATGTAAACCAGCTTATGCCGCTTAAGTATAAGTGGGCTTGGGAGCATTATATCAATGGATGTGCAAACCATTGGATGCCGACTGAGGTGCCAATGGCAAAGGATATTGAGTATTGGAAGTCGGGCGCGCTAACTCAGGATGAGCGTCGTGTGATCATGCGTAATTTAGGTTTTTTTAGTACTGCGGAGAGCCTGGTCGGAAATAATATTATTCTTGGTATCTTTAGACAGGTAACAAACCCTGAGGCGCGTCAATATCTTCTAAGGCAGGCATTTGAAGAGGCGATCCATACACATACATTCCATTATATCGTTGAATCACTCTCTCTTGATCAAAGCGAGGTGTTTAATATGTATAATGAAATTAACACCATTCATAACAAAGATAAGTTTGAGATGGAGCTTACCGCTGATCTTCTTAAGCCAGGCTTTACTACAACAACAAAAGAAGGGGCGCAGAAGTTTTTAGAGAATCTAATCGGCTTCTATGTAATCATGGAGGGGATCTTCTTCTATAGCGGTTTTGTCATGATCCTTTCATTCCACCGTCAGAATAGGATGACCGGAATAGGGGAGCAATTCCAGTATATTTTACGGGATGAGTCCATCCATCTTAATTTCGGCATCGACCTAATTAATGGTATTAAAGAGGAGAATCCTGAACTCTGGAGCCCTGAGTTTCAGCAGCATATTCTTAACAAGATAAAAGAGGCTGTAGAGCTAGAGTATGCTTATGCTGTCGATTGTCTGCCGCGCGGCATTCTCGGCCTGACTGCACCTATGTTCCGTGACTATGTCGGCTTTATCGCTGACCGTAGGTTGGAGCGTATCGGATTAAAGCCTCAGTATGGCACAAAAAATCCGTTTCCATGGATGAGTGAGACGATCGACCTTGGCAAAGAGAAGAATTTCTTTGAGACACGTGTCACCGAATACCAGAACGCTGGGGCGCTTAACTGGTAGTCAGGTAACTGCTCAAAAAGTGTGGTTAAACTTGTAGGGGCAGCCAGACTTCGGCGAGCTCAGTCGAGTCGCGGCTGCCCCAGGGAGCGAGCCGCGCTCGCTCAGGCCCGGAGTCAATGAGTGATTACGTAGTTCCCGGACAGAATCTAGTTAATACAATGGTAGATGAGGTAATACAGACAACACTTCCTGCATTAATCCTTGAAATTAGTGGCTATACCAAGGATTCGATTAAGCTGCCTGATGATCTAAGAGGCGCTTGGTCGATTCTTTATTTTTACCCGCGTGACAATACTCCAGGTTGTACCACTCAGGCTTGTAGCTATCGTGATGCTATGGAAGAGTTCAGCACTCGCAGAGTAAATGTTTTTGGGATTAGTACGGATTCGGTGAACTCTCATAATAACTTCCGCGAGAAATATAATCTAAATTTCCCACTTATTGCCGATGATGATGGAAAGCTTGCAACAGCGCTCAAGGCAGAGGGCAATATAGTCAATAAAATACTTAAGAGTGCAGCGCGAGATACTTTCCTAGTAGACCCAGAGTGTAAAATCGTATGCGTTTGGCGTAAGGTAAGTCCAAAGAGTACAGTAGCAGAGGTTTACGAGGAGATCACTGCACGTATTAAATGAGCTGAAAAATCTTTTACTTACTTTCGCATAGAGAGCACATACTGCGACAGGTCCTCGAGCTCAGCAGCCTCTATCGAAGGGGCAGGTGGCATCATCGCATTTAAATTTAATGCTGCTCCTCCCTTTACGATCAGCTCCTTTAACTTTGCCAAATCCGTGGCAAATTTAAAAGGACCCTTAACTAAGTTTGTCACAGTTCCGGCAGGCAAAGACTGGCCGACTACTCCGTCGCCCAATCCAGTTAAACCGTGACATGCTGTGCATCGGGTAGCATAACTTTGCTTACCCTTCTCTAGGTCTGCAGCTTGTGCATTAGTAGTAAACAACAACAGTATACTTACAACTGATAACCTCTTCATATGTTTCTCCTTTTATTGATCAACAACCCTTACAATTCCCTTCATATACGGATGTGGAGTACACATATATGTATACTCTCCAGCTTTTGTGAACGTATATGAGAACTTCTCTGCATGTCCAAGTAATTTAGAAGCAAACGGCTCAGGTCCCTGTATCCCGATTACATTGTGAATTCCAGCAAACTCTCCGTCAAAGAAGGTAAATACGTCCTCGTTAGTCCACTTTACAGTAGTACCAACTGGGACCTCGATTACCTTAGGATAATAAGAGTTGCCTTGGATAGTTACATTTGCTGTTGTAAAGCCTTGCGGTAATTTATAAGGGTTCTTTAGATCATCAGATCCTGGCTCATGTGGCGAGATCTCTCTTACCGCTTTTGCTTTATAAGCCTTTAATTCATCCGCGGTATAAGTTGGACCATCAGCCAGAATTTGAGCCGTGCGCTCAACGCCCTTCTCAGCTTTGAGTATTCCGATCGCTCCACGGCTGGCAGATCCTACCGCATGAGTTAACATTAGGTATGCTCCCTCATCATTCGGAACCCTAAAGTCAACTACCCAAGAGTCACTTGGGCCAGATAAAACTGTCTGACCACCGACATAAGTATTTTCTGGGTTGGGCATGCCCTGCCAGTAAGCATAATCCCAAATAATGCCTACCAAGTGGAATGTTGATAGGTTATTAGGTCCAACATTTAGAAAATACACCCGTACAAAGTCACCTGGGCGAGCTTTAACTGGGCTTTCAGCATAGCGGAATAGTTTGCCATTAAACATCGTATAAAGTGCATTCCCCTCCGTCGCCTCTTTCCCACTTGCATATAGCTCATGTTGTAGAAGATATAATTCTATATCAGGTTTTTTTCCTAACTCCTCCTCCATCTTATATTTCATGGTTTTTGGTTTTATCACCAGCATGCCGTATTGCCCAAGCAGCACATGCATCGGAATGGCGTGTCCTCCCGGAGCGCAGTGATACATATAAACACCTGGGTACACAGCTTTAAATATGTGAGTACGCTTCTCACCCGGTGGAATTTTACCGAAATATTTTGAGGTCTGAGTGTAAGCAGCGTGAATCGATACCCCGTGAGGCACTGTACCTTTATTTTCAACCGTAAATTCAATGACATCACCCTCCTCAGCGATTAAAGTCGGGCCTGGTAGCTTGCCATCAATCGTAAAGCCTTTGTACATTACACCATTCCCTAGGAAGGTTTCTCCTTGTGTCATAGTGATATGAAATTTTTTATCTACTTTGGTACCAGGTGGCACAAACCCGGTATCTGGCATCTTTGAATGGATGGATTTGGTTTGCTGCTCAGAGTTTTGAGTGCCAAGTTGAGGAGCTATAAGATCGGCCCTGGGGTTAATAGCCGCAGCTGGTTGATAGCTGAGGCGTGGTGAGTTTTGCGACTGACTATCCGATAAATATAATAACTTTGCAAACTCCTCCTCATGTGCCGATCCGCTTTCTCCCTTTAAAACTAACTGTTGAAATTTTTTCTGACACTCTTCACATGCATAGCTAATTGTTGAGTTAATTATTAATGTTCCGCACAGTGCTAGTATTAACAATAATCCTTTTTTCATATATTCCATAAATAAGATGCAAGTTATGTTACAGTAACAGATAAAAAGACCTCTATATCTTTTGTATAGTAACATATCGACAAAAAGTCAAGTTGCTTTAAATTTTTCTTGTACTTCAAAATAGTGCCATGTTATTATGCCTAATATATTAACCAGCAAACATCATTATGTTAAGTATAACCACTAAATATGCGGTCAAAGCTTTGCAATACTTGGAGGGATGTAGTGATGATATATATGTGCCTATAGAAGCTCTCGCTGAATCTACAGGCATACCACGGCCGTATCTTGCAAAGATTATGAAGACACTAAGTGCACGTGGGCTTGTTGATTCTAAAAAAGGGCTTAATGGCGGGGTGCGACTTAAGGGCTCAAAGAATTTATTGTCTTTGTATGACGTCGCGCGCTGCCTTGACGATCCAATTTTGCAACTTAACTGTTTTCTTGAAAAAAAAGAGTGTAGATCAGGGTACAATTGTGCGTTTCATAGTGATTGGAGTGAACTTAAGCAACGACTACTTCGCTTTCTAAAAGAAACAAAGGTACACCCCAAGGGTAGAAAGGGAACTCTGGTACACAAGGATTGATTTCGACTTAGCGCCTATGCTGTATAGTCAAACTATCTAGTTATAAACATAAATTGTTGCCAAATACTTCGTCACTAATATAAAGGCCGCAGACAAATTAAAATGATTGTTATTGCAATGGAGAGGTGGTCACAGTACGCTTTCTATTCGTTCTAATTTACCTGTGTTTACAGTAGGTTAGGAGGGGTAGCCAAAATTATTCCATAGAACTGAAGTATAACATTCCCGTTCTAATATACGCGCATCCTAATTTGCTACAGCAACAGTCTAACAATAGGCGAATAGAGATGGTCCAACCAAAAATCTTTCTGATTGATGTTGACGGTGTGATGACCGACGGAAAGTTTTATTACACCGTTGATGGTAAGGCTATGAAGGCCTTTGGACCGGATGACCATGATGGATTGAGTCTCTTACAGCCGTACATGCAAGTTCATTTCGTTAGCGGTGACAAGGTCGGTTTTGATATTAGCAAAGCTCGTATTGTAAACGATATGAAGATGCCTCTCGAATTAGTTAGCACGATAAAACGCATTGATTGGATCAAGGAACGCTGGAAGTTAGAAGAGGTAGTGTATATGGGTGATGGGATTCTTGATCCGTATGTTTTTCGCGAGGTCGGTTATTCAATAGCTCCAGCTAACGGAGATTTATATGCCAGACAAGCAGCTAAATTTGTAACACAACGCTGCGGCGGGGATCGGGCAGTTGCAGAAGCATGCCTTCATCTTTTGGAGAAGTTTTTTCTGCCATTTAATCGGGAGATTCCTCCTACTAAAGATTTAAAAATGAGTGGTCAGTGGAATGCCTAGGGTAGGGCTTAAGTATGAACAATTTAACAAGACTAATCGAAATTGAAGGGCGTACTCAACCTTTAATTGATCTGCGTGACTATATGAAAACATCGCAGCATAGCTTGCTTTGTGTTGGTCCTATGTCCAAAAATTGTGTAGACGCAGTAATCGGATTAGCTAATCAGATACGACAGCCCATCCCACTAATTGCAAGTCGCCGGCAAATTGATACGGAAAGTTTTGGCGGTGGTTATGTTAACCACTGGAATACTCGTAAATTTAGTGAGTACGTTAGATCGCAAGATAAAGGTTTTGTGCACTTATGTAGAGATCATGGCGGACCTTGGCAGGGCGAAGCCGAGGCTAAGCTCAGTACTGACGAAGCATTGCGAAGAGCAAAGGCTTCATTTTTAGAAGATATCGCTAGTGGCTTTGACATATTACATTTGGATCCTTCGATTCAAGGTTGCAACCTGACAGATGAACGAGTCCTGTCTCTCCTATTTGAACTGTACGGATTCGTAAATGAGACTGCTAGATCTCTTGGAAGAAGTATAGAAATCGAAGTAGGAACCGAACAACAATCCGGCGCATACTCCGAGGCGCGCGAGCTTGTCTCGTTTCTAAAAAGCGTCACCAATTTCTGCGACAAAAATAACTTTCGAAAGCCTCTTTTCTGTGTAGTACAAACAGGTACTTTGGTTAAAGAGATGCGCAATGTCGGCTTTACCGAAGGACGACGTAACGAAAAATATGATCAAAAATATGCGGTTGAAACAATGGAGAAAACCTTAAGCCATTTAGTAGATATTGCCTACATCAACAGTGTTTTTGTAAAAGAGCATAATGGAGATTATTTAAGTGATGGTTCCATGTCTTTACGCCGTCGACTCCAAGTAGGCGCAGTCAATATTGCTCCAGAGTTAGGCGTAGCAGAGTCAAAAGCTCTAGTAACCTTGTGTCGTGCATTAAAGCTTAAAAATGAGCTGGAAGGGATGCTGAGGATTTTCTATGACTCCTGCAAGTGGGAAAAATGGTTAAGCTCAGACTCACAAGCGACAGATTTGGAAAAGGCGATAATAGCTGGACATTATTCATTCTCGAAGCCAGAATTTCAGGAGATTAAAGAATCAGTAGCACGAACTTTCGAAAAAAATGGTGAGAGCTTAGATCATTATCTGACCCAGATTCTAAAAGCACAACTGCAGCGCATGATTTGGAATCTTGGATATTTTCACGATGCGATGAATGACATAAACATCGGAGCCGCAGAGAGTAGGAATACTCGTCCAGTTGCTGAACAGTTTATATAGTTAAGTTAATGCAGGAAAGGTAAAGCATGCATAATTATGGTGGTAATCAGGTTAAAAAACTTATTACAGGATGCTCAGATTATATTTTTGCGGACAAAGATTACTTTTACGCAATGTGTACTCTCTTTGCTGGTACGCCACTCATACTGCCAAATCTAAATTCTGTCACTATTTTTGGTGTAAGAGGTCCCGAGGGATTTATGTTTGAGGTTGAGGGGAAGAAAGCTGAGCGTGGTGACGTCATCCAAATTGAAAGAGGAGAGCAAGAGTATCAAGCAGTCCCTACAACTTGTGAATTATGTGCAGCTAAATCAGCAGTGATTTTAATTGCTGGAGCAAACAGCACGTCGAAGACTAAATCTATCACTCACATACCCAATAAGAATCTTAAGAAAGTTGTAAAACCATGGGGTCATGAACTGTGGCTTAACGGAGAACATCCAGGTTACGCCTTTAAGGAGATTTTCATTAAAGGGCCACATAAAACCAGCCTACAATTTCACCGCTACAAGAAAGAAACTAATGTGCTCATAAGTGGAGAAGCACGTCTACACTATAATAAGAATCCGGATTGCGAGAGCATGGATGTTAGCGCTGATGATATTGCCACTGTGGCTCTGGAACCGATGGCTGTTCTTTCTGTGGAGCCTCCAGTGTTGCATCGCATAGAGGCGTTGGGGGATGTCCTCTTATACGAAACTTCTACACCACATTTGGATGATGTAATTAGGGTAGCGGATGATGCACAGCGGCCTAATGGGAGAATTGAAGAGGAGCATCGAGTAAGCTGATGAGTAATGCCAAGCATACCGTATGTATTTTGACTGCCGGACAGGGGAGTAGGATGGAGGGTTACTGCGACTCCTTAAATAAGGCTCTGCTGCCGATAGCCAAAAAAGCAATCATTTCTCATATTATAGATAAATTTCCGGCAGATACTCAGTTTGTGGTTGCAGTTGGCCATCGAGCAGAGCAGGTAGTTACCTATCTTAAATTGGCACATCCGCAACATAATTTTGAGTTTATAGAAGTTGAAAATTATAGTGGACTAGGCAGTGGGCCAGGCCATTCACTGCTTTGTTGTAAAAAGCTCTTGGAAAAGCCATTTTTTTTTGTGGCTTGCGATACGCTATGGGAGGGCAATCAATATCTTTCTACTGAATATGATTGGTTCGGTGTGGCTGAAGTTCCTGCTGAATGTACAGCAAGTTACTGTAACTTTGAAATTGACGACAATGAACATATCATTTCTGTGCGCGACAAGGAGCAGGTAGAGGGAGCAGATTTTAAGGCTTTTATCGGGCTCTGCTTTATTAAAAGTCATGAGCTTTTTTGGCGAAGTTTGACTACTCCTGGACTAATACGTGGTGAGCACCAGATTTCAAACGGAATTCACGCCTTAGTTGATACAGGGGCGGCACGAGCCAAGACTTTTAACTGGATTGATGTGGGTGATGCCGCTAAATATGAACATACTGTGCGGCGCTATGAAAATTTCGATTTCAGTAAATTTAATGAGTCTATATATATAGTAAACGACAAAGTAATAAAATATTTTGCAGACCATGAAATAAGCGAGAAACGGGTTAAACGAGCAGCACTTAATCCACAGGTATTTCCAAGCGTGAATGCTGCTTCAGCCGGTTTTTACTCCTATCCTCTGGTTCCCGGACATTCTTTGTATGAGGCCTGTACACCTAAACTATTTAGGTCGTTGCTGGAATGGCTTGACCAAAAACTATGGGTTCCGATTGAAACTTCAGCAGCAGAGGTAAGCAGATGCTGTAAAGATTTTTACCAACAAAAAACTAATAAACGTTTAACAGAATATAAAAATAAATATCCAGATTGCGACCGCATAGAAATAGTAAATGAGCAATTGGTCATGTCAAGCGCTGAGTTGTTGGCCAAGGTGCCATGGGAGTTGTTGGCTGATGGCGTGCCGGTTTCATTTCATGGAGACCTTCAGTTCGATAATATTCTTTTCAATCCTTCAAAGCAGGAATTTACGTTACTTGACTGGCGCCAGGACTTTTCCGGCCAAATTGAATTTGGTGATATCTATTATGACCTAGCCAAACTTTACGGCGGATTAATTCTTAACTATGACTATATCAAGCATAATATGTTCTGCTATATTGAAGAGAATGCGCAGGAAGCCTATTTAGATTACGCGCAGAGAGCGCAAGCGAAAGAATATAGCCAAGAGTTGCAAAGCTATGTTGCCAGACGCGGACTAAATTGGGAAAAAATTAAATTACTTGTTCCCATAATCTTTTTAAATATGTCGCCTTTACATCATTACCCTTTTGACAAATTTTTATTTTCATTAGGACGATTAATGCTTGATGGAGAGTTGCGTGATCTTTCCAAATAAGGAATCAAGGCTATATCTCTCTGTCTCAGAAGTGCCGGGCAATCGCGGCGCAAAAGTTTATAATACTTTATGCAAGCGGTATGGAATTAACGCCATTTATTTACCGAGACGGGCTCCATCTTCAGCGTCTAAATTAACCGAAGCGATGCGTATAATTGAGATATCGGGATGCAGCGTTTCAATGCCCCTTAAGACGGCGATATTGGGGGAGTTAGATGAAGTTGCAGATGATGCACGGGAGATGCAGAGTGTAAATACAATCATTAATAAAAACGGTAGACTCGTAGGTTACAATACAGATCATGTTGGAATTACTGGAGTCCTAAAAGATTATCCACTCAAGCGAATTTTGATATACGGCGCAGGGGGAGTTTTGGGTGCGATAACATATGCGCTCAAGCGACTTGGAGCAGATGAGATTTGTGTATATGGGAGAAATGCAGAACGTGTTGCCGCAAAAGCTGCCATGTTTGGCATACATGCGCTGAGTTTAGCTGAAGCTCAAGAAAAGCGCTCCTTCGATCTATTAATTAATGCAGTACCGAGTTCTCACACCTTTGAAAGCAGCGAGTTGGAAAGTTTATTGAGCTGCGCCCGTGCAGCATTCGATCTTGTACCAGCCGATAGTCTTACCCCATTTTTACAGGCAGCCGATGCTCGTGGAATGCAGATATTTACCGGGCTCTCCATGTTTGTTCACCAAGTGCAGAAACAGTTCCAGCTATATTTTGGAATTTGTCCGACGATTGATGAAATTATAGACTCGTTGCGCTAATGTCCTGACTCAGGACATATGAGTGCTCCTCCAAATAAGTTTTTTCACGTCTAGCATCACATCGTTGCCCACCTTG
>CAZKXU010000032.1:0-32197 GCA_964556665.1 uncultured Bdellovibrionales bacterium | reverse complement strand
CTGGGGCAACGCTGCGCGCCATACGTGAAAAAACTTATTTGGCGAAGCACTAGCATACCGTTAGCTTAGAACATTTAGATCTGATACTATCATCTGAACGAAGTTCCTATATTTGGAGGTCTATATGATACGTTTCTCCTTGCTTAAAAGTGCGCGGTTGGATCGAATTCTTCTTATTTTAGGGATTATGTTGCTATGTGCAGATATGGCTTTTGCTAATCCTAGGCTTGGTCAAAACGAGCAGAGTTTTGTAGTTGGATTATGGCATGGAGTCTTGGCTCCCTGGACTCTTCTAGTGCGATTATTTTTAGATGTTAAGATGTATGCCTGTGAAAATCCTAGCGCATGGTACGACTTTGGATTTGTTGTAGGTGTGCTATTCTCCCTCCCTATCGGTTGGATTACGATGCTTTTTGCGCTACTTTTGCATTATGCCCATGTCAGTATGCCTTATGTAGGTGCGCCTTTGATGGTTGTAAATAATTAGCATTAGCCGACTTAATCCTGCTACGCTGCCGGATTTGTGATAATGAATGAACTAAATAATATATGGTGTATTAGCGGAGATGACCCGCTAGGTTTTTCAGGTATTCAACAGGATGTTAGTGTAGTAAAGGCGTTAGGCTTAAAACCAATTCAGATTAGGACAGCCAATACGTCTCAGGATAGCAATCAAGTAAAAAGAGTAGAGTTTCTGGAGGAGCAGGTCTCTTTAACTTTAAATGAACTTCTTAAGAGCGCTCCTCCTGCAGCAATAAAGATCGGAATGCTCGGAACGGTCCGATTAGTAGAAATTGTTTTGGAGGCGATATCCAAGCTCTCGGTTCCGGTAGTATTTGATCCTATTATTTGGGCATCGAGTGGGGACTGGCTGATCGATAAAGATGAAATAGATAGATATAGAGCTATAGTTATCAAGAGCCTTCTACCTGCTGTAACATTAGTAACCCCAAACATCCCTGAAGCTAAATTCTTTGCCGATTCCAGCTCTGCTGATTCAACACCAGAGCAACTTCTTCAGCAGCTTGTAAAGCTTGGTGCTAGAAACGTACTTCTCAAAGGCGGACATGCGCAGTCTGTGCTAGTGGTTGATTTGCTATCAGAAGGAGAGAGCTGTGTCGCATTACGTGCACCTAGGCGCTTAGTCGCCAGAACACGTGGTACCGGATGTGTGTTAAGTTCAGCTATCGCAGCTGCACTTGCTCTTAAATATTCACTAAGAGATGCGGCTGTTCTTGGTAAGGCCTATCTTACCCGTGCACTGCGCACCTCCGTGGAGGAGGATGGTGTGTCTCGACTATTGCATGCACCTTGGCCGGTAGAAGCGCAGGATTTGCCGGAGCTTGTACCAAATATTGATGATAAGCAGATTGTGTTGCCAGCATTTGAATCGCACCTACCGCAATCACTCGGACTATACCCAATTGTTGCGCGTGCCAATCTAGTAGAGAAGTTGGCAGGTGTAGTCCACACAGTACAGTTGCGGGTAAAAGATCTTAGCGCTACTGCTCTAGCAAACGAGGTAAAAGCCGCAATCTATATAGCCTCTCAGTATAAACTAAATCTGTACATCAATGATCATTGGGAGCTTGCCATTCAGTATGGCGCATACGGAGTTCATTTAGGGCAGCAGGATCTCGAGCGAGCGGATCTTTGCCGTATCCAGCAGGCAGGGCTGCGATTAGGAGTCAGCACTCATTCTCTGTCAGAACTTGCCTATGCTAAAAGTTTGAGGCCCTCTTACATCGCCTATGGCCCTATTTTTAGTACACGCAGCAAGGAGACAGGCTTTTTACCTCAAGGAGTTGAGCGACTAAGGATCTGGCGAAAACTTGTAAATATTCCGCTTGTTGCAATAGGCGGAATTATTGCAGAGAACGCAGCTCAGGTTTTGGCCGCAGGAGTAGATGGAATAGCTGTGCTCGGCGATCTGGTGAACACTGATAACTTAGTAGATCGAATAGCGATGTATCCACACAAAATTGCCAACAAGGCGTCAAATATCTGACACGTCAACTAATTAAAGCACGACCTAATAGTCTGGAATTACTAAGCAAAATATTGAGCCGAGCTCTGCACGCTGTTTGCATTAAGTAGCCATTGGAGGACCGTGTCGAAAAAATGAAATTACTACTTGAATCACTATGGGATCGCACCTCTGCTGGACTAAGCAAGTCATTAGACCTTACATGGCGGCGAGGTCAGGCAATCGTAAGTAATATTAGTAATGCTGAAACACCGGGATATCGTGCTGTCGACTTAAACTTTGCGCACGAGCTTGAGAGAGCTGTCGAACAGGGCACTACGACTCTAAAGACTACCAGCACAAAGCATATGGATGCAGGAGGACCGAAAGATGCACATCTTGTCCCGGACTTATCTGGAGCGACTAAGGCAGATGGAAACAATGTAGATATTGATTTGCAGATGGGGCGGCTTGCATTTAACTCAGGCAAGTATTCGATCAGTGCTAACTTAATGCGCAAAAAATTAGCACTACTTAAAACAGCAATAAGAGAAGGTCAACGCTAAGCAAACGTTAAGGAGTAAGCTATGTATAATACAATGGAGGTACTGGCAAATGGTCTAAGCGTCGCTCGTATGCGGGTGAATGTCTTGGCCTCGAATATTGCTAATGCAGAAACCACAAGAACTGAAGAAGGTGGACCTTATAAGCGTAAGGATGTAGTACAGATGTCAGTTGCGCAGCAGAGTGGATTTAGTTCTGTTCTGGATCGCATGACCTTATCAACTCCAAAACTAGCAGCAGTAATAGAGGATCAGAGTGAGCCAAAGCAGGTATATCAGCCCGGTCATCCGGATGCTAATGCTGATGGGTTTGTTTCTTATCCGAATATCAACGTAGTGACAACTATGACTGACCTGATGACAGCAAGTAGGTTATATCAGGCCAATGTTACAGCAATGGAGTCGGTACGCAAAATGTCGCAGGACGCAGAGGCTATATCCGCTAGAGCTTAAACGAAATTATTGAGGGTAATATATGTCAATTGGAGAAATTAAACCTGGTATCGGTTCGATAGCGCAGCTAAATCGTTACCGTGAAACACAAGGATTGGACAATATAAAAGCGCCAGAAGGAAATGAGAAGAGCTTTGCAAAGGTTTTTTCAGAGACGATTAGTGAAGTGGATAAGCTTCAGCTTCAAGCAGACAAAGATATTGATAATGTTGTACTAGGGAAGAGCAATAGTCCGCATGAGGCTATGATTGCTTTAGAAAAAGCGGATGTGGCATTTCAATTAATGAACACAATTCGAAGCAAAATCATCAGAGCTTATGAAGAGGTTCTAAGAACACAGATTTAGTTTTAGTGGAGTAAAAAGTGGCAGCATCATTAGACCCCAGTGCAATATTATCGCAGTTAGCTGAAAGTTACATTAAGCTCCCGTTGCTACAGAAATTACTCTTCCCGCTGCTGATTGGCGCTTCGGTCATGGGTATCATATTTGTATCAAACTGGGCAAATCGTCCTGATTATGTAGTTCTTTACTCAGACCTTTCTCCAGGTGACTCTGCGGCAGTGGTGCAGCGACTTAAGACTCAAAAAATAAAGTATGAAGTGCGCGGAGATGGGACAACAATAGCGATTTCACCACCGGATATGGTACATGAGTTGCGTATGTCTCTAGCGTCAGAGGGCGTTCCAAAAGGTGGTTCAATCGGATTTGAAATCTTTGACAGCGCAAGTTTAGGAAGTACAACATTTGTCGAAAAGCTTAAGTTTCTTCGTGCTCTGCAAGGTGAGTTAGAGAGAACAATCGGCAGCTTAGATGCGGTGCAGAGTGTTCGTGTTCATATTACTCAACCTGAAAAGACAGTTTTTGTAAAGCGCGAGAGCGAAGCCACAGCCTCTGTAATGCTCAAACTTCGTCCAGGCGGTGAATTAGATCAGAGACAGATCAAAGGTATTGCAAATCTTGTAGCAGGCAGTGTCGAAGGACTAAAGTATGAAAACGTCACAATTGTTGATATCTATGGGAATATGCTTACTAAGCATGAACATGAAGAAGAGGCATTAGGCATTGAGGCCACAAGGCTGCAATATCAGCGCGAAGTTGAGCATGGTTTCGTTAAGCGTGTCGAACAGATGTTAGAAAAGGTAGTAGGTCCTGGTAAAGTTATTGCGCGCGTTACCGCCGACCTTGATTTCTCAACAAATGAGCGGGAGGAGGAGAGCTATGATCCGGGTGGACTAGTAATGCGCTCTGAGCGTAGTATTGAAGAGGGCGCGGGCTCTCTAGCTCGAGGCGGAGTACCTGGAGTAGTTTCAAACCTTTCAAATGATCCGGCACTACTTGCACCTACTGAATCAGGAAAAGATGCCTCATCAAGACGGGAACAGATCAAGAATTATGAAGTATCAAAGGCTATTACTAAGAGCTCTGCACCACGCGGCAAGCTCACCCGACTCTCTGTAGCAGTTCTAGTAGATGGTACATATGATGAGATAAAGGCTGCTGCCGATCCGAAGGCCGCAGCAGGGGCAGTCCCCGCTGTACAGAAGGTATTTAAACCTCTCGAGCCAGAGATGTTACGTCAAATAGAGGCGGTAGCGAAGAGCGCAGTAGGTCTTGATATAGAGCGTGGTGATACACTTACGGTAGAAAACATCCCATTTCATGTTGCTGAGACCAATTGGGCAGAAGAGATGGATAAAAAAGCTACTCAGGATCTGATTTTCAATTCAATATCTAAAGGGTTGCCGATACTGTTTGTTGTACTTTTCTTTCTAGTAGTCATTAGGCCGCTAGTTAAATTCTTAGTAACGCCAACAGAGGCTGAATTAGATCTCTCACGGCTCCTTCCAACTGGCATTGAGGATCTCGAAAAAGAGCTCGAGCAGGAGAAAAAGACTAGAGCTGAGGTGCCTTCCTATGAACCGGCAATTGATATGGAGCAGTTAGAAGAGGTCATCGCCGAAAACTCACGAGTAGTGAAGGAGAATCCACAGCAGGCGGCACTCCTCATCCGCTATTGGTTAAATGACGGAAGGTTATAAAGATGTCGACAAATCCTATCTCTCAATCAGAGTACAAAGGTACTCCGTACGAGGAAAATACGTACGAAATTGTAGGCAACGCCTGTGAGTCTCAAAGCTTTGAGCCGCTAGAAGTGACGGTCTTAGAGACAGATCGGACTCATGTCGATTCGATGTTTGCAGATTATGGAGGGATTGAAAAGGAGAAGCGAGAAAAGCGCTGGCATCTACCTAAGCATGTAGCTGAAGAGACCGAGCAGCAGATAAAACGCAAACAGGACGCAGCTGCTGTCCCGATGGTTAGTATGACAGCTGTTGAATTTGAAGCAATCAAACAGCAGATAGCAGCAGATAGTAAAAGTGCAGCAATGGCAGAAGCTCAGGTCTCTAATGCCGCAACATTAGATACGGTAAACGGACGTATGTCCGGGCTGATTGCTGATCTAAAACAACAGCTGGCAGAACAGGTAGAGCAGGTAGAGGCTCAGGCAGTAATGCTCTCAATAAAGATAGCCAAGCATATAATTGACAATGCAGTAGAAATAAATCCTGAGTACCTTGTAGGGATAGTAAAGGAGGCGATCTCGCAATCACAAGGGGCACAAATAAAGCGTATCCGTATTAGCCCACAGGATCTGGAGTTTATAAATATTATGGGTTTAGGAAAAGTATTGAGCACGGAAGAGGATAATTGGAATTTTGAAGCAGACCCATCCATAAAGTCCGGCTGTGTGGTTGATACTAGTTCAGGTCAACTAGACTATCAGCTAGAGCAGGCTTGGGAACGGGTAAAAGACAATGTGGTTAAGTTAGTGCGACCAAAATAATATGAGCAGCGCATTTGAAAAAGCATATTCAGCAGTTGACTCATCGAGTCGCTTTGCGCTACGGGCAGAGGTCTCCGATGTTCGTGGTTTGATTGTTGAAGGTAACGGGCCGTTAGTGCCAATAGGTGCAAATGTATTACTTAAGGGCTCTACGAGCACTGTGCGCGCTCAGGCAGTAGGTTTTAATCAGGATCGTATCTTGTTTATGCCGTTTTCTGAGTTGCATGGCATCGGGCCTGGGACAGAGATCCTTGCTGAAGGATTTGAGACTAAGATTTTTGCTTCAAATGATCTATTAGGCCGTGTTATTGATGGATTAGGAAATCCGATAGATGGAAAACCGCTACCTATTAAAGGTGATCTTATTCCTCTGTATAGAGACCCGCCTGATCCGGTGACAAGAACGCGTGTTAGTAAATGTTTTGATCTTGGAGTGCGCTGCCTTAATAGTATGTTAACAGTTGGTGCTGGTCAGCGTATGGGCATTTTCGCTGGATCCGGTGTCGGTAAGTCGACATTGCTGGGTATGGTTGCAAAACACTCACATAGTGATGTCAATGTAATCGGACTGGTTGGAGAGCGAGGTCGAGAGGTGCGTGAGTTTATTGAGCGTGATCTAGGACCGGAAGGGTTAAAGCGATCAGTTGTTGTAGTAGCTACAGGTGATAAAAGCCCTTTACTGCGTATACGTACTGCATTTATGGCAACTGCATTAGCAGAGTATTTTCGTGATCAAGGGAAGCAGGTAGTGCTGATGATAGATTCTATTACACGCTTGGCTATGGCGCAGCGTGAGATAGGTCTTGCAGTAGGTGAGCCGCCTAGCTCACGTGGGTATACGCCGTCAGTTTTTGCCATGTTGCCGAAGCTCTTGGAGCGAGCGGGTACAACCGAGGGGGCAGGTGCAATAACAGCGCTATATACGGTTCTAGTAGAAGGCGATGATATGAATGAGCCAATAGCTGATGCTGTGCGTGGTATTCTTGATGGACATATCGTTTTAAGTCGTCGCTTGGCTTCACGTGGACACTATCCTGCGATAGAGGTTTTAGAGAGTGTTTCTCGAGTAATGAGCGACATTGTCTCTCCACAGATTAACGATTTAGCAATACAAGCACGTGACGTGTTGGCAACTTATCGAGATGCAGAGGATCTTATTACTATTGGAGCATATAAACCTGGGCAGAATCCGCGTGTGGATAAAGCAGTGAAATACATTGAAAAACTGACAGCATTTCTCAAGCAGCGCTCGCATGACAAAACTAGTATTGAGGAGAGCTGGAAACAGTTAGCCGAGGTATTTTCCGGGTAGTTTATGAAAAGATTTCGTTTTAGATTAGAGAAGATACTTAATTACAGAGATACGGTAAGAAAGGAGCGGCTGCGTGATCTAAGTTTGAGGCTGGCTGAGGTGCGAGAAGCCGAGGATCGCTTGGTGTGGTTGGAGCAGGAAGGGCTTAGAGTCGATCTTGATGGAAAGAATATGCTTAGTTCAGGAGAGATATTATTGAGCAGTGCATATGCCAAAAGGATTATGGATCAGACTGCAATCATGAAGTTAGAGATAATGAGGCTTCAAGATAAGGTGGAAGAGGCACGCATCGCATATCTTGAGGCAGCTAAGGAGCACAAAGCATTAGTCACGTTAAAAGCTAAGAAGCAAGAGGAGTACAGGCAGCTAGTGCAGCGTGAGGAAGATAATAGTATGGATGAATTAATGATTATACGTGGAAATAAGATGGAGCAATCGTAAGGGATCTATACGTATATATTTAGGAGCATAAATTATGCAAGACAAGAAAAATAAAAATAAGAACA
This sequence comes from uncultured Bdellovibrionales bacterium, assembly GCA_964556665.1. Lineage (GTDB taxonomy): Bacteria > Bdellovibrionota_C > UBA2361 > UBA2361 > CAZKXU01 > CAZKXU01. The sequence goes on along the minus strand of CAZKXU010000032.1, from coordinate 24,551 downwards.
AAGATCTTAATCGGGATCAGGTGGCAGAGCTATATAAAGATCTTCATAAGGCCATGGCTACAGTGGAATCAAAAAAGTCAGCTAAAGCCCAGACTGATGACAGCTCGGCTAAAGATCTTGCTAAGATGATCTCGTCTATTATGAAATCTGACACGGGCAAGCCTAGAGCTAGCATAAAAAATATAGCAAAACCCCAGGAGCAGGTTGATATTAAGGAGCCTACAGTAAATATGTTGCCTGTGCGCAGATCTGGAAGTCGGGGCAATCAGATGGCTATTGCATTTGTACTATTATTTGCTTCGTTGCGTGTAGTTGTAAGTGCTATGGAAGCAAGTGAGTTTGGAGCTGTTAATATTGCTGAGGCTGCTATTGTACAGCCTAGCAGAGCAGGAGAGGCGGTAACGTTCTCAAGAGAGGATATGCAGATTCTTACTTCGCTTGATTCAAGAAGAGTAGAGCTGAATGAAAAGGGTAAGATGTTAGAGTCTAAGGAGCATGAGATAGAAAGCCGAGATCGGGAATTTGCTGCAAAACTAACCGAGCTTAGAGAGTTATCTAGTGAATTAAAGCAAGCTAGGCAAAGTAATGAAAAACAGAAATCTTCCCAGTTGGAGAGTCTCGCCAATGTTTATGGCTCCATGACTCCAAAAGAGGCTGCAGAGCTTATGGAGAGTCTAGATGAAACTATTGCGTTGGATCTCTTATCACGTATGCCTGAAAAACGTGTTGCTCAGATCCTGGCGATGATGTCCCGCGATAAAGCTTTGATGATGACAAAAATGTTTAGCCAGGTTCGTAGGATGTAGCTAGTGCTTCGCCAAATAAGTTTTTTCACGTATAGCGCGCAGCGTTGCCCCAGATTGGCACGCCTCGGAAGGAGGAAATCCGCAGCAATACTGGAGTATTGCGAGGATTTTCCGACTGAGAAGCGTGACAAGGTGGGGCAACGATGTGATGCTAGACGTGAAAAAACTTATTTGGAGGAGCACTAGTTTCTGCCCGGGAACTCTCTATTTGCAAAAAGTCAGTTTAGAGGCCCTTCCAGAAACTGTGAGACTGCCTGTCGGTCGCCTAGGGCTACATTTAATCTGTAACTTTACTCATTCAAATCTTTTCAAGCATTTATTGAAATGCGTTGTTCCTGCATACTCTAAACCTGGCCCACCACTTGCTCTATTATAAGTTATCGTAATTTTAAGGCATTTTGACGGCAAAGCATGCGAAATGTAGGAAAAATATACCAGTCTAAGGTAAATTCTGCCGCCGCGCTAACTCCAGGAGCAGCAACCGTCCCTCAGGACAGCCAAGCCACAGCAAAGGACTTAGCCTTATATCAGCAGTTCTCAGATCTTCTTAGTAAAGCTGCAAACAAGATAAGTAGTAATGCACTATTTTCCTCTGAGCTTTTCGATACTGAGAGCTATAAGATTCAGGAGGTGAAGAAGGTTGAGCTGCCAACCGGTCTATTAGATGAGGTTCAACCACAGAATACTATGAAGAGAGCTGAGTTGCCAGAAGAAGTCCCAGCTGAAGTTAGTAGTGATGAATTGACCAATGAGCAGCTTGAATGTAATTCCGATATTTGTAGTAAAGAATTAATCGATGAGCAAGAAGCAGATATACAGACTGAGGAAGGCGATCTCAAGGTAGTGATCTCAGAGGAAGATGAGAGTACAGAGTCAGTACTAGAAAATGTCATTCTCTCGGCGGAGGATATAGTAAGACAGTCAGCAATAATAGCTCCAGTAAAGCAGAATCATAAAAATGAGCCTGAGATTCAAATAAACGATTCTGAGGGAGAGGGAGAGGGAGAGGATCCAGAGCTACTGTTAGAAGTAGGCGCAGTGATAGAAAGTAAAGTTTCGACAGAGAGAGTAGCAGTAGCAACTAATAAGTTAAACCAGCAACATAATGAAGGCAATCAGAAGCATTTTGACTTGAAAGCTAATCATGTAGCAGAATCAGAGATGCCAGCTGTTAGTATGACGCAAACACCTGATCAGTCAGGAGCTGTAACTCAGGAGCAGCTGCAGCAGAACAGTAACGAAAAAATAGTTGAAAATGTAGCATTTAAAGATGCTCTTGTCAGCAAACGCGAGGGTGAAGTTCAGCTTAAATCTGTGCAGATAAATCCAGTCAGTCAGACAGAGCAGGTAGTGCGTGGCGGTGTTGAAAGGCAGGCAATCACTGAGGCAATACGCCAAGTGTTTGAAGCTTCTTCTACTAAAATTCAGACTCAGCAGAAAGTAAATACTACAGCGACACAAAATGTCTCCATTACTACAGCAACTAAAGCAGTAGATTCAAATAAGTATAATGAGGAACGCCCCAAGACTCTTACTCGCACACAGCAGATAAATACCCTTGATAGGGTAAAGGAAGCACTTTCAGAGGTTGCTAAATCAAAGGACGGCAAAAACCTCTCATTCCGTCTTGATCCACCATCGCTTGGAAGTGTTAAAGTGGATATATCGCTGCGTGATGGGCTACTGCATGCCAGGATTGTGGCTGAATCAAGCCCGGTTCAAACCTTATTGCGAGAGCGGGTACATGAATTGCAAGGAGTGCTAAGATCGATCGGTTTAAACGTAGATCGGGTAACAGTTTCCGTACAGTCCGATGGTCATAAGGAAAATAGAAGGGATCAGCAGACAAATACGCAGGACAGGCGGGCCATTTTTACCGAGAGTGAGTTAGATTTCGCATTGGGATTAACGCAGGAATTTGATATTGTTAATAACGAAATGAGGGTGAAAGATCACTGGATAGCTTAAAAAGTTAAGATTTTATGGCAGACGAGACAAACAACATCGGTAAGTCGACATTGAATCAAAGCTTGATCTCTGAATTAAATCAGAAATCAGAGAAAGCACGTAAGGTAAGTGATTCAGAGATCGACAAAAATGAGTTTATGACTTTATTGGTCACTCAGTTGAAAAATCAGGATCCTCTAAATCCTATGGATAATCAGGAATTTGCTTCGCAGCTTGCTCAGTTCTCACAGTTGGAGCAGTTAACTCAGATCAATAAGAAAATCGGTGGCACAGATTCGGCAGCAGAATTGAATTCGCTTGCTGCATATCTCGGTCATGAAGTCACTCTGACTAGCAAGGAGATAGAATTATCAGGACAGGAAGGAGGAATTATTAAATTTGATCTGGAAGACAATGTTGATGACCTGGCGATTGATATCATAGATCAGCTGGGTAATGTTAGAACAACACTAGAAATTGGCTCAGTAGCAGCTGGAAAGCATAAGGTAAATCTTACAGGTGTGGATCTAGAGAACGGGATCTATAACTTTAAGATTCGTGCAAAAAATGCTCTAGGCGGTCAGATAGAGCCGGAAGGATTTGTAGCAGGCATAGTTAGTGGTTTTATTCCAGGACCGGACCCGAGTTTGTTAGTTGGTGGACGTGAGGTATCACCAGCTGATGTTACAGAGGTTAGTATTCCAGGCTAGTAAAATTGTACACTTTGTCTGGGCAGATACGATGTTTAGGTTTTTTTAAGGAGAAATTACAGTGCCTAGTATTTTAAACGGTCTTTTCTCAGGACGTTCAGGTTTAAGTGCTTTTGGTGTGGCTATTGCGGTTGTCGGTGATAATATTGCAAACGCTAGCACCTTAGGGTTTAAGCAGAGTCGCGCCGAGTTCCAGGACTTGCTAGCCGGTGGACAGACATCTGGCAAACAGGTTGGTAGCGGTTCCTCAAACTCTGCAGTTACTCCGATTTTTACCCAGGGTACTTTGGAGTTTACTAGCCGTCCACTTGATCTAGCTATCGATGGCAACGGATTTTTCGCAGTTTCTGATAGCGGTGCGCGTTATTATACACGTGCAGGAAATTTTAGGGTCGATGAGTCAGGTAATATCGTAAATCAGAACGGGTTGCAGGTATTAGGTTTTCCAGCTGGTGGTTCAGGCACATTAGAGGGGATAAATATAAATACTGTTTCTCAGGATAGTGTTGCTACAACCGCTGTTACTGTTTCTGGTAACGTTGACGCTTCTGCCGCAACGATAGCTGCAGCCTCTATCCCTACTGTATCAAATGCAGGAGCAACGACCGGGCTTACTACTACAACATATGCTGATTTAAATGCGGTATCTGAATTTTCAACTGTAGTAGACATTACAGATTCACTAGGCGCCTTCCATACCCTTACATTTTTCTTCTTTCATACCGGTTCTAATGCCTACACTGTAAGAGGATATGTTAATAGTGAGGATGTTGATACAACCGGCTCAGCAACAGGGTTGCCGCGACTAATCGTTGACGGTGCTACTACGCCTAATGGGAACATCTCCTTAGCCTTTGCCAATGGTGATGGCACACGTACCAATACTCCTGCTGCCGGCAGCTCTGATCTAACAGCGATTATTCCATGGAATAATGGATCAGTTGCTAACGGTACGATTGATATATCATTTGACCCATTTACCCAGTTCTCCTCAAGCTCAAACATAAGCGGCATCACCCAGGACGGACAGGGTATCGGTACTGTTACTAGTGTTAGTATTGAAGGAGACGGACAGATATTTGCCGTACTTGATAACGGCCAGACGGCAGTTATCGGTTCGATTGGATTGGTAAACTTCGCAAACCCTGAAGGATTAACCCGTGTTGGTAATCAGCTTTTACAGCAATCAACAGAGTCAGGTGAGCCGGTTGTCGGATTGCCTGATACTGGAACATTTGGAACGCTTTCCTCCGGTTCGGTTGAGCTCTCTACGGTTGATATCGCAAACGAGTTTGTAAAATTAATTACACTTCAGAGAGGGTTCCAAGCGAACTCTAGAGTTATCACGATTATTAATCAGCTCTTGGGCGAGATCCAGCAGTTGGTTTAGTTACTCTTAGATAGTTTTGTATACTGGGACCGTGGGACGCGCCTGGGCAGTGCACGGCACTGCTACCAGGCAGCGTAAGATAAATGCTTGCGACGCAAGCCTCAACAAGTCCAGGCGTAGCGTGCTCTTGCCCGCATACGAAGTCGCAGGGAATTCGTATGCGGGCAAGATTCCCGCGGTTCTAGTGCTTCGCCAAATAAGTTTTTTCACGTATAGCGCGCAGCGTTGCCCCAGATTGGCACGCCTCGGAAGGAGGAAATCCGCAGCAATACTGGAGTATTGCGAGGATTTTCCGACTGAGAAGCGTGACAAGGTGGGGCAACGATGTGATGCTAGACGTGAAAAAACTTATTTGGAGGAGCACTAGTATATCTGCCCCATTGCTCTCAATCAATTTCACCGTTATTATTCAGTCATGAATTTTACCGCTAAAGAGCTGCTTACAAAGGTCCCGCAAAGAGATATGCGAGCAGTGTCACGTCTAATTACTTTAGTTGAAAATAATTCACCGCGGGTAAGAAAGATTCAGTCTGAACTTTTTAAAAAAAGTGGCCATGCACATGTCATAGGTGTTACAGGTTCTCCTGGAGCAGGTAAGTCAACCCTTGTTGACCAGTTGGCCGTCCAGGCTCGTAAGCTCGGTAAAAGAGTAGCTATTCTAGCGATTGATCCTAGTAGTCCGTTTTCTGGAGGTGCGATCTTAGGAGATCGTATCCGTATGAATAAGACAGTAGAGGATCCTGATATATACGTTCGTAGCATGGCAACTCGAGGCGCATTGGGTGGGCTATCTCGGGCTACCTTGGATGCGGTGCGTGTTCTTGACGCAGCAAAGTTTGATCTTGTTTTTGTTGAAACTGTAGGAGTAGGTCAGGGAGAGGTGGACATTGTTCGTACGGCAGATACCTGTATTGTTGTTCTAGTTCCAGGCATGGGTGACAGTGTCCAGGCGATCAAGGCGGGCATTCTCGAGATTGCAGATCTTTTTGTAATAAATAAAGCTGATCGCGAAGGTGCTGATATCTTGCACAAGGATCTGCGTACCCTTCTTTCTCTGGTAGAAAATAAAAAAGAAGACTGGGAGCCTCCAATATTGCGAACTGTTGCAACACAAGGTGATGGAGTAACGGAGGTTGTTGAAAAATGTCTTTCGCATCAACGCTGGCTTAAGAGCTCAGCACAGGGAAAAGAGAGAAAGTTAAAAATCATCCAGGAGAATATCATTAGATTAGCAAGCTCAATCGTGCTGGAGCGTGTTTTTGCAAATGACTCAAAACGCCTTATGCGCATGGCACAGCGCTGTGTTGATAGAAAAAGTGATCCGTATTCAGTAGCTAAGAGCTTGGTGCGGGCACGTTAGCTGTTTTGATATCAGGTTGGCCTTTAGCGTAATAAACTCCGCATAATAATATTGCAGCACCTAAAATTATAGATACTGTAATAGGCTCCCCTAATAATAGGCGGCTCTCCAAGAGCGAGACTAGAATCGATATAAAAATCATATTGCTCGCTAAAAAAGCGGAGCCATGCTTAACCCCAATCTGAAAGAAAATCATATATCCAAGTGTAGTTACTAAGGAAAGTATGATTAGTGCAATCCAGGTGCCGATTGAAATCACTGGCAGCAGCACTAACCCAGAAAACCCCTCAGAAATATACATTGCAGCAAATACAAGTGGTGTACTTAAGGCTGCAGAGCTTGCAGTGGCTTCAAAGACAGAGAGGTGTGGCGCTAATCTTTTAAGAAAGATCAGATATAATGTCCACAAAAAAGCAGCAGTTAAAACAAGTGCGCCTCCATAAAGTCCACCGGGTGTGAGGTTGGCTCCGCTGCTGATGATCGAGATTACTCCGAGAGCACCTAAGAAGGATCCAAATCGTTGCTTTGTAGTGATATTTTCCTTCAAAGAAAGACGGTTTACTCCTAACATAAATATCGGAACAGATGCGTATAGTAACTGTGATACAAAGGCAGTAGTATGTGGAATACCTATTACAAAAAAAGTTATATTAGCAGCCCAAGTGAGTCCTACAGGTCGCGCGAGATTAAAATGTATTAGCACCTTATTTCGATTTTTTACTAAAACTGGGAGGAGGGCTATGCACAGCAGCGCCACTCGCAGAAACGATGTTGTAAGAGGCGGAAGCTCGCGTAGGACAAATTTCATAACGGTTGGGACTGAGCCTCCCATAACAGCAGCCATTATAAGACTTAAGTTAGCGATATCATTTGACTTATATTTCATCTCCAGCACGCTCTATAATATTACTTTGCTTTAAGATCTGATCCAATTAATCCGATATAAACAGAAACGGTTAATAGGTGGTGTGTGTCAGTCTCTCTTATTGCATTATTTGTAGCAACGGTTGCTTTTTGGCAGGCATGGCGTGATAAGCGCTGGTACCGTAATCGTGTATCTAAATTAGAGCAGGATGTGAGGGCTGCAAAAGCAAGACTCTCTCAACGCGGGACATTAGCTAGTGAGGTTGCTCATGAGATTAAAAATCCACTGAGTGCAATACTTTGCTCAGCAGAAAGCCTAGACCTTTTAATCGGTCAGGATATTAAACCTGAATATAGAAAATCAATTCTTTATATCAAAGAGTATAGTGATCACCTCTTAAGGCTTCTAAGCGATTTTATTGATCTCAGCCGCCTAGAGGAGCAGCAAGTAAAACCTAAAGCAAAACCTGTTAATGTAGTTGAAGAGGTAGAATCTATTATAGGACTTCTTAATTCAAATGCTATAAAAAAGCAGTTAAGTATAAAGCATTATTTTACAGAGCAGAAATTAATTGCTAACTGTGATGCGCGACATCTTAAGCAGATTTTATTTAATTTAATCCACAATGCAATTAAATTCAGTCAAAAAGAGGGAGAGATAGAAATAGTTGCAAAGATCGATTTTCCGAATCCATATATTCTAATTTCAGTAAATGATAGCGGCATAGGGATCTCAAAAGAAGGTCTCAATAGAATCTTCGATCCATACCAGAGAGAAGGAACTCGACCTGAGATGGTGGACGGCACTGGTTTAGGCTTGGCAATTTGTAAGATGTTAGTTGAATTAAATGGCGGTGTGATTGCTGTGCGCAGTGAAGTAGGAGTTGGAAGCTCCTTTGGTTTTACTGTGCCGCTAGCTAACGCGGCACTAATTCAGCAGGAGCAATCTTCGAATAAGCAAGAAGGGGCTGCTCTGATGGAGAAGCCTCTCACAGGACAAAATATTCTAATAGTTGAAAAAGAGGAGATGGCACGTGATGCTATGGCAAGGCTGATTGAGGCATTGGGAGCAACCGTTAGTCAGGTAGCTGAAGCCAAAGAGGCGGTAACTGCCGTGGCTGCCTCGAATTATACTACTGTGATTATAGATGACCAAGGGTATGGAGAGATTGATTCACTTCTTAAAAAAATAGAGGAGAGTGGTGGTTTAAATTCAACAGCAGTGATTCTGGCCACCAATCATAGTCGCAATCCTTTAAAATTAACTAATCCAGGCATCAAGCTTTTAGAAAAACCGCTTGGGAGTAGGGAGATATTGCGTGCTGTGATGGGTGATGGAAATGTCTTGAATTGAAATCCGGTAAAGGCTGAGATTCAATATTATTTGATAGTTAACGAATATAGTCACGTAAACTATATTCCCAACCCTTTAGCTACAAGGCTTCCCATAATCTCACTTGTTCCGCCGCCAATCGTCATTAGACGCAGATCTCTCCACCACCGTTCGGCTGAAAACTCAGTAGTATATCCGTAACCGCCATGGATCTGGATTGCACGATCGGCGATCCAAACCGCTTCTTCGCAGATTAATCTTTTTGCTGCCGAGACCTCCAGTCTACAATCCTTATGCTGATTTACTAGATCAAGAGCCTTATGTGCGTAAGCTTCGCAGATAAGAAGCTTTTCCAGCATCTTTTCAATCATCTCTGAAACGGCAGGCAGTTCGATAATGCTTTTGCCGAAAGCCTTTCTGTCTCGCGCGTATCTAAGTGTGTCATGAAAGCATCTTCTTGCTCCGCCTAGCGAGGTAAGAGCTAACATCATGCGTTCCCAATTTAGGTTGTTGGAGGCTTGGATCCAACCATCTCCAACTTTACCTAGAATTGCTGAATCTTCTAGCTCTACATTTTCGAAGCTAAGCTCAGCGGTGTCTGAGGAGCGCCAACCTAATTTATCTAATTTCCTATTGACCTTAAAGCCAGGAGTTTTTGTATCAACAACAAAAGTTGTAAAACCCTTATAGCCCGCAGAAAAATCATTTCGTGTCAGCACCAAGATAAAATCTGCACGCGCACCATTTGTGATAAAAGTTTTAGCACCATTTATGACCCATTTAGATCCTTTACGCTCTGCCTTAGTGCGCAGACTTGCCAGATCGCTTCCGGCACCCGGTTCAGTGAAGGCGTATGCGCCTATAGCCTCGCCTGTGACTGCACGCGGCAGCCATTTTTCCTTCTCTAGCTTAGTGCCGTATTTAGCTAATGCGTGACTAATTACAAGTGAATGCATATTGACGCCGGTAGTTAAGCCTACCGCACATAGCTCCCCGAAGGTCTCGCACCAAGCACCGGCTAGATGATAGTCACCTTCAATCCCGCCGTACTCCTCCGGCAGGAGAATGCCAAGAAACCCGGATCTGCCAAGTGTCGTAAATACATGGTCCGGGTAATTTCCAGCTGCTTCCCAACCGTTAATATGAGGCGCAAGTTCGGTTTGGATAAGTTTACGTACATTTTGAATAAATAATTCGTGTTCGTGATAGTAATTAGAAGACATGCTTAGAGATTACGTTGGTTGGGGAAAAAAGAAAAGTGCCTGAAATTAAGTACTCTGCTTAGCTTTGGGTTTTGTTCTCTGATTTCGCAAATCTAGCATTCGTTTGAGAAAGTCTCAACTTGCCTCGAAATTGTTGAAGAAGAACTCTTGAATCAATCAAGCCCTTAATTTTCCAAAATCTGGATCCGCAACTTTGGCCAACTCATAACTTGAATTCAGATTTAGCCATAACTGGGCAGTTGTGCCCAATGCAGCAGCCAGCTTCTTAGCCATTTCTGCAGATACTCCCCGTTTGCCATTACAGATTTGATTAATTACACCTGGAGCAACTCCTATGTGTTGGGCTAGCTCCGTCTGCGACACTCCTCTTTCTTCAAGTTCCTCTCTAAGAAACATTCCAGGATGGATGCGATTCTTAATCATAAGTGCTCCTAATGATAATCAACTACTTCTACATTAAACGCATCACTACCAACCCAACTGAAACATATTCTATACTGGCTGTTAATTCTAATACTATATTGGCCCGCACGTTTGCCTTTCAATTTCTCGAATCGTAAGCCCTGCCAATTAACCAAATCAATTAAAGACACTGAGTTATCTAAAAACATTAGCTTCCTATAAGCAATTTCATGTAAAACTTCCGGCAATTTTCTATTAGCTTGTTTGGAACTAATTTCATGTGCGATATCGGCAGTGGCCTTATCTTTGTAACTCTTAATTGCCATTTATATCACTATTACATTATGCAATATAACGGAATAAAAGACAAGAGTTATTTTTGGTAGCCCCTTTCCGTATATTGTTAATACGGCTGCTATAGAACGTATCCTGTCCTAGTGCTCCTCCAAATAAGTTTTTTCACGTCTAGCATCACATCGTTAATCATATTGAGATTTGCAGCAGTATTACCCACCATATATTATGCCCGTTAATTCCGAGCATCTGGCAACACTCTAATTTAATAGCATCATATGATGGTTACGCCCTTAGTTTTATTAGTTCAAGGTTGTCATACTTACCCTCATCAATTTGAGCCAATTCCCATTCATCCTGCAGTCCCATCCAAAGGTCTGGGGACTGGCCAAACGCTCTGCCCAGTTTCACAGCTATATCAGCACTAGATCGTAGCAAAGCGTAGAGATGCGGGGCTTGGCTTTGCCGGAAGAGAAGCTCTACTTGCGACCAAACGCGGGGCTACGCCGTGCAACACCAAAAAATCGAGTATCAATTCACACCGTCCCAGAGTGCTTTCTGTATGCCCAGAGCGACATGCGTCTTGTAAGGCTTGGTACTTTAAGATCTACTTTGAGTATAAAGCTGCTTCTTTTCATTATAGGCATGGGGTGCTTAATACAGAATTTCCGAATGGTACATATCGGCCGTATTATCATCCGCCGCCGTGATGGGCTTTGTGTCACCTATTTGCCATTCTTACTCATCCGCACGAGTCTTAAAAAACCGAGCTCGTAGTAGTTTATTTAAATTCTAATCTTTATACGATTTTGTTGTATTTTAACCTCTCGCGGATACTTCCTTACACCTCCCAAACCTCCTCAAAACCAACCACTAAGCCAAATGTTCGATTGCACGGCTATAAATTAGTTGAAGCTTCGCAAGGTCACTGAGGAAATTGTTGGGGCAATTGTTGGGGAAATTGTTGGGGGAAAGGAAATTGTTGGGGGAATACCTCCTGATTTCTCAGGAGGTGTAATTTTAAGTCATTTAACTACTAGTTTAGTAACGTGCCACGTCCTACCTCAAACTGCTCTTCATTATGTTCGCCGGAACAGCCTGAAATAATAAGAATCTCATTAAGTCTGGTAATTTCTCTAGCTACCAACCTTAGATCGTTCATCTTAGCACTATAACTTAAAGTTTGATAAAATGCTTCTCTCGTAAGTGCATCATCAAGCTTGGCTGTAAGCATTGCACATACTGAATGAGTTTCACTGCTTGCTTTAGTCACGCTAGCACATACTGGAACAAGAGAGCCGCTGTACTTACATACACATGTATCATCAAAATCCCATCCTAAAAATGACCCACCATCGGTAAATACGCATACGCCTTCACAGTCTTCCTTGTTTGGACAGTCAGCAACTGAGGCTTTCGGGCATGCTGCTCTATTTCTCTCAGTGTCTTCTCCATCTCTTTCATGACCATCAGGATTGTATGACGGTCCAGTGGGTGTTCTGCTTACTGTGTGGAACTCGCAGGCTAATTTAAATGATGTGCCTCCACTTGCAGGTGTTCCACCTGTCCCTGGCGCACCAGATCCTTGCGCGTACAATATCTGAGCTGTGCTGCAAATAACAAACGAAAAGATTAGGAATGATTTCATAAAACGATTCATAGAACCTCCAAATAAAAAAGGGCACTTTATTAATTTAAATAACGCCATATTGCCCCATATATGTCCGTCATATATTACAACTAGAGTTATTAGCTTTTGTAATAAAGTGTCACATCATTTCTTAGAGGCAGATTCTTTTAAATTGCAATACAGCTCGTCCGCATTCCCTCTAAGCGATTGTATTGCTTAGATAAATAAAATAAATAGAAGCAGTTACTCCTAATACACGGATATTAATTACATAAGGTTGAAGCAATAAGGATTAACTGGTGAGCTCGATATAACGACTCCCTAGTAAGCCTTTTTTTATTCAATATTTTTAGTTTAAAGGTAAATTATATGAGATATTTCAGGTTGATTACTGTTAGTTGCTGTTCATTGTTAGTATTCTCAGTTATGTTTGGTTCTAATGAGTCTGTCAATGCAGATACTCGTAGGCAAAAGTTAGATAAAGCGACTCAATTAAAGCTTTCTGGACAGTTTTCTGGAGATATAAGCGATTTGTCGAATGAACAATTGGAAAGCTATTTTGATATTCCAACTGTCGCCCTTATTGGAGATGACCATCCTATTGGTTTTTGTAATTGTGAATGTAAAATTGAAAATATTCGTGTAGGAGGTATCTTCATTATTGAGGATAGTACTGCTAATGACTGTGCAGCAATGAATGGAGCCCCATGTCAGACGCATGGCAAGCTAAATTGTTTTTGGACCGAAGAGTCACTGTTTCCGGGCTAGCCCCCCAACAATTTCCTCAGTGACTTTGCGAAGCTTCAACTAATTTATAGCGGTGCAATCGGAAATTTGGCTTAGTGGTTGGTTTTGAGGAGGTTTGGGAGGTGTAAGGAAGTATCCGCGAGAGAATAAAATACAACAAAATTGTATAAAAATTAGATTTTAGATAAACTACTACAAGCTCGGTTTTTTAAGACTCGTGCGGATGAGTAAGAATGGCAAATAAGTGACGTAAAGCCCATCACGGCGGAGGATGATAATACGGCCGATAGGTCCCATTCGGAAATTCCGTATCAAGCGCCCCCTGACGGTAAGTAAACGAAGCAGCTTTATACTCAAAGTAGATCTTAAAATACCAAGCCTTACAGGTCGCATGGCGCTCCGGACAAACTGAAAGTATTCTGGGACGATGGGAATTGATACTCGATTTTTTGGTATTACGAGGCCTAGCTCCGCGTTTTGTAGCAAGAAGTGCTTCTCTACCGGCAAAACCCAGCCCTGCCTCTCTACGCTTTGCTACGATCTCGACTCTCCGCTCCTCCAGTTTCGACATCATTAGTTTTGCGTACTCATTTTGAGTGAGATTTTCATACCCAGGCAGCCGCGTGTATTCTAAACTAACGATGTCGGTATAATCTTTGATAGGAACAGAATCATTGTATCGCTTCGCCGCATTATACTCCGCCCACCGTACAACCTTAAATTTGCGCTTAATCCCATGCACAGCGTCGTGAAAGCAGTTGTACCCGGGATAATCGGAGATTCTTTCAACCAATCCATCCTGAACCGGCTGAAGCACAGTATAGAAAAACCTATCCTCGATATCGGCATCCCCTGGCAGAAATTCGTTAGAATACCTCCTCCCCCAAAACCTACCTCCCGGGTACTCCGGCGTAAGCCGGTCGACAGCACGAGCAATACACGAATTCAGATCGCGCATAAACGCTCCCCGATTACACATAGGAAAGTGCGCCGGTGCCTGCTTATGATTTCCTTCTATGGCCAATGCGTACAGTTTGACTTTGTAGCGGTCTGTAAACTTAGCCGTATAACCCAAGATCGCATCCTCCAGCGGTTTATTATTTACAAACCAGAGCTCGGAATTGCGGCAGCGGGTAGTCAGAAACGAAGCATACTCTTTGGACTCAATGCGTGGGTGATAGCCCATATCTATGTATTCGTGACCTTCAGCCAAAAGTTTCCAATCATTTCAGTGAGCAGTACTGCAAGATTTGAAGTTTTAGAGTCTGGGCTTGATAGCTGATGTTTTATAATGCTAAAACATAATAATGATGCGCTATGGCTTTAGCTATCTTGTAGGGGTGATTAGTGGGGATCTGCAGGTAGCTGCAAATCAGAACCTAACGCGAAAATGGTGGGCGAATAGAGCAAATGGTTTTTGCCTTTTTGTGTCTCAATTAGTAGTTGCTGAAGTTTGAAAAGGTGACTCTTCGGTTGCTTTTCAAAGAGCTACTTATATCAATGGATTACCAAACTTAGATATAACTCCACAGGTTGAAACTTTAGCCTTCTCCTTGGTTGAGAAATGAATTTTACCAGAGATGGCTTTGCCAGATGCTGTGCATCTTTCTGTGGCTGCCTTAAATGGAGTTGATTACCTACTTTCGTGGAATTGTAAACATATAGTAAATGCGGAAATTGTACCGCGAATTATCAATGCTTTTATGGCTTGGGGCTATCAGTGCCCATATATCTGTACGCCGCACATGTTAATGGAGAGTAGCGCTTGGTATGGCAAAAAAAGGAAAATAACTGGGAAGATCCTATAGCTGCAGAAGTAAGACAAGTTCGGGATCAATATTTTAAAGAAATGGGGTACGATTTACATAGATTACTACAAGATTTGAAAAGGCAGAAACGTAAGGGAGTTAAGGAAGGAAGAAAGTATGTTACGCTTCCTCCCAAGCGCATTGGAATACACACAGGAACAAATGATTAATGGTCAAAGCAGGTCAGCGGCAATTGAGCAATTTCATCAATGACCTTGCGAAGCCTCCATGCGATTTAAATCAATGGGATCTAAAATCAGTTACCTTATAATCATAGTAGCAACATAAGTACTACTAGGGTATATTGACCCCATGCCAACACGTGACGAAATTATTGAAGTATTAAGAACCATCGAAGATCCTGAGCTCTTTATAGATATCTGGTTTTTGGGCTTAATTTATAATATTGATATTGATGGGACCGTTATTAACCTGGAGATGACCTTTACCTCGCCGATGTGCCCGGCAGGGCCTATGTTAATGGAGGAGGTAAAGACCAAGGTCGGTGCTTTGAGCGGAGTGACAGCGGTGAATGTTAAGATCGTGTTTAGCCCGCCCTGGCAGCCCTCTGATGAAGTAAAGGCTATGCTTGGATTGTTATAATGACTATAAAATTAACCGCCGATCAGATCGAATTTCAAAACTCGCTTAGACGGTTTTTTGAAACGGAAGTTGCAGTAGAATATTTAAAAAAACGCTCAGAGAACCCTGAAAGCGATCCGAAGCTCTGGGAAAAAGTCTCCGAGTTTGGGCTACTATCTTTCTTTCAGGATGAGAGCTCCTCTCTCACAGAGCTTAGCTTAATTGCATTCGAGTCAGGACGTGTTCTGTTTCCTGAAAATCTTCTTGAGGCAATTTTATTCGGTCCTTACTTTTATACAAAATTTCTCAATCAAGCAGAGCGGACTGCGTTAAGGCAAGATACGGCTAAGCTGCTGTTAGATCCACTCCCTCGCATGACTGCTCCCATAGATATCAACAATAATACAGAGACCTGCATCCCTGTTAATCTCCACACACAATATTATGCTGTTTCAGATGCATTAGGGGTAAAGATACACTCTTTTGCTCAAACATCCGCCCGCAAACTTAACTCCGCTGATTTCTCCCGCAGTTACTACTCGGTTCGTACACAGCTCAACGCTGGAGAAGTCCTTTCTACCCGTGACTTTACACCTACCATAAGAGCTCTCAGGTCCATGGAGATAGCGGGGATGCTCTCTCGCATAGTTGAAATGACAAAGGAGTTTCTTGTAACCCGTACCCAGTTTGATGTGCCGGTTGGGGGATTCCAGGCTGTGCAGCATCGCATGGCGGATATATATCTTCAAACAGAGTCTTTAAGAGCGCTCGCTAATTTTGCAACCTGGTCACTGCAGTACTCCCCAGAACAGGCAGCGCTTGCCGCGCAGGCCGCTATTACATATGCCTGCGAAATTGCACCATTAGTAATTGAGGCAGCCATACAGTTGCATGGCGGTATCGGTTTTACCTGGGAATATCCTCTCCATCTTTATTTAAGAAGGATTAAAACTTTGGAATTAGCCCTAATGCCAAAGGAGCGTGATTACTTAGAGTTATTAGCGCGAATCGAATAATTAAATGCTAACTGATCAATCAAGCTCTCAGGCAGCTTTGGCAGTCTAGCTTTCGGAATAAAAAAAGTAGAGAGATTAAAAAAGTCATTAAAGATCTTATATTTATCAACTGTTCTTTTTAGATAATCATATCCTGATGATTCACCAGACCCCATTTTGCGTCCGACCATCCTAAAGGCCATCATGGCGTGTCTGCTGCGCCAGACTGTAAAATGCTCATCAATCTCAGTCAGTAACTCTAAAAGCTGGAAAGGAAGCTGCAATATCGGTTCATCCCGATAAAGAGATATAAATAAAGAGGCCCACAGTGCATCATAACTAAGACGTCTATATCCATTCTTGACCAGACGCTCATGCTCAGCTCGATCAAAAATAGAATTAAAATTATCCTCTGTTCCTTTAATCATTGCAGCGATACCTTCCGCTGATGCTACACCGTAGCCAACGGATTCCTTCTCGGCCTTTAACATCGCATTAACTGCTTCCTTGTAAGCGCCTATGAAGTCAAAACCTTCAAATTTAAGAAACGGTGTACGCTCGAGCCAGCGGCCAATCAGATCAAAGAGAGTAGGTCCTTTTGAAGCTTCCTCAACTAACTTACGCTGTTCGGCTCTAAAGTCAGCGCTGTAATGCTTTCCTCCGATCGGCATTCTCTGAGCTTCCGCTAAGCCAAGCTTGTTCTCTACAAGTCTAAACTGCCAGCTCTGTAGTCCAGAGGCATTTCCAAAGAGATGTCGAAAATCAAGAAAATCCAAGGAGGTCATTGTTTCAATAACCCGTATCTGATCAACTAATATTTTTTGAATCTCAACTATTCTACGGAGTCTAGAAACAGCGATCCCAATATTTCGCTCATCTATATAGTCGCGCTTAAACATCTCTGCAATCGAATCAATCTCGTGCAGAATCTCTTTGAACCATAATTCATATGTTTGGTGCACAATAATAAATAGCATCTCATCATGTGCAGGAGTGTTGGTCTTGGCGCTAAGTGGCTTCTGCGCGTTTAGGATTTCGTCTAACCCAAGGTAGGCATGATAGTCAATAATTTCATTGCTTTTTGTCATCTTTAGCCTTAATCGAAGAAATTGTTCTCTTCACAAAATCTGTCTGCATTAGCTCGGCACTAATAGCAGCACGGGAGGCGAGGAGCTGCTCCCAGTCTCCAGTTCCATCCCAAAGAACCTCTTTAATGCGCTGCATAGCAAGCGGGCTGCTAACGGCGAGTCGCTTCGCTAGATCCTGTACCGCCAAATCTAGCTCCTCTACCGAACCAAGCACATCCATGTATAGACCTTTTTCCCTAGCCCAGGAGGCATCTCTCCAGGCGGTGTCAATTGACATGGTGCTGTATGCAGCGATACCGATTTTTCGAATAATTGAAGGTCCGATAACAAAAGGGCCAATACCGATCGCCAGCTCACTCAGTTTAATCGAGGCATCACTTGTTGCAAGTGCATAGTCGCAGGTTGCTACGAGACCAACCCCTCCGCCAACGACTTTACCATGTACTCGCGCAATTACAAATTTAGGCGCATTTTTTATAGCCAACATTAACTTAGCAAAACCGGAGAAAAATTCCTGACCCTGCTGTGTAGATTTTATAGAAGCCAGCTCCTCAAATGATGCGCCGGAGCAGTAGGCTTTATGCCCTTCACTACTCAAGACGATAACTTTAACATGTTCATCCTTTGCTAGGTTGGCAACTGCTTGAGTAATGTTTTGAAGTAGGGTTGCCGGTAATGAATTACTTTTTGGATGGGAGAAAATAACCTCTCCAATTCCAGCAGCTATCTTGGTTTCTACATATCCATTGTCATTCATGAGTGTATTTTTACCAGCTTTTAGGATGGAGATCCACATTGTAAACAGCCATAAATCATTATACAAAATAGATATGAAAATCGACGCATCCGTTAAGGTTAAAGTAAGAGCCCTATTGAAAAAGCTGCCTAAATCTCTAGCGCATCAGATGGGGGTAAAGTACACGCAGCTTTCAAAGGATAAGGTAGCCGCGATAATGCCGGTTGATAACAGAACACGTCAGCCGTTTGGTCTCCTACATGGTGGAGCTTCAGTTGCTT
Organism: uncultured Bdellovibrionales bacterium; assembly: GCA_964556665.1. GTDB lineage: Bacteria > Bdellovibrionota_C > UBA2361 > UBA2361 > CAZKXU01 > CAZKXU01. Next base: position 6,355 of record CAZKXU010000032.1, on the reverse strand, counting down.
TGGCTGAGTCGCTGGCTTCCCTTGGTGCGTGGTTAAACGTAGATGAGTCTAAGTTTGCCACTGTTGGTATAGAGATAAATGCAAATCATTTGCGTGCTGTGAAAAAAGGTAAGGTTATAGGTGTCGCAGTTCCTATTCAGCGCGGACGGACTATCCAGGTATGGGAGACACGCATATCTAATGAGGAGGGAGCTCTAGTCTGTATTTCACGCTGCACCTTAGCAGTCGTTCCATTAGAACGGCTTGGTCAAAAATCAATTGTAAAATAGAGAAATAAATTGCCAAGTCTTGTGATAGGAGTATAATTAATAGAGGTACACAGTAGAGCCGTAGGCTTCTAGCGCCCTTAGTATTATTAAGAGGTTTTGTATGCCAATTCGAATATTAGTGTTGATCTTAATAGCAATCCTAGTAACTCCAGTATTTTCACATGCCCAAGTTCGTGGTGATTATGACCAAGATGGAGTATCTGACATTGCACTTCTTGATATTAATGATGATGGCAGTTTGGCTTGGAATGTTTATTCCGTAGGTACAGCTTCCTTAATTTCAGCTAGTAGCTCTTTTGGAGAGGTGGGCGATCACATTATTTATGGGAATTGGCTCTCATCAGCCAGTGCTGCTCCTGCTATCCTGGATAGCGGCAGAAAGAACGTTACCTGGACATTATTAGGTGATAGTGAAAATACTAGTATCCAATTTGGGAGGATAGATGACTACCTTTTTGGCGGCGCTGATTTCGACAACGATGGAATTAGTGACGCAGCCTTTGCGCGATTAAACACGGAGAAAAACTTTAGCTGGAGTATAAAAACAGGGTTTTTTACAGAAACACCGACAGATCTAGACCCTATTGTATTCGGAAGAGATGGGGATATCTTATTGTATTTTGATCCGGATGGAGCAGGCGATCAGCTTGCATTTTTACGTAGAGATACAAATGCTAGAACATATACACTCTATCTTAAAGATCCTCAGTCCCTCACAGAAACAACAGTTGCGTTAGGTGCGATCTATATAGATATGCGCGCTTTGCCACTACGCTCTAGTGCAGGCCCTGATATGTTAGTGCTAATTTGGCAGGATAATGCACAAACCAAGATCAGTTTTCGTAACAGTGCAGGAGCTGAGATAACTGAAAAAACACTCTCCGCTAAAGGGGAGGTTTTAGTGGGTGACTTTTCACTAGCTTATGCAGGAGAGGAGATCGCACTGCAAACAAGTACCGGTTTTACAATCTATAATCCAGAAGCTAATCAATCTATTTTAATTACAACTCCAACAGGAATTGCAGTAGATACTGTCAATATTAATACATTTGATGTCGCTTTGCATGAAGGGGTAGATGTTCCAGGGCCTTGTCTAGTAAATACTATGCTTCCGGATCAGGTACTTTATAAAGAATCTAATTTACATGGGGGTAGGGGACCCACCCTTATTTTAAGTTTTTTTTATAGAGCAGCTAACAACGGTTTTCCACGTCAGCGTGGCGAAAACTATCTCATTTATGATAGACACGGAGCTCTGATTGGAAGTTTCGGTAATTATGCGATTGATTCGCCGTTCGGATCGCGAAATTATACAGGTGTTTCTGGTGGCAGCTTTGATTCAGCGAGGAGTCTATATAGAGATGCGCTGCGGGCTGGTAGTTCGAACATCTATATTGATGTTTCACCTAATCAAAATTCTAAGAAGCCTAGTCGTAATCAGAAGACCTGTTGGTTGGTCCATGATCCACGCTCTAGGGAGGGTGGGGTTACGGCGCGCTAGATCATTTCGCGTAGCTTAAATCGTTGTAATTTCCCTGTGTCGGTTCTTGGCAATACATCAAGAAATTTAATTTTTCTTGGATATTTATACGGAGCTATTTCAGCTTTGACATAATCCTGAAGCTCCTTGGTCAGAAGTTCTGTGTCAGGGGACTTCTCTTTTAAAACAACAAAAGCAGCAACTACATGTCCACGATCCTGATCTGGAGCTGCTACTACTCCGCACTCTTTAACTTTAGGATGGCTCAGTAGTATATTCTCTACTTCTATGCCTGATATATTATAACCGGAGGAGATGATCATATCATCAGCGCGGGCTTGGTACCAAAAGTACCCATCCTTGTCAAGACGATACGCGTCACCAGTTATATTCCAGCCATCACGTACATACTCACGCTGGCGTTCTATGTCGTCTAAGTAGCGGCAGCCGGTAGGCCCTCTAACAGCAAGCAGACCAACAGTGTCAGGTGGTAATGTTTCTCCATTTTTGTCAACAATTCGTGCCTCATACCCGGGTACTACTTTTCCTGTTGATCCAGCGCGTGTCTCTTCTGGAGTAGCAGAGATGAAAATATGCAGCAGCTCGGTAGTCCCTATGCCATCTATAATTGTTACACCGGTCATCTCGCGCCAAGCATTGAAGGTGGGTAAAGGCAACGGCTCTCCAGCTGAGACGCAGCGCTTGAGTGATCCGGTCTCAAATTTAGGAAGATGCTCGAGACATGCTCTGTATGCTGTAGGGGAGGTAAATAGAGTTGTAACTTTCTGCTTTTCTATAGTGCTCAGTAATTCTTCGGTGCCTGACTTCTCAGGATACGCTATTGAGGCGCCAACACGCATCGGGAATAGTAGTAATCCGCCTAGGCCAAATGTGAAGGCAAGTGGTGGAGTTCCAGAAAATACATCATCTGCATCTGCTTTAAGAATATGTCGAGGGAAGGCATCGCAGATTGCTAATATGTCACGATGGAAGTGCATAGTGGCTTTAGCTTTGCCTGTGGTGCCGGAGGTAAAGGCTATTAAGGCAACATCATCAGCAGCAGTATCGATATTATTAAACTTATCCGAGGCGGTGTGCGCTAGGCTGTCAAGTGAGCTAAGTTCACCATCGCCATAGTACATTACTGACGAGAGCTGAGGTGCTAGATCTCTAGTTTTCTCTATTTCGTCTTTAAAGCGTGTTTCACAGAGACAAAACTCGACTTTTGCTTTGTCAACTATATATGCTAACTCTTTACAGCGCAGTAAAGGCATAGTCGTTACCGCAACGCCGCCAGCTTTAATAACGGCAAACCAGCAGGCGGCAAGCTCTAGCGAGTTGGCGCCTCTCAATAAAACTCTATTGCCGGGAGCTAATCCCCATAGTGTGGTTAGCGTGTTAGCTATGCGGTTACAGCGCGAAAGAAATTCAGCATATGTAACTTTGCCACTGCGTGTGTGAAAAAGCACAGAATTGCCGTGACCTGAGCTGACCATGCGATCTAACAGCTCGACAGCAGCATTTAATCTGTTTGGATACTGAATTTCGCATTTAGAGAAATTAAGGTCTGGCCAGAGATTTTTGAGAGGTAAATTGTCACGAGCAAAGGGGTCAGAGACAGATGACATGGGGTAGCATTATATCGAATTTTCAATAAAGTTCAATAAGTATAATAGGGGCTCCAAGCTCCAGCTTTGCTGAAGTTTTTGCGGAGCTGGAGCTCCGCGGTCCCAGTCCCTTAAGTCATATAACTGCTATCGCCTCTATCTCAATTTTTGCACGATCCTCTAGAAGATCACGCACCTCTACAAGGGTCATGGCTGGGAAATGTCTTCCGAATAATTCAGCGTATGTCCTTCCAAGCTCCTTAGTTCGTTCTAGATACTCTTTCTTGCTTTTAACAAACCAGGTCATCTTAGCAATTTGCTCAGGTTTTCCACCGGCTGCCTTAACTATGCTAATTACGTTTTGCAATGCCTGCTTGGTTTGCTCAATAAAATCGTCGGAGTGAAACGCTTGATTGCCATCCCAGCCGATCTGTCCGGCTACAAAAAGAATGCTGCCGGAGGACAACACTCCGTTAGCATACCCCTTTGGTTTTGCCCAACCAACAGGTTCTATAACTTTCATATTTTTCTCTCCATTAGCGCATCGCGCGCAATAATAAGCTTCTGAACCTCGGTAGCTCCCTCATAAATTCGTAATGGACGGATATCGCGGTATAAGCGTTCAACCGTATTGCCGCGAATTACACCAAGTGCACCGAAAATCTGCACTGCAGCATCGATGACCTCTTGCGCCATCTCGGTTGCTACAAGCTTAGCAAGTGCCGCATCACGAGTAATTCGATCAGCGCCGCTATCTTTAATCCAGGCAGCCTTATAAACCATAAGCGCGCTACATTCTATTTTTGTGACCATATCAGCCAATTTGGCTTGTGTAATTTGAAAGTCTGCTAATGTTTGTCCGAACATTTTGCGCTCTTTAGAGTATCTAAGCGCCTCATTTAAGGCGCGCTTTGCAAACCCGAGTGCGCAGGCTCCTACGCTTGGACGTAAAAGATCAAGTGAGGCCATCGCAACTTTAAATCCGGCACCAGGCGCACCCACCATCTGTGAGCGTGGGACTTTGCAGTTTTGAAACTTAAGCGATCCGAGTGGATGCGGTGCGATAACTTCCAGATCTGCTTCGATCTCTAAGCCTGGGCTGTTTGCATCAACAATAAACGCGGAGATCCCTTTTGCACCTGCACCTTCACCGGTTCTAGCAAAAACTATATAAAATGCCGCTATTCCAGCATTTGATATCCATGTCTTGTTGCCATTTAGTATGTAATGATCGCCTTGTGCCTTAGCATCCAAGCTCAAGGAGGCAACATCACTTCCAGCGTCAGGTTCGGACAATGCGAATGCGGCGATAGCCTCGCCGCTTCCTACTGCAGGAAGATATTTTTTTCTCTGCGTTTCTGTGCCAAACAGTGAGATGGCCACGCTGCCTAGCCCCTGCATTGCAAATGAAAAATCTGCAAGACCAAGATGGTAAGCAAGATGCTCACGTATGATGCAGAAGGATCGCAGATCTATATTCTTATGTGCTCCACCGTTTGCAGCCGGTATTGTGTAATTAAGCCATCCTCCCTTTGCTAATGTTGAGACCAGCTTTCTTGAAAATTCTAGTGAAGATAAGAACTTCTCATCTTCGTTTTCAAACGGAGCCATCTCTTTATGAGACCATGTGCTGATATTTTCTGCTAAAGCACGATGCCGCTCTTCGAAAAAAGGCAACATAAGAAATGAGTTGAGATTAGTAGAAGTCATTAGTCCCCCTTAAATACCGGTTTTTCCTTCGCCACAAATGCATTATACGCGCGTGTAAAGTCGGAGGTTTGCATGCATACAGCCTGAGCTTGTGCCTCAGCTTCAAGCGCCTCTTCAAGCCCTGCTTGCCATTCTGCTTGCAGCATTTTCTTTGTCATACGATGTGCAAAGGTTGGCCCGGTAGCTATGGCTTGCGCGATTATAGTAGTTTCTGAAAGGAGCACACCTGGCTCGATAAGTTTACTATAAAATCCCCATGCCAAGGCCTCCTCTCCACTCATACTTCTTCCGGTATAGAGCAGCTCCTGTGCTCGACCAAGCCCAATAATGCGCGGCAAAATTGAGCATGCCCCCATGTCGGCACCGGAAAGACCGACCTTAGTAAATAAAAAAGCTACCTTGCTGCTTGCAGTACCGTAACGTAGATCTGAGGCCATTGCGATCGCCGCGCCTGCACCAACGCAAACCCCATCAATAGCAGCAATCACCGTTTGCGGTGCAGACATAATAGATCGGATCAGATCGCAGGTAAGTCTTGTGAAGTCCAGGAGCTGCGGAGCGGTCATTTTAGTAAGCGGACCGATAATTTCATGGACATCACCACCTGAGCAGAAATTTCCAGCAGCTCCGGTTATGATGACCGCTTTGATCTGACCATTATCACGAAATCCATAAAAAGTGTCTCTCAGTTCCCTGTATGAATCGAAGGTAAGCGGGTTTTTTTTCTCTGGGCGATTGAGCGTAACTGTAGCAAGTGGACCATTTTGAGATAGGAGGAAGTGTTTTGGTGTTGAGAACATGCCAGTAACTATATAATCTTGACCCTATTGAATCAACGGCTTAGATTTCTCATAACTCCTGGACAAACTTGCTTGCGAGGATAGCTGCATGCCGATATTAGTATACATCCTTTGTACGTTTGGATTGCTGTGCCTAGCTGGATTTGCTGCTGTTAATGCAGATAGTAACGGAGCGCTAGCCCTAGGGAGTATGCGCACTATTGTAGACTTTTTGGTTAATATTGGACGTAAACTTGAGCCATACTGCTTTACTCTTGTAGTATATTCGATTTGTGCCATTGCGATTTTTTTACTACTCCACTCTCTTTCGCAGAAAAAAATATCACTAAGCGTAGCCTTTGCATTCGCTTGCTTTGGTCAGGCAGCTTTTTTACACAAGGCACCGCTGCTAGGTCTTGTTTTTTATCTTGGCGCAGTCTTGATTAGTCTATTTAGATCAATTGATGTAGTGCCACAAAATAGACAATTTAAGTGGAGTGATTCACTGCT
>CAZKXU010000031.1:0-32447 GCA_964556665.1 uncultured Bdellovibrionales bacterium | reverse complement strand
CGAAGCCAAAAAGAGAAAGGTATAAAACTTTTATAACATCAGTAATATCAACGAACTGTGAGATTTAAATTTAGGCTACTTGAAAATATCAACGTGTGTGAGAAAAGTTCAAGTGGTGAAAAGTTCAAGTGGTTGCCCCTCCCCTTGGTTGAGGTTGTTTAGAAGGTATTTATACGGCTCATCTCGTCTTTACTGTGTTGTCACAGCGCAGCAACCTAATCTTTGCCTCTAAAAAATTCAATAATAGGAGGTAGAAGCTCTGGTACTACCTTACCAAGTGTTGATCCGATCCCTACAGCGCATGCTCCCCAAAAGAGTAGTTTGCCGATCGCTTGTAAGGGCGAGCGGCGATTTGCTAAAGCTTGAACTGCAGCTGTAAGAGAGAGTAGTGTAGCTGCCCAAAGGCTTGTAGCAGCTCCGATCGCAAGTGGTTTGTCGAAGCCGATAACAAACGGCACAAATGTTGAGGGGATAATAACTTTGCCTAAAAGTGTTTTTCCAAACATCAGAGCCTGTTCACGCATTGTTGCGCGAGAGCCGGACTGTGTAGTCTGTGCTGCTGCTACAGCATCAGAGGTGCCATCACAAAACCCACAAGAAAGTAGCGCGGTCACCATCCATGTTTTGGTCTGCCCACTTACCAGCGTGGCACTTAAAAATCCCATAGGGGTTAAGCATCCTGAAACTACTCCTAAAATGTAGTCTTGAAATCGTTGGTGAAATTTCCAAGCTTTAAGCTGAAGTTCTGAAATGCCAGCTTCCTTAGTGAGGGCTAAATAAGATCTGTTAATTTCAAGACGATCAGGAAGGCCAAGTGCTTCAATAAATCTTTGTAAAGTCTCAGAGGTATCTCCTTTTACATCAATGAATTTGCCTAATCCTTTGACCTCATCAGTATGTATGAGGCAGTTGGGGATGATGCGCGATTTATATGTAACACGCGATTTTTCGATTACCGCACAAAGCCTACCATGATTTCTAATCTTATCAACTAATCCCTCATCCGGATGAATCAAATCTATTGTTTCAGTAAAACTTTCTCTGCCATTACCATGCTTTTTTAAGGTGATAAAAGGTGGCGCTTCGCCCTCAGTACGAATTCGGTACATACCAGGAGTAAGTCCTTCTATGCCCGCAGGAATGTCGTACATTTCATCAGTTTGGTCGGATTTAGAAAGTGGGGCAATCTGACCTTGATCTGAAAGTCGTTTTAAGTCAATTGTTCCATTGTCAATGAAGCGACGCTCTAAAAACTGATCTCGAAAGGGAGCGTGTGCCAACAGCAGCGCGCTACTAGTTTTTTCCAAGGCTGATGCAGTGCCGGCTTGGTCAGGCCCAATTGTTAGTTGGGGTGTCCTTTGAGGTGGTATTTCAGGTACAGCTCCATTCATAGCAACCACTTTAGAATGAATGGTTTAGTTAACTTAGTCAAATGCTGAGATTCTTTTCTAAAAATTAACATAAAATTCAAAGTTAATGGTTAATTAATACTTCTATCTACATAATAATAGCATTTTTTGTTAAATTCCAATCTGTGATCAGTAAAAGAGGTTTACCACCAACTCATATTCAAAGCATCCCGACTTGCGATCGTATCCGAGGAATGTTTCTTGGTATAGCTGTTGGGGACGCTTTGGGTTTGCCAATTGAGACATTAACGCATACAGAGATACAAAGCAGATTCGGTTTAATTACGGAAATTAAGCCAGTTTCAGGAAATCGGTATTACCAAGCGGCTCCCTGCGGAACAACTAGTGATGACTTAGCTCTTAGTCTAGCTTGCGCTAAGGCTTTATTAAAAGCAGGGAAAGTAGAAATGCAATCTATGGCAGATGAGCATGTCGCAGAGTATCAAGGCGATAGCAGAGGATATGGAAGAAGCACAAGAGCTGCGTTAGAAAAACTTGCTAATGGAGCAAGTTGGAAGGAGGCTGCGGTTAATAGTTTGCCAAGTGCTAGAGTTGGAAATGGGGTGGCAATGAAGATTGCTCCTATTGCTGCTTATATTGCTGCAAGGGGCGAGACCATAGAGCAACATGCTGGAGAAATTCATGATATCGCTTGTATGACACATCGTAGCCGTATTGGTGTGCAATCAGCCTTTGCACAAGCTCAAGCGGTACTTTATTGCCTAACAGTAGCACCAGCTTCATTTTCCGCAGATGCGTTTATACAAAGCATACTTAGCGCTGTTACTATAACTAATTCATTTAACAATTTACCTCAAAATGGTGACGATCTCAGTTGCCGTTTTAGAGAGCTTTTTAGAGCAAAGGAGATGAGTACAGCTGAAATCATCGCGCGGTTTGGCGGAGGAAGTAGTTATGTCTATGACTCACTGCCTTTTACCTATGCATTTTTCCTAAAAAATCCTAATTCGATTGAGTCTCTGTATGAAGTGGTAAATGCTGGAGGTGACACTGATTCAAACGGCTCAATGCTTGCCGCGTTACTTGGTGCGCTTAATGGAGCTGAAATTTTACCAGAGAGACTTTATGCGCCAATTTTACGGTTGGAGGAGTTAAGGCAGGTGGCTGAGCAGTTTTGCAGAAAATTTGAGATAACGACATAGAGCAACTACTGATTTTTCACTTAAATGCTTGTGCTATACTGGTAAAAGAAATCTACTACGATCCTCATGGGAACCCATTAAATAAGGAACGAAAATTTACTCTGGTAGGTTGTAATGGCCTACGAAAATCTCGCAGCTAATTAATAGACACCCCAGATTGGCTTTCGGGAAGTTACTAGAATAAATGGGTGTCTAAGACTGTTTCCCCACTTACTATATGCAGAATTTACTTATCTACCCAAATTTCCTTAAGCAACATTTGCCATGGGACTACCCTGACGCCTTCCTCAACGCGTTCATGTTCACCATCGTATATAATGATCGGTATTCCTTTTGGCACGGACTGAGTAATGCGTCTTAATTTATTTATTTCTGTTGTTGGAATTATTTTTGAAGACTTAATTTCAATACATAACGGAGATTTTCCAGGGATTTCAATAATAAGATCAATCTCTGCACCATCTTTAGTGCGCAATTGAGAAAGCTTTGCATCTTTACGAAAATATGAATTTAGCTTCACGCACTCTAAAATAATATAATGTTCAAAAGAACGCCCCCATTCTGAGCTGCCTCGACGTATTGGCAGCGATAATGCTCTTTCAATCGCTCTTTTTACTCCAATGTCAAAAAAATAAAATTTAGATAGAGTAAGTGCTCGTTCTCGCGCTGAACGCGTATATGGTGGAAGAAAAAACCCCAGTAAAGTATCTTCGAGCACCTCAAAATAACGCTCTACTGCCTTTTGATCTACTAAAGCAGCCTCTCCTAATGTTGAGTACTTAACTAATTCACCATTAGCTTGAGCAGCTGCTTCTAGAAATCGAACGAATGGCTCAAGCTTCCGAATTATTTGCTCTTCTTTTATTTCCTCTTTTAAATATGTGACAACATAACTGCGTAAAATTTCAGCTCGGATTTCATCCGACTCTGATGTGACTAATGCAGGCAAAGAGCCCCACTCTAAGGCAGAGTTTAGCCCCCAATTGTTTTCTGTTTCTAAAAATGACAAAGGGTAAAGATTGTTAACAAGGGCACGCCCAGCAAGTAAGTCTGATCCTCCACGTTTTAATTTTCGTGAACTTGAGCCAGTAAGTGCAAATTTTAAAATACCGTGGTACTTTGGCTCCTCCAGTATTTCATGAACTGTAGCGAGTAGTGCAGGAACTTTTTGAACTTCATCTATTAAAATCCATTGAGGTCGTGCTTTAGTAGCTGTTACAAATTGTCTAATTGCATCTGGCTTTGATAGAAGTTCAAGATAAGTATCTTCTTTGAGTAGGCTTAATATAGTTACAGAACTGTCTTGCTTAAAAAACTCTCTCAATAACCAAGTCTTGCCTACGCCGCGAGGACCAAACAAGAAGAAGCTCTTAGATTTTAGGGGGTTACAAAGTCGTTTATACATGTATGTCTAAATAGTACGACTTTTCAGACATATATGTCAATGTGTATTGTTTAGTATTCATATTTGCATCCAATCATCATCATCACCGGGCAGCCATTAAATAAGGAACGAAAATTCATTACGGTAAGTTGTAATGGCCTACGAAAATATCGCAACTAATTATTGAACACCCCAGATTGGCTTTCGGGATGTTACTAGAATAAATGGGAGTCCAAGACTGTTTCCCATTTCTTCTTAGGTGCGATAATACTGATTCTTGCTAGTTATCTTAAACAAATTCTTGATCACTAAGGTTTTGTCAGCATATTATATCAGAGTATTTATTTAGGTCCTCATAATGCGAGCAAAAGGAAACTATACTGAAAGTACTCCTGGATCAAAGTCAGCGAGCGGCTCACTTGCTCCGATCGGTCTAGTATTAGCAAGTCTCGGACTGACCTTACCAAATTTAGGTTGCTGTTGTCTTGGTGGAGGAATTGTGCAATCAGTGAATAAAAATTTCCAGAGTGTCAGCACCTCTGGGTTTGCCAGCGGACCAGAGGTATCTCTTCTCTCCTCTTTTGTGCAGAAAAATACAGAGAAGGATATATCACAGAAAATAATTATACGGTTTGAGGAGCAAGGAAGTTATAGATTAAGGGTAATTCACCTAACGGCTGATGTTGATAAGCATGAGGTAGTTGTAGATAAGCCAGATTGGCAACTCCCTGAAGTAAGTATCGATATTAAAGATGTTTCAGAGATTATTCTTGAATTCTCTCCAATAAGAGATCCGGAAAAGGCAAAAGAATTTAAGATTATTGTCGATCGCGATAAACAGCTAATACAGTTAGTCGACCCAACGGGCATCGCTAACAGTATAGCAATACCTGATATAGAACAGAACCCGCTAGGCTTTTAAGAACACAAAATTATGGACAGCCATAAATAACAACCGATTAAAACTAGTAAAATTAATTACTTAGATACTTAAAGTTATTGGCTGTCCTAATTTTTCTTTCATGTTCAATGGTTCAATGAAAATGTTCAATGGGCCGCCAGGTAATCTAACATCACGACAACCAAACTTTCGTTCACGGTCGCTGCAACGTTGATTACGTGGAGTAAAGCCAGCGGGGCAGCCTTCAGCAATTGCAGAACATCCGCTAGCGGTAAAATCTGAGGGGGTCTTGGCGTAGATTCAGAAAAAATTTCAGTAAATAACAGCCAAGGCAGATCTGTAGTAGCTGATGTTAGATGTGAAGAGCGAAGAGTTACATGTGGAGACTTTATTAAAATTAACTTTTTGAAATATCAATAAACGTAAATACCCAACCCAACATAAATAATACACCTCCAAAGGGGGTAATCATTCCAAGGTATTTAATCTCGGTTATACCAAGGCAGTATAAAGAGCCGGAAAAAAGAATTATGCCGCAAACAAAACAGAGGCATATTTTATCTAGGGATTTAATTAGTCCATTCTTCCAGAGAAGAAAAATGTTGATCATCGCGATTGCGTGTACAAAGTGATAAAAGATCCCTTTCTGATATACCTCTTTGCCATACGGGCTTAGTATATCTTTAAGCGCGTGTGCACCGAATGCACCAAGTACTACTCCTAGGAGAGATAAAATAATACCTATTTTAAGCCAAGTTTTCTCATTCATTTTGAATCTTTTCTGTTACTAAAGTGACTGCGCGTTCAACCCAATCAAATCGAAACCTATTTGCAGATGTGCGGGAGTGTACACGCATCTCGTCTAATAATCTGTTTACATGAAGAATGTCACTTATCCTATGCGCTAATAAATTGCTCTGAAACGGATCAAATAACAGCTCTGCGCTCTCTAAGATCTCACGATGCTCGGGAATATCAGAAGCTAGCACCGGTAAATCATACGCTAACGCCTCCATGACCGAATTGGGCATACCCTCGTGCAGTGATGGGTGAATTACTAGATCTGCTGTCTGATAAAGTGGAGCCATCTCCTCTTGCCAGCCTAAAAATATGACTCGATCTAAATTAAGCTCTTTAGATCGCTTCTTTAATGGCTCAATCTGAGGACCGGAACCTGCGATCAGTAACAGATAGTCCGTATCCGGCTTAAGTGCAGCACAGAGCTCTAGCAAAAAGGAGATATTTTTTCGCTTATCAAGCACACCGGAGCTAAGCATTATAAATGTTTTATCTGTGAGTAGCTTTGCTGCTTCCGAGGGGAGGATTGATTGCAGAAGTGATCTATTCTGTTCTAAAGGTATTGTGATCTGTGGAATGTTGTTAGGGAGGATCTCGTAGTTGTTTAGACTAACTCCTAAGTACCCCTCAATCTCTTTTCGCATGCTATCGGTCATGATGATAATTTTATTAGCAGATGCATATCCGAGTCGCTCAAGCAGTCCAGCCATTCTTCTTAGAATATACGAACTATGGGTGATCTCATTTATCTTAGATACCACCGATCTAATGAACAATATAAGTGGAGCAGGAGCGAGCCATTTTGCAATTAAGCAAGCAGCTGAATAGTAAGCACCAAAAGTGAGATACCTCTCAGGTTTTATACGTAATGAGACAAAAGCACAGTAAAACGGAAGCCAAAGAGTAAAGAGGGCCCAAAATAGAACTCCCCTTCGTTTAGCTGTGAGAAACGGAATTCTATGCAGTATAATCCTGGAATCAAGTCCTGGGGGCGTATCTAGTGAAAGGTAATGTACCTCATGGCCTCGGGCTGCAAGGCCGTTTAGGAGTAGATAAAGCCTTTTACAAAATCCCCCAGGTTTGTGGGTGTAATAAAGTGATAAAATTTTCAAGATTAGATCTCGGTCAGCTGGCTGGCATTCAGCAGCGCTTAAAATTTCCGAACCATCTCAATAACTTATAGCATCTTATCAAGGTTTGAAATAGAATAATATTTATGGATCTAAGGCTTTCAATAATTATCCCTGCATATAATGAGGGTGAGATAATCGGTGAAACTATTCAGGCTATACTTGGACTCAAGATAGAGGGCTCTGAGTTGATAGTTGTTGATGATGGAAGCACTGATGAGACAGCTAAGGTAGCTTCTAATGCGGGCGCTAGGGTCATCTCACACCCGTATAATATAGGAAATGGTGCCGCTGTTAAGACCGGTATTCGAGCTTCACGTGGGAAAGTGTTGGTATTTCTTGATGGTGATGGGCAGCACGATCCGAAGGATATCCCTGTACTACTTTCATATATTAGCCGCTATCATATGGTAGTAGGTGCAAGAAGCCGCGGTTCAGAGACGCACCTCCACCGTGATCTAGCAAACTTTGTATATAATAAGTTTGCCTCCTTTATAGCAAACTTCAAGATCGAGGATCTTACCTCCGGTTTCCGCGCTATGCGGCGTGAGGATGCTGTCAGGTTCTGTGATATGTTCCCGAATAAATTTTCCTATCCGACTACTTCGACCTTGGCATTTATAAGATCAGGACGGGCAATAAAATATATTCCAATTAAGACACGATATCGAACTGGTAAGAGTAAAATTAAACTGATTCATGATGGCTTTGAGTTTCTTATTATTATCATGAAGATTGCGATGACCTTTTCTCCGCTTAGGCTCTTTATGCCGGTCAGCTCCTTCCTATTTTTCCTAGGACTGCTCCGTTACGGCTATACCTATTTTTCAGAGGGTAGATTCACCAATATGTCTCACCTCTTAATTAATACATCGGTAATCATCTTCCTCTTAGGGTTGATTGCTGAGCAGATTGCGGCGCTGCGATTTGAGCGCGGTGATAAGCTCTTTGATAGTGAAAGTCAGGGGAATTACGAGGGGTTTGGGAGTTGAGAATTCATAGCTTATATCCATCATAATTATGGCTCTTCGCGCGTTTTTGTGGGTAAAAAAGGTTTAAAGAACAAGCCGTGCACGTGCAGGTGCACGGGAAACAGAAAGAATAGCTATATTTATCGGCCAATTCTCTCACCCACCGACTGTTTTTTACCCACAAAAAAGCGCGAAGAGCCATAGTTTCTAAGAAGTTCAGATCAAGTGAACTCCTTGTCATCATCTCCAGCATGCGCTATTCCTTTTACTGTGAAGGAAGCTCCCAGCAGGTTTTTTCTCCCACTATTAATACTAATTACATTACTCACGCATATCGCAGCGTTGCAGAACCAGTTCACTCTGGATGATCTTATCCACATTACAAATAACGAGATGATTCGTAGCTTAGCAAATCTACCGGATATTTTTAGAACTTCTATCTATCCAGGCAATTTGTATCGCCCAGTATTAATAGCATCATATGCGCTGCAGTATCATTGGACCGCACTCTCCCCGTTTTACCTGCACCTATTCAATTTAATACTGCACTGCGCAGTCGTAATATTAGTATTTCAAATCTTAAGAAAGTACCTTGATCCTAAGCTCACCGCTTTCAGTACACTGCTTTTTGCAATCAACCCGATTCATGTTGAAGCTATAGCAAGTATTAGCGGCAGAGCCGAGCTGTTGTCAGCATTTTTCGGATTGTTGAGCCTGTATTATTTACTGCGCATAAATTTTGAGGAGCAGCCTTTATACAAACTCTGCTTTTGGCAGTTGCTAATGAGCTTAAGTCTACTATTAGCGCTGCTTTCAAAAGAGAGTGCATTGGTCATGCTACCGTTAGGATTGCTCTCCATTTACTTTTTCCCTAGAACGATTCGCACTAAAACAAGATTGGCCATAAGTTTGGAGCTTATGATCGTAGCCGTGCTTGTATACTTTAATATGAGATTGGCCGTACTAGGAGAGCTTACTCCTAGCGGAGTGGTTGCAGGTTTTTTGGATAATCCGATTGCAGCACTGCCTTGGCAGGTTCGTGTAATTAATGCCCTCAAGCTATTAGGTGACTATATTGTATTAATATTATTCCCATTTGAACTGAGCGTAGATTATTCATACGCCAGATTAACGCCGCTTTCCATCGCCGATATTCCGATTCTAATTCTGAATTTAAGTCTGATTAGCGCATTGTTCCTTGCCTGCCTTAGCGGTTACAAATCCCGCGCACCTTATATCTTTCATATTCTCTGGTTCTTTACTGCTTTTCTAGTAACTTCAAACTTATTTGTGCCTATTGGGACTATATTTGCGGAAAGACTAGCCTATCTTCCATCTGTTGGAATTATAGGGCTTTTAGCATATGGAATTCTAAGGATCAGGCATCTTATAATGCGTTTTCTCTATATGGTTATATTTAGCGTACTTTTTGCACTACAAAGTGCTCTGCAGTGTAATGTTTGGTACGATAGCAGCACGCTCTGGGAGCATCAGATGCTAGTGGCTCCGCAAAGTGCAAAGAGCCTTCTAAACTATGGTGTCGTTCAGCGAAATAATGGCAAGCTTGATTCGGCTATGCTATATGCCAAACAGGCATTGGAGGTCTATCCTTTCTACGACCAAGCTGCTAATCTACAAGGATCTATATATGCCCTTAAGGGGATATATTCTGGGGCTGAGCACTGGTATCGAAAAGCTTTGGAGATAAATCCAAGGCATGTAGAGAGTTTGAATGGGCTTGCTCGTATTTATCTTTACCGTGGAGAGGTAGAGCGTGCAAAAAAAAGATTCATGCAAGCATTAGTTGTTGAGCCACATAATTTTGATACTACTCTTGGTTTGTTAGCGGTACAACTTAGAGAAGGGGATTTTTTACAGTCGAAGCAGAGAATTGCGGAGCTAAAGAAGAGAAGGCCGGAGAATTCTGAATTGCAGGCACTTGAAAGAGAGCTGATAAAAAATCTGAATAGTGCTAGTTAGAGAGCAGTGTTGATGAGATGTTTTTGGATAGCGATATTGTCATTTCTTACACTTGGTCTAGTGTATATCTGCTCGCTTATGCGAGCCAGCGAATTTTTGGAGCAGGCGCGTATATACAAAAGTGCTGCAAGTATTGATGAGGCAGTTGACTCATATAGAAAGGCAGTTTCTTGGTCTGCGCCAGGGAACGAATTTGCATATACTGCCGAGCGAGAGTTAAACGAGTGGATCGATCATACGCAGGATCCGCATGATAAGCGTACGATGCTGCTGCAGTTAAAGCGTGGTATCCAGTCTAGCCGCAGTTTTTTTAGATCTACAGAGGAGGTTTCTATAATAGATCAGAAACTTCTTGATCTTGAAACAGAAACAGGGGTCTCACTCGTAGAACGGTATCTCCCACGAGCTAATTTTAAATATCAGACATTGGGACAGTTCTGCTTCTGGCTTTGGATTTCAGCAGTGTTGCTCACTGTTTTTTGGGCGTTCAATAAGGATGGAGTGGTTGACTGGAGCCGTTTGGGTCAGGGTGTCTTAACAATACTCTCCTTATTTTCGGCCTGGCTATGGGCTATGAGTATGGCTTAGTCCATGTTTTTTCTAAGTTATCAATATCTTACGGCCTCTGTGAGATAGTGCTTAGCAATTCAAAAGCTGGTAGACTTAGTGTGCTTAGCGCACCTGTTAGCTCATTTTTTATTCTCGGTTTTCTTTTTTTCGCGCAAAATTTAAATTCCTTTTTATCATGCGAATTTTATTTGCGCTATTAACTGCCTCTCTTTTAATTATTTCAGAAGTATCAGCAGATGATGGCTGTATATGCCGTGGCGGATCAGTCGGCCGTGATAAGGAAGCTTTGCGGTTATCGACAGTGCAATCCTTATTATCACAGGAAGGGATAAGCTCTAAGGCGAGATCTTTGAAAGGCGGGTTCTTACATATTGTTTCTAATGCAACTCTTCTTGGTCTCAATGAAACAGATTGCCCGGCTCTTGAGGATACACTACGAAGACTAAATTATGTTGAGGCTTACTGTGAGAGGAATTATCGACGCAAGCTGCAGCTAGTTAGTAATGATGAGCTAGTTGGCGCACAATGGTGGATTGAGAGCACGAAAATTGATCAGATCTGGGATACTACAACGGGATCTAATGCAGTAATTGTTGCGATACTCGATACCGGGATAGATCATACACATCCAGATCTTGCCTCTAATATCTGGAAGAACGAAGCGGAGATAGCTGCTAACAATATAGATGACGATAGGAATGGATATATTGATGATGTTAATGGATATGACTTTGGAGATGGAGATCCTGATACTAGTGATAACAATGGTCACGGCACTCATGTGGCCGGTATTATCGGAGCGGTTGGTAATAATAAGCTAGGTACTGCTGGAACTAATTGGAATGTCTCATTAATGACGCTCAAAGTTTTTAATCACTCCAACTACACCACAGATTCAGAGATTATTGAGGGGGTCTATTATGCAATTCTAAAGGGAGCACATATCCTTAATGCTTCACTAGGTGGACCAGGAGCATCTAAAGCCTTGGCAGCCGCGATTTCAGATGCTGGAGATGCGGGAATGCTTGTAGTTGCAGCCGCTGGTAATGGTGGTGATGATGAGATCGGTGATAATAATGATTTCTTTCCTGATTATCCGTCATCTTATGATTTTCCGAATATTATCTCTGTTGGTGCTAGTGATCTAAGTGGGTATAGAGCTAAGTTTTCAAATTTTGGGATAGCTTCGGTAGACCTTGTTGCTCCTGGAACTGATATAATAAGTACATATACTAATAATCAATATGCCTCGATAAGTGGAACCTCACAGGCTGCTCCTATAGTTGCCGGCGTAGCGGCCTTATTTAAATCCATTAATTCACAGTTTAGTGCACTTCAGATCAAGGATCTTATACTAAATAATACAGATAAGGATCCGGCACTAGGAGCTCTATTTAGCAGTGCCGGCCGTTTAAATGCCTTAGCAGCATTTAATGCGGCCCAAGCGCATGAATTTCAGGATGTTATTATTTCTACTGATAGTGAAGTTGACTCAACAAAGGAGAGTAAAGTAACAGTCAGCCTGAACGCCATTAATAAGCAAAATAAAAGTACGCTTAATCTTGATAAAAATGGAAAGATTTCATTATCTGTGAAGTTTACTAACGTGCCTGCTGGGATAGTTAACCCGACACTGAAGTTTTCAGGGACGCGTTTAAAAACCTTTCGTTGTGGACTTCCTGCTATTGTCTCTTATGGCAATGAAACGAAAACAATAGAATATAAGCTGCCGCAGAAGATGTTGTTGGGGGCGGTAACTAAGATATCTGCTGAGGTGTCGCGTGGTCGAGTAAGCGGCAAAAGCAAGTCTATAGGTATTCTTGCTAATTCAAAAAGCTCTAACAGGCTAGTTAAACAAAAGAGAGAGTTTGAATCTTCAAAGGTATGTACAGCAGTTAAGCTAGTAGGAGTTTTTTAGGGAATCTAATGCGCGTGCAGCTCCTTGCATAGGAATAGATATCGCAGCCCCTTTCTTTGTTAATAATGGTTTTAAAAGTAGTAACTCTGCTTTTTTATTATCCGGCATCATCTCATTAAGTTTCTCTGATAAGGTCAGAAAGAAGAGTGGAATCTCCCGTGCCAGTCGACTATCCAGCGCGATTTTAAATTTATCTGCATTATTTAACTGATTGGAGATTGTAGAAAAGCAGACTAGTGCGCATAGGGTTGCGGCGCGGACTATGATCTCATGCGCTAATTCTGTTAAGGCTGTGATTGCGGTTTCTGGTATATCGAGATTAGCTCGGGTTGAAAGAAAAGTTGAGCCTTCACCCTCTACCAACTGCTCAAGATCTCTCGCTTCGAATGCCTGAAAGCGGCGGAGGCCGAGGGCTTTGAGCTTCTTTGCGATAGGTTTGAACGGCATAAACCCAAGAAATGCAAGGATCACTATATGTTCGGCAAAGAGTTGTGGGATAAATTTGCCAGCCACCAAGAGCTCGATATTTTCGACACGTCTTCTCTTCTTAGCGGAATTGTCTAAGACCCAGTCAGCAGCAGAGAGTACAGTTGCTGGAAGGAGGAATCGTCCGCCTATCTCTCCATTGCAGATAATAGCAGTAGGATCATTGTTGGCAAAAAGCTCATCTGCCGTTTTTACAAGGGAGCCGTTTAATCCGGTTGAGGCAACAACGCCTGCAGCTGCGCCTGGCAAGGCCTTCATCGTAAGGACCGTATCATTTGAGATTACTAAAGATGTAAGATCTATACCGGCGGCGGAGAAGGCCTCCTCAAAATATCTCCCTAAATCATCACCATCTTTTAGATCTTTAATAAACCACTCATTTTTCTGATACTGCTCTCTTTGAGTAACTATAGCAGATACTCCACGGACGGATTGTATATTTTGAACAGCATTTGACCACACTAGCCCAAGAGAGATCGGGCCACTGCTCTTGCTTTTTATTGCGATCGCAAGTTTTTTTACAAAACGTTCGAAGGTCGATCCTTTACCCGCTTTGCCCCTTAGCTCATTATTGTTTTTTTCAAATAGAAGTTCCCAGGCCTCCTTTCCGCCTTTAACCGTGCGCAAGCCGACCTTAGTAGATGTACCTCCGATATCAATTAGTAAGGTTTTCCCATTTTTAGGCTTTGTATGTTCACTTGGAATGAAACTCGGTAAGGCCTCAAAGCTGGCGCGTGTGGTTTTGCGGCCGGCAAGATGAGCCATGCGCATTGCTATAAGTCGTAACTCCTCTAGGGAGTTCTCATACTTATAGAAGCCGATCTGATTTAGAAGTTTTTTAAGACTCTTTTCTGGTTTAGCCATACTTACTTTAGGTATTAAACCTTGAGCTGAGAGAAAAAAAAAGATAGATTCTCTGCATGTCACTAGTTTTGTTTAATAAAATTTCAGACACAATCGGGCAGGTTACCTTAAATGATCCTGATAATCTTAATGCCATGGGTGAGGAGATGGCGGATGAATTTAAGCGGCTTATCAGTAAGCTTAAATCGGATCCTGCCCTTAAGGTCCTTATCTTAACCGGAGCCGGACGTGCATTCTCAGCGGGTGGAAATCTCTCCATGTTGGAGAGGAAAACAACGATCTCGCCTGAAGAGAATAAGCGGATAATGTTAAAGTTCTACGATTCATTTCTCTGTATTCTAGAGCTTTCTATGCCAATAATTGCAGCGCTTAACGGTCATGCGATCGGAGCGGGGCTCTGTTTAGCATCGGCTTGTGATATTAGAATCGCCTCAGATAAGGCAAAACTAGGATTTACCTTCACACGTTTAGGACTTCATCCGGGCATGGGAGCAACCTATTTCCTGCCAAGGGTAGTCGGTAAGGCGGCGGCCATGGAGCTTATGGTGACAGGTCGTATTATTGAAGCGCCAGAAGCTTTGAGACTAGGACTAGTCTCCCGAGTGCTACCGGGCGAGGAGCTAAATTCAGAGGTATTTAAAATTGCAAACGAAATACTTGAATGTGGTCCAGAGGCGGTCTCCCAGCTTGTTCAATCAGTACGCGATCCGTGTGCATCATTAAAAGAGTCTTTAGAGAGGGAGGCAAGCTGTCAGAGCATCAACTATGCCGGATCTGAATTTAAAGAGGGTGTAAGGGCTGCGATTGAGAAGAGAAAGGCAAGATTTTGAAGCGGGGCTTGATAGGTACTATAGCAAGTGACAGAATACCGTAGCGTTATTCTGTCACTTGCTAAAGCCTGCTCATGTTGCAGTGTATCCTCTCATAGCTACCATATCTGAATACGAACCACATGTATCATTAGTTGCTAGCAAAATTCTCAATTACACTATCTGCCAAAAGCAGCCCCCTCTCGCTAAGTAACAAGGAATCGTTGTCTTTTCGCAGCAGGTCTTGCTCTAGCAATACCTCTATCAAAGCCGGATAGGCGTCGTCTATAGTTGTTCCAAAACGCGCTTTAAACTCCGTGAGTTTTACCCCTGAGCTTTTTCGCAGCCCTAAAAAGAAGAACTCAAACATTGAATCCCGTTTTGTAAGCTTCTCGCTCCAGGCTTCAGCTTTGCCGCTTGTACTAGCAGCCTCAATATATTTCTGAGGTAGCGCATAGTTAGCCCAGCGCATACCATCTACTCCGCGACAGAAACTGTGCGCTCCAGCGCCAAGTCCTAGATAGTCATCACCGTTCCAGTATGCCATGTTGTGGCGCGCCTCCTTCCCTGGCAGTGAAAAGTTACTAATTTCATATCTATAAAACCCATTTTCAGGCAGAATACGATTTACGAGCTCAAACATCGATATTACCGCCTGCTCCTTAGGAAGTTTTAGTTGGCCCTTTTTAAAGCGCGTGAAAAATTCTGTCCCTTTCTCAATAGTTAATCCGTAGGCAGAGATATGATATGGCTTTAACTCTAAGGCCGCGTGTAGATCGGACTCAAAGTCAGATAAGGTCTGACTAGGTGATCCATAAATCAGATCAAGATTGATATTATTTATTCCGACAAGTTGAGCTGCCTGCACGGCAGCAGCAGTTTGCTCAGGCGAATGAATTCTACCGAGATTTTTTAAAATTGTACCATTAAATGACTGAGCTCCAAAGCTAATGCGGTTAACTCCACTATCGCGATAGCCTTTAAGGGACTCAGTTGTGACTGTGCCTGGATTGGCCTCCAGCGTGATCTCAGCTCGATCCTCTACAGGGAATATTCGCGCTATGGTTGTAATTATGCGAGTAATAGCCTCCGCTGAGAAAAGTGAGGGAGTGCCTCCCCCAAAGAAAATTGTCTGTACTGCGCGGCCATTCCATTCAGGATGAGTCGCACGGTAATCAAGCTCCGAGAGAAGTGCAGCGGTGTAGTCAATCTCAGGAATTGAAGAGACTGCATATGTGTTAAAATCACAATACGGACATTTGTGGAAACAGAACGGTATGTGTATGTAAAGAGAGAATTGGCGCACAGGCTAGAATATAGCACACTTTTTCAGGAAATCTAAATTTGTCAAAGTTGAATATGCTACGGGCTTATAGGTAGATGCTTGAAGTTTGCTACACTGGGACCGCGGGCTTCCAGCCCGCTTAATCGCCATTGCAATTTCGAGGTTGCGGGCTGGAAGCCCGCGGTCCCAGTCTTCACACTCTTTTACATAAGTTATGCCTTTTACCTGGCTTTACGTCTTGCTTTTTTTTGGGCATCTAGTTTGGCGCGCTGCTGCTCTAGGCTCTTTTCAGTGTTGGAGGTCGTAATAGCAGCATTGTCGGTAGTGGCCTCTGGCGATTGATGAACCATCTGCATTCGTTTCTCCATCTCGGCACGGCGACGTTCTTCGGCTTGGATATGGGCAACAAGTTCTTTAGGATCAGGAAGTTCGTAGTAGAACAGTTTTCTTACCACTGTCTCTTTGATTCCACTCAACATCTGTTGGAATACAAGGAACCCCTCTTTTTGATATTCATGCAACGGATTTTTCTGTCCGTAACCTCTAAGTCCGATACCCTCACGCAGATGGTCCATGGTTTGAAGGTTTTCAAGCCAATAGTGATCTATTACCTCAAGCATTGTATCCTGCTCAATAGTTGAGTAGTCCATCGACTTGCCCTTAGAGCGAGTCAGCTCAATAACGATCGAGGCTTCGTCAGTGAGAGTCTGGAGTTCTCTAAGCTTAGTTTCCTGCTGCTCAACATGCTGAGCATAAAACTGTGATGCATCTTTTCTTATCTGATCAAAGATAACCTGAGTATCAAGTCTGATATCAGTAGGGAGGCTATAGTCAACCTTAGTAAGAAATTTTACCCGTTCGATAATGGCCTGCAGATTCCAATCCAGCGGCTTGACTCTTTCATCGCATACCGTCAGTGTTGCATCTTCAAGCAGATCTTCCAGCATGATAATAATTTCATTGCGAACGCCATCGTTTTTTAGAACTTTAGATCGAAGATGATAGATTACCTGCCGCTGCTTATTGAGCACGTTATCATATTGAAGCAGATGTTTTCTTGCGTCAAAATGAAAGGACTCTACCCGTTTTTGGGCTGTTTCAATTGAGTGTGAAATAAGATTGCCATCAATCGACACACCTTCATCCCAACCGAGCCGCTGCATGATGGCCTGAATACGGTCTCCTCCAAAGCGCATCATTAAATCATCTTCAAGCGATACATAGAACTGCGAACTACCCGGATCTCCCTGGCGACCTGAACGGCCACGCAGTTGATTGTCGATACGGCGGGATTCATGACGCTCGGTGCCGAGTATATGCAGGCCTCCGACAGCGCGCACTCGCTCCTTCTCCTCTGCACAGATCGCCACATATTTCTCCAAGGCCTGCTTGAAGGCAGGATCCTGACGATCTCTTGTCTTAGCCTCGGAAGTTGCAAGGAATTCCGGATTTCCTCCTAAAACTATATCCGTGCCGCGCCCTGCCATATTGGTGGATATTGTGACGGCTCCGAAGCGCCCGGCTTGTGCTACAATCTCAGCCTCTCTTTCATGCTGTTTAGCATTAAGCACATTATGAGTGACGTTAGCTGCTTTCAGCAGCTTGGCCAGAGACTCGCTCTGTTCAATGCTAATTGTGCCGACTAGCACTGGCTGACCTTTTTTGTTGATATCTATAATATCTTTAATCACACCCTCATACTTCTCTTTGCGGGTTCTAAAGACCCGGTCACTAACATCATTACGAATCATCGGACGGTTTGTTGGAATCGAAACGACTTCAAGGTTGTAGATCTCTTTGAACTCAACCGCTTCTGTGTCGGCTGTGCCGGTCATGCCAGCCAGTTTCTCGTACATACGGAAGTAGTTTTGAAATGTAATTGTCGCAAGAGTCTTGTTCTCGCGAGCTATTTTAACACCTTCCTTAGCCTCGATAGCCTGGTGCAGACCATCTGACCAGCGGCGTCCGGACATAAGTCGTCCAGTAAACTCATCTACTATTATTATCTGCCCATCCTTAACAACATAATCGACGTCCCGCTCTAGAGTTGTATGGGCCTTTAAAGCCTGATTAACATGATGAATGATATCTATATGTTTTGGATCGTAGAGATTCTGAATTTCTAACAGCTCCTCAACTCGTACTACTCCGGCATCGGTAAGGGAGGGTTGCTTAGTCTTTAAATCCACCTGATAATGGGTCTCTTTCTGTAGCTGTGGGATTATCTTATTTACAGTCTGATACAGGTTAGTCGACTCCTCAGCCGGTCCGGAGATAATCAGAGGAGTACGGGCCTCGTCAACTAATATCGAATCAACCTCATCAACAATCGCGTAATGATGTAGTCGTTGATACTGATCAGCGCTATGAAACTTCATATTATCACGGAGATAATCGAAGCCAAACTCGTTATTCTGTCCGTAAGTAATGTCGGCACTATAGGCTCGATGTTTCTCCTCATCAGGCATATTGGCATATACCACGCCAACCGAAAGTCCTAGGAAATTGTAAAGTCGTCCCATCCACTCTGCGTCACGCTTGGCCAGATAGTCATTTACCGTGACGACATGCACCCCTTTCCCGGTTAGCGCATTTAGATAGGCTGGTAGGGTGGCTACCAATGTCTTGCCCTCTCCGGTTTTCATCTCGGCGATTTTGCCTTCATGCAAAACAGCACCACCTATTAGTTGCATATCAAAATGGCGCATATTGAGAACTCGACGGGCAGCTTCCCTGGTGACAGCAAAAGCCTCCGATTTTAGTTCCTCTAGCAGCTCTCCATTTGCAAGACGCTGCTTGAATAGCGCAGTCTTTCCGCGTAGCTCCTCATCGCTCATGGCTTGCAGCGCGCTTTCATACTGATTCACACGTGCAATCAATGGGCGCAAAGATTTGACAATTCTATCGTTCCTAGTACCGAAGACCTTTTTAGCAATAAGACCTAACATTTCACGAACCTCGAAAAAATTTGGTTATAAGCTTTGGCAAGATCAAGGTCTTTATGCGTAATACCTCCAGCCGAATGGGTAGTTAGATCGATAGATATTTTGTTGTAGACATTGAACCATTCGGGATGATGATCTCTTTTCTCGGAAATTAGGGCCGCTTGGGTCATAAAGCTAAAAGCTTCAATAAAGGTTGAAAATGTTAAATCGGCATGCAGCTTTCCTTCCTTAAGGCTCCAGCCAGATAAGGATTTAAGTGCCATTTCTACATCAGATTGCGCTAGCTTGTTCGCCATATTCTTTTACCTATAACAGATATATAATATGATTAACATTGAGTAAGATTCAAGGGAGCTTAACTTAGGGTGTATGGAGAGTGAGAGATCTATGTTTTTTCTTAATGGAAAGCATGCAGGCAGTAAACCGCCCTCCTGGTTTAATCATTCAGGGGTAGGGGTATTTGAGACCTTAAGGGCTAGACTTGTAAGTATTGATTCCGTATGGGTTCTAGGGCTTGATGCACATTTAGATCGACTCGAACAGGGCAATACAGTTATCAAGAGTTCTGTATTCAATCGTAAGAGACTTGATGCGGAGTTAGTAAAAGTAATCAGGAGCTTCGACTGGAATAGCTGTGCGAATGCCCGGGTTAGGATAGTGCTGCTGCCTAATGATTTTATCATCTCAATAGAACCATGGTCGCAGGTCTATGACATTAAAAACGGCGTTAGCGCATGTACATATGCAGGTGAAAGATCGTTGCCTGAGGTTAAGTCATGCTCAGGAATAGTTCCGTATCTTGGACGGGAAAAGGCTGCGGCTTTACATGTAGCAGAGGCTTTTCTTATAGATCGGGACGGCGTTCTAACGGAAGGCTCCTGGAGTAATTTTTTTTGGGTTGATACTAAGGGTGCCTTAATAACACCAGCGCGAAATATCTTATTTGGTGTTACTAGAAGTTTAGTAATTGATCTGGCTGCAACAGAGTTTAATGTAGTCGAACGTAATGTAAGCTTTAGAGAGATCATGTCGCAGGCCAGGGAGGCATTTTTGACACAAACTTCACATGGAATCGTGCCTGTTACCTCTATTGATCAGCAGCAAATCGGTAATGGCAAGGTTGGTTTGACTACAGAGAGATTGCGGGAGTATTACCGTAATTTTATGGAGGTTGGAGCTGAGCCTTTTACTAGGAGGATTGCGTTGTAATATGTCAAAATCGGGACGATTTATCGTAAAATTCGTATTAGGACTATCTCTCTTAGTCGTGCTGTTCGTAGCAACAGTTTTTTCTGATAGGATTTTCAAGTCTGAGTCCTCTCTATGGAATAAGCTTGGAATAAATCCATACGAGTTGAAGAGTAATATTCAGGAGTTTCCGCGCAGACGTTGTAATGTCCGTACTAAAGTAATATGTGAGAATCTTAGTAGGGCGACATTGTCGTTATTAAGGCTGGATCGCATTTAGTAAATTTTGGCAGTGAAGTTCAAGCTTCTTTAGGATGGGAAAGGGTTGGTCAATTATAAGAATTAATAATCGGGATAAGTTTCTACTATCTATTTGCCCGTTCATTATTCTCGTTATTAGTATTATTAAGAGCTGTTACCTCTCTCAGAAAATATCAGGAGATCTTGATTTAACTAGGATCATGCTGCCACTAGTTGTATGTGACCTGCATATTATCGGAGCTGCATTGTTGATTGCTCTCTTAGGATCAAGTCTAGCAGTCAATTTGAGAGATGGGCTTGGCTTAGTGTGGAGAGGTGTTTTGCAAATACTTCTCCTTGCATTGTCTTTAGTTTATCTTCTTGACACTCTTGGCCTTATATTTGTTGACGAGGGTTTCTCAATTGAGGCAGTGGAAAAATATGTAAAGGAACTTAGTGTTAGTTTTCAATTTCTATCAGCTCCGTGGATACTGGCATTCATAATTCTTATTTTATCTGCATTTTTCAAGATTTATATACCAAGACGGCAGGCCTGGCCATTTGCCATCATAGGTTTAGCTAGTTTTGTTCCGCTATTATCAGGCTGGCCTGTGCTTGGCACACTCATGGATCCGTACCGTTCTGCAATTATTAGCTCTATACTTCATCTCTCTTCTGATAATAGCAGCGCGATCCGCTATACAGATACCGATCTTGAGTTCTACTCTAAGTTTACCTCAATTGATGCACATCCGCTGTTAATCGATGATAAGAAGGATGTCCTTTTACTAGTTGTCGAGTCTCTGTCTTCTATAGACTCTAACCGTCTTTGGGGGATTAATAATACGCTCCCTCATTTCGATGAAATTTCAAAGGATGGAATTCTGTTCAGAAATTTCTTTGCTAACACAAGGCAGTCTGAAGGTGGCATGATTGCCACTTTTAACACACTTTCCCCGATACCGTTTCCTGGTTCAAACTATGATTGGTATAAGATATTTGCCCAATTCCCTTCAATTTTTAAGGATCTGAGTGCCTTAGGCTTTCATACGGAGGTTCTCTCTACATTTCCAACTAGCTTCCTTAATAACGGTACCTATCTTAAGCGTATCGGTTTTGATTTGGTACGCGGTCGGGATGAAGTTGAGGCCTTCAGATCTGCTCCGCAGTTTGCGTTTGGCTCACCTAGCGATGAGACATTATATCGGGAGTTTTTTAGAAGGTACGCGGAGTTAAAAAACATTCCTAAACCAAAGTTCCTTGCACTTTTTACAGCGAGCAGTCATTTGCCCTGGACCGATCCAAATGGAGGTAAAAACAGTGAAGAGAATGTTTGGCGGTATGTTGATAAGGAGCTCGCTAAATTTTATGAAGGAGTAAAAAGTATAGGATTTCTAGATAACGGTTATCTGATTATTATGGGGGATCACAGAAAAAGAGAGCTTCGTACAGAGCGTGAGGTTCGTGAGTTAGGAGAGATATCTAAAGCACGTATCCCTCTTTTAATAGTAGGGCCAGGGATAACTAAAGGAGTGATAGATGATCGGTATTTCCAGCAGGCAGACCTGTTTTCAAAACTGAAACTTATCCAGAATCCCGATGCGGCGCTGTCCCCCGTTTCGTTTTTTCTAGATGCCCCACCGCATAAACTCCTTGTTATTGACGAAGCTCAGCCCTCTAAAAATGGATATAATGTTAACTTATCCGGAACACATTTGAGTTGGGAAGGTGCTCGTCCAGAGAATTATCTGCAGATCGAGTTTGAAATCCATAAGCAGCGTGCGCTATCTCAAATGATAAAGAGATGAAACTAGTGCTCCTCCAAATAAGTTTTTTCACGTCTAGCATCACATCGTTGCCCCACCTTGTCACGCTTCTCAGTCGGAAAATCCTCGCAATACTCCAGTATTGCTGCGGATTTCCTCCTTCCGAGGCGTGCCAATCTGGGGCAACGCTGCGCGCCATACGTGAAAAAACTTATTTGGCGAAGCACTAGGCATAGTCTACTGGGACCGCGGGCTTCCAGCCCGCTTGATTGCCATTGCAAATTCGATCAAGCGGGCTGGACCACGCTTCGCGTGGACTTGTTGAAGCTTGCTTCGCCAGCATTTCTCTTACGCTGCCTGGCAGCAGTGCTGTGCACTGCCCAGGCGCGTCCTGCGGTCCCAGTGGAGAAATAATTTATGTTACTCTGTAGTAGTTATCCTGCCATTAATTCTAAGTAACTCTTTGCCGTGTTTTCCCATGAGTACTGTGCAACGCTCTGCTTCGCTTTGATTGCAATACTCTTTTCTGAGTCATTTTGTTTGAGGCCCTCAATCAGAGCAGGAACTTCATCAATTGAAGAGAAGATAAAGCCGTTAATGCCGTGTGAGACAATCTCCTGATGAGCAGGAATGTTTGAGAGAAAAACCACTTTTCCTGCTGCCATTGCTTCTAAGGCAGCATTTGGGCGCCCTTCAAATTCCGATGCAGATATAAAAAACTTTGTTAGCTTTAGATAGAATGGGATAAGGCGCGGAGGTGTGGCTCCTATAAAATGAATCCTGCTTCTTACAGCTAATTTTTCCGCGAGCTCCTTAAGATATTTGAGATAAGACTCCTCACCTCTGCCGCAGAGAATAAGTTCATATTCTGAAAGTGCAGGCTTTGAGATAAGTTCCAATAATAAGTGTACCCGTTTTCGTGGGATTAAGGTGCCCACAAATAAGAGATACTGTTTATCCTTACTTAATTTAGTCGTATCGATAAATGTATCAAACTCCGCGGCTTGGGGTGCTTCAATGTTAACTCCATTCGGGATGATCTTAATCTTACCTGCTTCAACCTTGAAGACCTCGGCTATCCGGAGCGTGAACTCACGGTTCACCGATGTAATATACTGCGCTGACTTAATGACGGGGGTAAAAAATGGACGAAGGAACCGTTTTTCCATAATACGCATATCCTCTCCACGCAGAGTCAGAATGTACGGCTTGCCTATTATAACCTTTACAAGCCAGGCTGCTGCTGCAGCTCCAATCCAGTTGGCATGTACCAGATCATAATCTTTGCGATGTCTGATTGCGGTCCAAGCTAGAGATAAAATTAGTGTAAAGATCTGATAGGCCAACCATGGGCGTCTCCTTAGGTTGGGCATTATGCCTGCTCCAAAAGCCAATTCCCCCTTTGTGAAGATGCCGTATCTAGGTCGTACTATTGAAAATGATCCTGTTATACCATGACGCTCCTCATTTGAATCGTGCGGCACGATCACTATACCTGTAGCCTTCTGCGCCGTATAGGCGAGCACTAGCCGTTTAATAAAAATACCGGCGTCATCATCCTCAAAGCGCGGATATGAAGTCGTTATAAGACAGAGGCGCATTACTTTATCTTCCAAAGAGAGTAGTCACCATAGATAACAAGTAGCTCTAAATGTTTACTAAGAAAATCGTTCCAGATCGGAATATCTTCAGGAGCGAGGAGCTCGGTAAAAGATTCTTTCAATTTATTCGTGTTCACAAAAAGATAGTTAATTTTCCGGTTTGAAAATTGCAGTAGTAGTGAATCCACATCCTCACAACTTTTTAGCCAGCGTAGCAGCTCTAATGCGGAAAAATGTCCGCCGGAGTAAACCTCTCTTTCGAAATAGTAAAATTTATTACTAGTGTAAAGAAGATAAAGCTTGGAATCGAATGGTAAGTTTTCATTTACGTATTTAATTAGCCCGTATTCAGGAAGTCGTTTTTGTAGATAGGACTCCTTGCTCTCCATTCCGCTCCAATACGGGAGTGTTCCTGAATCACGATACAGTGCATACACGTACGGCCCTGTTACAAGAATTTGAATAGAGATGATCAGGGCGAGTGCTAGCTTCTCCCGTTTTTTAGAGACGATCTCCAAGAGTAGTCCAATACCAAGGCTAGCAAGAATTATAATTACGCCGAGGATCGGAAAAAGATATCTGATTCGTGCGCCCGCCATGGTTACTGCTAGAAGAAAATATACAGTAGTAAAAAGGGTTAAGAAAATAACCCAAGCGTCACCTCTCTTCTTAAATACGGTTAGCAGAGAGAGCAGGAAGATAGGACTAAGAACACCATCAAAAAACTTTGGATTATCATCGGCACCTAGAAACAGCATGCGCAGTGGAAGAAGTAAAAGATCAAACCAGCTTTCGTTATATAATCTTAGCCTCAACTCGAGCGGGTTAAGGCCACGAAAAGGTGCACTTACCTGATTAAAGGGTCCAAAATAGCTTTTAAATAGAGGGAAGAAAGGATTGCCGGTAAATATTTCATTTTTAACTAGCCAAGGTGCATATACAAGTGCTGTTGTGCAGCCAATCAGAAAGGCCGCCTTTAAAATCTTGCCAGTATCAAGCTGCTTTTGTTTTCCCAGGATGATCATTAGTGGAAAGAATGTAGCGGCTGCAACCAGGCCATTATATTTTGTACTAAGAGCAAGTCCCAGAGCAGCGCCTGCAAGTGGTAGCAGTTTCCATTTCTCCACGTTCTCTGCCCAGTAAACGATAAGAATTAGCGCACTAGTACAAAAATAGAGCAATCCAAGATCCACCAAAGGTGCAGAGCCATTTTTTATAAAAGTAGGTAAAGATAATGTAATCAGAGCTCCCCAGAAACCATCCATAAGATTATTGCGTCTGCTGAAAAGAAAATTCGCAATTATGGCGGCTGTAAGGATTAGGTAGCAGAGATGGTATAATGAGCAAAGTCTATCTAGTCCAAAGCGCATCAAGCCTGTGAATCCTAGCTGTAATAACATTGGATAGAAGGACCACTCGTGCCATGCAGTTGCATAGATACGCCCCTCTGCAAGCCACCATTTTGGTACAGCAAGGTGGTGAGTTAGGGCGTCACGTGCAGTTACAGGTAGTAGTGACTGAATGGCTATAAGAAAGATTAGTCCGAATATCACAACAGCTTGAAAATTATTCTGTTCGCATACCTGTCCCAGCGTTTTTAGTGCTAAAACAAGTGCGGATGTAAGTAGTACTAAGTGAATGAGAAATAGAGATGTGAATAGAGTCGAATTGACGCCGCTAAGCATTCCAACGGGCAGCAGCAGCAAAAGAATAACTCCCCCCAGTACTGTCCATTTGTGGATTTTCTCCTCAGATAATTGCATTTCTACAAAAATACTAATTACAGCAGGTACAGTCTAGTGCTACATTTATGCATAGAAGGGGCGGTGATAATTCAACCCGAACCTACCTTGGTGCTTTATACAACTAATTTTGTGAAACGTAAGAATAGCAAAATAGCGCGCGATCCGGCTATACGGACAGTAATGATGCCGCGTGATACAAATGCTCTGGGCAGCATTTTTGGCGGTCATATCTTAAGTTTACTTGACCTAGCAGCAGGGCAGCATGCCCGCGCGATCGCTCCTAAAAAATACGTTACCAAAGTAATGCGTGAGGTAGAATTTATTGCACCGGTGTTTGTAGGTGATGTAGTCAGTTTCTTTACTGAAACCATAGGAGTAGGCAATACCTCAATGACGATTAGAGTCGATGTTGAGGCTCTGCGTGGTATTGATGCTATGCAAACAATCAAAGTAACCTCAGCTGAAGTTGTCATGGTGGCAGTAGACGATAAATTTAAACCTATTTCGATTAGGAAGGAGAATGAAAGGATATAGGATAGTAGGTCTCACCGGTGCTGTAGGCTCCGGAAAGAGTGAGATAGGCAAGGTTTTTGAAACACTTGGATCTGCAGTCATTGATCTAGATCAATTAGCCTGGGAGGCGATTCGTCCAGGCACGCCAGCACTTGAGAAAATTAAAGAGGCTTTTGGCACTGAAATAATGAACACTGATAATTCAGTTAATAAGATGGTCTTAGGAGAGGTAGTCTATAATAACCCTGCACAGTTGAAGATTTTAGAAGACATTGTTCATCCTGAGGTTAGACGGTTAGGCAGTGAAAAGCTCGCATTGGCGCTCTCTTCACCTCAGCCAAGATTGGTAGTCTATGTGCTGCCGCTCTCCTTTGAAGGCGAAGGAGGGTTTGCCCTGTTTGAAAAAATAATTGCAGTTGATACTACTCCTGAGAATTGCATTGACCGTATCATGATTCGTGATGGTTGTAAGAGAGAGCTTGCGGTCAAAAAGCTTGCATCTCAGCCCTCGGCAGATTCAATTCTAAAACGTGCTGACTATGTTATTAAGAATAACTCGGAATTAAGCGGGTTGCATGTAGCAGTGACGAACTTGTATCAGCAGTTGGCGCTGTAGGAGATTTATTTTACTGGGACCGCGGGCTTCCAGCCCGCTACGTAGTGGCAACCCATTCGTTTGCGGGCAAGATGCCCGCGGTCCCAGTGTCAATAATCTCCATTCCAACACTAAGCATCCCTTGCAGCTCCTGCATGAAGGCTGCGAATAGGAGCTCTTCAGATTGCTCTGGTGCAGCATGCTCAAGAAAGTTTTCTGCCAATTCAGCTACGCTGATCGTAGTAGTGCGTGGACGACTCTCGAGTAGCTGATAAATGTTAGGGGAGAGCTCGCTCCAACTTACAAAGTTGTGTAGTGTTCTTCCGCCTACTGCCCAGGTAATTAGCTTGATGGGTGCTAACTCCGGCAGGCTCTTATGATTATTATAATACTCTCTCCAGTAGGTCGTAATGTTGTAAGTGAAGCGGTAAAGCTGTACATAGCTTGGAATTGTTATAGATTTTGCTAATAGCTCTTCGACGGTTAGTTCAGCTATGGCACTAGATGAAAGTGAGTTAGCAGCAGAGACGTTCTCGCTTGGGGTACGCTTAATCAGTAAGTTTAGATACTCTAACTCAGCAAGCTCCTCTATGTACGGAAGCATACGGGTTAGCTCCGGACGATCTTGGCTTATATGGGCTAAGAAGCAGTTAGCCAGGGCGGTAGTCTTGTTTCCACGCCACGGTCGTAGGGCGTGCAGCTCTTTAACAAAACTAAAAGCATTGAAGGGCTGGTTGTAAATTTTGGGCCAGAACCTTGCAAGTAATGCAAAGGTTATACGGAAGTGTTTCTCTAAAATACCCTTTTCGCCACTAAAGATACTAGTCGTGTATATTTCGAAGCGTTGCGGGTCGATTTTGGCTAAATCCTCCCGCTCCTCTTTTGATAGGGCAGGAAATCGTCGTTCAAAGAATTTTAATCTCTCATTTTCTGTTGAAGGCAGAGGAGGAGTATCTAGGATAATTTCACGCATCGCAGAGAGGACTGCGTTTAAAGCCACTTTATGCCGCCTCCTGGGCTGCTGTAATCTCCAACATGGCTGCATCGGCCATGCGTGCCTCTTCAATCAGTCTGCTAAAAGGTGGTAACTCTTTGTCCCACTCAACTAGAACTGAGGTCTGACCAATTTGTGCAATAACAGACTTAAATAGTTTCCACACCGGCTCCGGAACTGGGGCGTCATGACTATCAATATAGGAGCCATCTTCATGAATTTCAAAACCAGCTAGGTGGATCTGACCAACCCTTTCAAGTGGGATTGAATTAATGTACTGCTCAGGATCAAATTTATGGAACTGAGAATTAAGGTATATATTTGTTATATCCAGTAATATTCCGCAGTTTGCCTGCTCCGTGATCTGTGTAAGGAACTCCCACTCCTCCATCTCTCTGTTTGATACTGTTATATAACGAGTTACGTTCTCTAAAAGAAATGGGCGTTCAAGTACCTGTTGAACTATTTTTACCCTCTCAACTACGTGCTTAACAGCTTCACTTGTAAATGGGAGCGGAATTAGATCGTTCAAGTTTGTATGATCAACCATCGTGAAACATAGGTGATCGGAGGCCCAGGGACTATCAATTTTTTTAAGAAATGCCGATAGGTTTTTTAGATACTGCATATCCAGGGGATCGGTTGATCCGATAGCCATGCAGACACCATGAGCAATGATGCGGTAGTGCTCCCTAATTTTCTCTAGAGATTCTCCAGTGTATCCTCCCACCCCGATAAAGTCTTCGGCTATAATTTCAAACCAATTACAGGCGGGACGATTACGAATTATCTCATCAAAGTGGGTATGTCGTAGCCCAACTCCAGCACCGAAGGATGGAAGATTAAAGTTTTTCACTAGACCTAAAATAAAACGGGCCGCTTTAAAAGTAAAGCGGCCCGTTATTGTACAACGAAAAATAACTAAAGTGAGTTATTTTTCACCTGAGCATTTACCCTCGCCTGAGCATTTGCCATCGCCTGAGCATTTGCCATCGCCTGAGCAACCATGGTCACCATGATCATCGCCGGCATGGGCAAGAGTTGGAGCAGTAACATACCCAACAGCTACAATTGCACCAACGGTCAATGCGGCTACGGTTGTAAAAAGCTTTTTCTTATTTAACATATTTTAGTTCCTAATTAACAAAAATAAAACAATAACGTTATACAACTATAAAGGTGAATATTACTGGGATTATTCGATAGCACAAGAGTAATCTATTTAAATTTGTCATTGATATGGAGTGCTATTATATAGCTTTTATTGGGATTCCTTGGCAGACTTTAGTAAAATAGGTAGTTTCCGTAGGGAAACTAACAGCTTAAAGTCATCTACGTGCGTACTTTCCTATATTTCGTATTAATACTTTTTGGCTTTAGGTACTGCTCTTTTGGCCCCTATGACCCTGATCTGGGCTGGCACCTGCTTGGCGGTGCCTGGATGGTTAATAATGGCTACCTTCCTCGCCAGGATTTTATAAACTCATTTAACCCTGAGTGGCATGACTATCACTGGCTTGGTCAACTGCTGTTCTATAAAATCTACAACTTGGGTGGGTATGCGCTGCTTAGATTAAGTTTTGGTTTATTTGTGGGGTATCTTTTTAAGGTACTTCTAGACCTCGCGGCGCTGCGTACTAAACGGGTAATGCTTAGCTCTTTTATTATTACAGTTGTGGCGGCGCTGCTAATTGACCAGGTAGCCTCAATTCGTCCACAGATGATCTCCTTACTAATAATAGCCTTAACGCTTAGGCGCTTAAACCAAAGAGCTACAAAATGGGAGCCATGGTACCTATTTTCTCTCGCTGTATTTCTCGTTAATGTACATGTCTATTGGGTGTTTGTTCCTTTTCTCTGGTTCCTGTTTAGAGCAGCGCCGAGATTCTATAGAAAACGCTCCGCCTCCGCAGCCTATGCCTGGGGTGGATTAGCACTGTTATCCTCAGCTGGATTTGTCTCTCCTTACGGCCTTTTTGTGCCGCGGCTTGAACTTCCGTATGCACTGATGAATTACGCTTTAATCTGGGAGTATATGGATATACCGGATGTGTTGCACCGCACTATTGGTGAGTTCAAGAGCGCATTTGCCTTTAAAGGATTAAATTTTTGGATCCTTATCGTTTCCCTTATGCTGATTTCACGTTTTATAAATTGGCGCCGGTTTCTTGCGGATTTTGGTAATGGAGCAGCCGCAATAATCTCCTTTTATTTGACGATTGATAGTGTGAAGTACACTGCGATCTTTGCCGTGCTTGGTATACCTTTTTTCGTGCGGCAGATTTGCGCGCCTATTGGTAGGGCTATATTGCAATCTAATCTAAGTTTGCTCACTGGGACCGCGGGCATCCTGCCCGCAAACGAAGGGGCAGCTAATTCGTCTGCGGGCAAGATGCCCACGGTCCCAGTGAGCCCGTTTGCACCACTTCTCAATGCTATACAAATCCTGCCCGCTGCAGGCCTTCTCCTATTCTCGATTTATGTATCTATCTCTGAATTCCCTCTCAAAGAGAGTGAACGGATTAAGAACGAGGATGATTTAAATATAATGTATCCGATTAAGGCTTGTCAGGGCTTGGCCTCTCTACAGCTAAAACCTAAAGACCCGCTTACACATGTTAGGCTGCTCACTCATTTTGATTATGGCGGGTGGTGTCGCTGGGCAATTTATCAGTCTCACCCTGAGCTTGATTATCGTGTGACTACAGATAATCGCACGCAAACTGTCCCGCAAGAGCATTACGAGAGAGGCTTTGATCTATACAATATGAAGCGTCAGTGGCTAGAAACTTTAAAAGTCTGGGCGCCGGATGCAGCCATAGTTTCTAAAAGCTATCCGCTCGCACAGTTCATGGCTTTAGCACCGGCGTTTTGGCAAAAGAGCTATGAAGATGGAACTTATGCAGTTTTTATTCCGGTAGGTAAATAGCTTTCCTTAGTCATTAATAGCAAAACAGCAGCTGTATAAAATATCAGATATTGATATGAGAGTAGATCTCCCGCCAGAATTACTATAGCTCCTAATGCTATTGGAATAACAATCTTCTTTGCCTTTAGTAAAAATATTAATGAGGGCAGGAGTAAGATCTGATCGTACCCCCAGCCGTAAGGTGAGGTGAGTAGGCTTAGGGGAATTAGGAGGAGTAGATTGTCAACATTTTTGCGCTTTGAAATCCAGCCAACTAAAAACCATAATGTCACAATGATAGTGGGGGTTATTCTTAAAACAGCTGAGTCTATTCCTAAGATTAATTGCAGCCAGCTGCCGACAGTTGGTGTTTGCCAATATATTGGAGGAACTTGCCATCCTAAATAGTATCGCTGCCAGATTGCATGATCAAATAAGAGAGGAATTAATGCTAAAAATATTGCAGTTGATACAAAAGAGAAGATCTGAACTAGACGTCTTTCTCTACAACTTTCCAACAGCCACCATAGATAAAGTAAATATAAAAGATGCGGCTTAATCAAAGTCAGAGCTAGTCCTGCTCCTGCGTAGTGCTGAGCTCTTGTACCCTCTGCGCCGGTATAGATTAAGAATATCGTTAGTCCCACTAGTATAATAATTGAAGATTGACCGTAATAGATATGCGAGAAAATAGGATGAAAAGTTGCTAAAAATAGAACTGATCTGAAACTGGTTTGAGTTGCTCTGATTTGTTTAGATAGAGAATTATAACAACTCAGGAAAAGTACTATAGTTAAAGGAATCCAAATCAACCTAAATACTTCGAAACTAAAGAGTGAAAAAGGGAGTACGAAAGGAAATATAAATGGCGGATTCCATAGCAATGTAGGCTTTGAAAGGATCGGTGCTAAGCCACGTTCAACCTCAAAGATTGATTTAGGATCGTAAGGATTGCCGCCACTTAGAAGCAATTTTGAAGCTGCGTAATACTGAATTAAATCTACTTCACCTAGTCCATGAGGCAGATCGGTGATAAGATAGGCAAGTATTGTTAATAGAATAATGAGGAGTACGATGCGTAGATACATATTATAAGGCAACATGAAGAGAAAAATTTACCACAGAGGTTAAAGAGGACACAGACTGGGAAAGCAATTTTCTCTCTCTCAATTTACTCCGTGACATCTGTGGTAAAAAAAATCTCAGACAGGCCTAAAATCACTCTTCACAGTTAGATCCTTAACAAACTGTGCTAAAAGTCGGGCCGAATCTTCCAGGTCTTTCAGGCTGCACACTTCAACCTGCGTATGCATATATCGATTTGGTATGCCAATGCTGGCAGTGGCAACACCATTTCGAGAAACTTGAATTGCATTAGCATCGTTACCTAATAGCCTTGAAGATGGCGCAGGCTGGTATTTAATCTTTGCCTTTTTTGCCGCGCCTACCAATAACTTTTCAACGACAGGATTTGTGTTTGGACCGCGAGTTATACATGGGCCTGCTCCTAATTTGCAGGGTGAAGCCTTCTTGTTTTCAGAGCCTGGATTATCGGAGGCGTGAGTTACATCAATAGCGATGCCGACAGTAGGATCAATACCAAAGCTTGCTGTCTGTGCGCCACGTAATCCGACCTCTTCCTGTACTGTACTCGCTGCAAAAAGTCCAACTGATAATTTGGATTTTGCACAGAGCCGCAACGCTTCCATGGCAATAAATAAACCAACCTTGTCATCAAGGCCGGGTGAACTCACAAGGTCTGAACTAAGCTCTGTCACGCCTAGCTCAAAAGTTACACAGTCACCGATCTCTACTCTCTTACCTGCTTCTTTCTTATTTTTTGCGCCAATATCAATCCATATTTTTTCAACATCAACATCCATTTTTTTTCTTTCTTCGGCGCTTTGAGCATGAATCGGCTTTCTGCCGACTATTCCTTTGACGGCACCTGCTGCTGCGTGAATTGTAACTCTTGCTCCTGGCAGTACTCCTGCGTCGATGCCGCCTAGTGCGTTGACGTAAATAAAACCATCTTCAGTAATATGAGTAACCATTAATCCGATCTGATCGCAATGTCCGGCCAGCATTACCTTAATTTTGGCATCCGGATTGAGAGCTACGACAAGATTACCGTGCAGATCTCCTGAAATATGAGGAGAGAAGCGTTTCATCCTATCTTTAACAACACGCTGAATCTTTGTTTCATATCCGGTGGGAGAAGGTGTTGTGAGTAAGTTGTATAAAAATTCCTTAGATTCTTTTTCCATTCAATGCTCCTCTTTTT
>CAZKXU010000030.1:0-33039 GCA_964556665.1 uncultured Bdellovibrionales bacterium | reverse complement strand
AGCAGGGCCTCCAGTAGTATACACATACTGGCCGAAACCACAATCAAATGTAGAATTAATCGCAGGAGTTCTATCACACGCCGCTTTAACAGGTGGGGTAAAGCTACGTCTTAGGGTAGAGAGAGAAGAGCTTAGGGGGTGGATGAAGGGGGTGCTTAGTAGAAATGGCACACCGCGTGGATCGCTAGGTTGCCATGGTGCGGTTGCGACCAAGATTTTTAGACTTCTAGGTGATCAGCCAACTATGTTTGCCTTAGGGTCTGTGCCTGATACGGTACTTCCTCATCTTCCACCTGATACAAGGGTCGTTTCTGATGATCCGACAAAGAACCTCCTATCCGAGCTACCTGTTGAACGGAATACTGCTGGTCATT
The DNA here is from genome assembly GCA_964556665.1 of uncultured Bdellovibrionales bacterium. Taxonomy (GTDB): domain Bacteria; phylum Bdellovibrionota_C; class UBA2361; order UBA2361; family CAZKXU01; genus CAZKXU01. The sequence goes on along the minus strand of CAZKXU010000030.1, from coordinate 32,665 downwards.
TAACTGTATCTTTTAAGAAAACTCCTCTAGCTCTTCCGGGAGGTCTTGGTGAGATTGTAGTTAAAGGAGCGGAATCTCCACTTGCTGCGATAGACACTATAGAAACATATGTTGTTGGTGCCAAGACGGTCCGTGGATTTCCTCTCGAGGTTAGTCGAATGAGGGAGATAGGTCTAGCGCATGATTACATGTTACTAAGCGGTGTTCAGTTTTTAGGAGGTACAGAAGACACCGATGATTACTGTTTAAAGGTTTGTGCAGTCCATGAACAAAATACCCCTGTAGTGTTACTATACTCTGATACTGCATCTCGGGAGAAGGAGAGTAGTGTTTGGGCTGCTATTAAAAAAATGAGGATTATGGAGTTTGTGGATATGAATGCTCAGGAGGCATTTAATATTCTCTCAGGGATTGATGCTCAGGGTAAAGGGGATAATCCGCTACAGCTTACTGAAGAGCAGGTAAGGAAAATTAATAAGATACTGCTTATTGGACAAAACCGGAAGGTGGAGCATTGGAGAAGTGGTGTGCAGTCTCCAGAGTGGGTCTTTAGATCAGCAGAGGCCTTACACGATATTCTTGGTATCCCTCTTGTCCGGGTGCGGGGAGATGATGCAGATGTGCATATAATTGCAAGGGGTATGGGTATTCGTGACTATGAGCATATAGTCAAGGGGATGATTGCATCACGGACTATGGCAACCTTAAAGGTGGCGTGTAGGGATGGCATTCCAGGGAGTGATCAGGATCTTGCAGTTGTAGCTAATTGTGTAAGTGGTAAAGCCGCAGCCGGACTGTTTATCATAGAAGATGAAATTTTGCGGTTTGAAGCGGAAAGAGGAGCAAGTCCTTTAGCTAATAATACTCGTATTTCTCAGGTCTTCCATACTAAACTTTCGGATGGCAGAGTTGTTGTATGTAGTGCTCCCTCTGATTTCTATGTTAGGGCCAGCGGAACGGTAAGTGCTGGAGATCTTATTACTACTACATTCCTATCACAATGTCCTGAGCTTCTACGGGCAGCATATAAACTAAACTATCCTCTGCGCGATTAGTCAGAGGCCTCATCTGTAATTGGTCAAAAAGTGTTGCTACTGGGAGCGCGGGCTTCCAGCCCGCAAATAATTTGCAGTGAGTTCGTTTGCAGGCAAGATGCCTGCACTCCCAGTACCCACTTTTTACATAAAAATTATCCATGCTAACTCAATCCTAAATGATACGCTCCTCCTACTAGCAGGTAATTGCATCAGTTATTTCCCTTTGATATATTCGGAAAAAATGTCAAATAATTATTTTGAGGCAACTATGGATATATTTTTTGTTGGTTTAACCAGTTTTTCAACTTGGGGACTTGTGCTGATTACACTCATAATGACCCATTTTACCTGCTTAGCAGTAACAATCTTTTTACATCGTTGTCAGGCCCATGGTTCAGTCGAACTTAGCCCGATCATTAGCCACCCCTTTAGAATGTGGCTCTGGTTAACCACTGGAATGGTGACTAAAGAGTGGGCTGCAATTCACCGCAAGCATCATGCACTCGTTGAGCAGGATGAGGATCCGCATAGTCCATTAGTTTATGGAATCTGGAGGGTGGTTTTTGGTGGAGTAGGGCTTTATCGCAAAGAATGCAAAAATTCTGATACAATGAAAACCTATGGACGCGGCATTGTCGATGATTGGATAGAGAGAAACTTATATGCTCCTTACCACTTCCTTGGAATATATATAATGCTCGGCGCTGACGTTCTGCTCTTCGGCGTAGTGCCAGGGCTAATAATCTGGCTTGTTCAGATGCTTTGGATCCCGTTTTGGGCAGCAGGTATTATAAATGGAATAGGGCATTTTTTCGGTTATAGAAATTTTGCAACGAAAGATGCCAGCACAAATATTATCCCCTGGGGAATTATCATAGCAGGTGAAGAGCTTCATAATAATCATCACGCCTATGCTAGCTCGGCGCAGCTATCAAATAGATGGTTCGAATTTGATATCGGCTGGGTTTATATAAAGTTTTTTCAGTTTCTAGGTTTAGCAAAAGTTAATAAGGCTGCGCCTAAGGTGGTATATGATCGTAATAAAACCGTTTGTGACATTGAAACAGTTAAGGCTGTAGTGCAGCATCGCCTGCAGGTAATGGCGAAGTTTAGAGCTTCACTGCGAAAGGCGGTAGCTCAAGAGATATCTAAGGTAAAAGCAGATATTGCTAACTATTCGGTCTCTGATATTGCAGCTCTACGACGGGTCAAACAAGCACTCTGTCAGGATAACTTTGAGCTTAACAATGAAATGAGGATTAAGCTTAATCAGATCCTCTCCCGTTTTAGTGGCCTTGAAAATCTATTTCAATTAAAGAAGGCATTAACCTCTCTTTGGGATTCATCTTCCCTGACCCAGGAGCACATGGTAGAGCGTCTAAATGAGTGGTGTAGCCAAGCCGAGCTCAGTGGTTATAGTTCACTAGCCGCTTTTTCAAAGCGGCTTAGGACTTATGCGTTGGCGTAGTGGTTTGTTTTTTACCACAGAGGTTGTGGAGGACACAGGGAGAAAGGAATTAGGACAATTTGATAATTAGACACAAATCGCTTCTCTTTTTTTTACTTGCAATTACAGGCTGTGCCCTCAATTCTGGAGTACCTCCACCACAGCTCTTAGAGCCAGATCTTAATAAAAACCTTGTTATTAATGGCTCCTTCGACGAAACATCTCGGAGTCAGACCATTGGTTGGCAGGGCAGTGGATGTATCTTTAGATCTGTTGCCGGGCGCGGGCAGGTATTGGAGCTAAAAGTAAAAGCCGCAGAGAGCACCTCCTGCCGTTCTGAGCCGATTAAAATTGTAGCAGGTCACTATGAGGGATCGGTTTACCTAAGCGCGAAAAAGCTGGCATTAAACCCGCTGCGAGAGCTAACAGACGCAATTCAAATCAGGCTTCACTTCTTTAATGATCAGGGGATTGAAATCGAGAGCTTTGCCCCATTTCGAGCCGGTCTAGTTGATACCGGGAAGCTTGATTTTAATCTTCATGGGATCTTTACAGATCATATAGTTGAAAAGGTAGGCTGGTCAAAAATTACCTTGGTGCCACGCTTTTACCCTTTTGATTCAGGTTGGATAGGGTCTCAGGCGAAGAGTATTTCCATCGAATTCATACTTAATGGGCCTGGAACGGTGCTGATTGATGATCTGGACCTCCGCCGCAGTCGATGGAATATACCTTTAATGGAAAGGGTGAAAAGATGGGGAATGAATGATAATTTACAGCTTAGACCGGTAAGGTCAGATCTCCTCATCGCTTTAAATAGTGATAATCCAAGTGAGGTACAGCTAAGGAGGCTACCTCAGGCCCTACGGCAGATTAAGGATACGCCTATTAACTCAGTAACTATGGAGTTAACTCCTGATGATATTGTTGACAATCAATTATCTGAGGGGATTAAAGAAACTGCCTCTCTCTTGGCAAGCTACCAGGAACAGCATGCCGAGTTCACGTACGGAATTTCGTATCATCTTTATTGGGGCGAGGAGAAAGAGTCGTTATCGTTTTCAGATGGAAAACTAATCCCGAATATCCAAGCGCTGCTGGAGCCACTACTTAAGCAGGGAGCAAGATATGTAATGATCCGAAGTGACGATCTTACACCGAATGCCAATAGAGATCCGCACGCATACTATCTAGATCGAGAGGAGGATCGGAGTCGCTTTGGAGATCTTGCAGGTGCGCACATCTATCTTTTAACTGCTATTAATAGCTGGCTATCAAAGGACTTTCCCGGTGTCGCGTTATATTTTGTACCGCCCTGGTATAATGGCTGGTTTGTTGAGCGCGGTCGGGATCGCGCAAGAAAGTATAATAAGATTCTCAAGAATAAGTTGCCAAGCACCGTAGGGATTCTTTGGACGGGGCCGGCGGTGCGATCCTTTTCTATAGATACTCTTCAGATTGAACGGTACAAAGAATGGCTTGGGCTGTCCAACGTAAGTCTTTGGGACAATACGCCGTACGGCAGACGCCACAAAGATTTTTGGCTCAATAAACCTGAACGGATCAGATTGAATTCATATTTCGAACCGTACTCCGTCTCTTTTGCTTCAGACTACTTGCAAAAGACGGCAGCACCGGCACCTCTTCTCTTTTTAAATGGTGGTATTGATGATTTTACGTTAATACAACATGAGACTGCCGCAATTGCATTCGCAGATCCACAAAACTACCAGCCTGAAACAGCTCTCTGGCATGTGCTAAAGCGTAGATTTGGAGGGGAGGTGGCGCTGTTACTATTGGAGTTTGATCAAATTCTCTGGGAATGTCGAGCCGAGAGAGCCAACAATGGCCGCTACGTCAGTGAACTAATGAATAAGCTAATAAATAAATATAAGATTATAAAAAAGAGATTGCCTGAAGAGGAAGCCTCCCTTGTAAAACGGCTAACAAGTATTATTGAGGTAGAATCAGAAGTACAGCGAGAGCTTAAGGTAAGTGTTCTGACTCGGCCCAATCGTCAGATTGCTATTTGGCAGGACTAAACCACCAAACTCTGATCCGCGTCCACCAAAAGGTAGATCATGGCCGGCTACGAATACAAAATTTTCCTCAACTTCATACTCGCAACGTAGTTGCAGAATAGCGCTTTGATCATCAAGATTTACTATATTGCCATTAAAAAAATTTAGTAATGGAGTGATTTCAAGACGCGAGCCAAATCCAATATAGTTTTTCCCTAAGGTAAAGAGCTCGCCCCGTCCGATTCTAGAAAAAAGCTCTTCGTTTGTTAGATCGAGCCCATCTGCTTCTCCAAAGCCATTCCGGAAATACTCAGCAAAAAGATAAAGGTTATGATCGAATACAACAAAGTTGCGATCTAGGTTTAAAACAAAACTAAATACATCACTATGATTGTCAATTCTAGTCCAGGCAATATCAAAGCGTGAGGTAGCTTCAAGAATATCAACGGATCCACCAGCACCAAATACCGTATCATCGTAGTGTTGCGCTGCACTTAAATCGTAGGAAAGCAGCTGTGCTCTACCTTGATACTTCATTAGATAGGAACTGCTGTCCGAGCTTACAGATCCGTTTACATTCCGGCGAGGAGCTATAATTACCTGCAGATCTGCGCCCGAATCAAATAGATACTGAGAGTAAAGCATCTCAGCACCAACCTTATAATCCTTATCTATCGCTGTAGGAGAGAATGGACTCAATGGATCGAGAACCTGAAATAGGAGTCCATTACCAAGGGAGAGCGCCTGGCGCCCAATCTTAAAGACTGTCTTGTCGGTCGTATACCCTATACTTAGCCGATCTGCTCTCAGTACTCCTATAGTATCCTCGCTTGAGTTAACAGTATTGGTGAGGTCAAAGAGAGACTGCCGATCAGAGGGTAGTAAATCAGTGCTCCGCATGGGAAAGCTTTCAGTCAGAATCTTATCTGCTATTAGCGAGGAGGATTTGAGCTCTAAAAGTTCGAATTGTGCTATCAGATCAAAATTACCCCATTTTTTTGCAAGATTTACACGGCCATCAAACGTCTGCATGTTCTTCTGAGTAGATGCGACTGTGCTGTATAGCGCATCTGAGGAATATTGGCTTCTAGCAGCCTGATATTTAATATGTCCTGAGAATATGTCATCTGCCTGTACACATGTAACGAAAGAGGCAAGCGCAATTAGTAAGTAATATTTCTTAAGTCTTACGAACATCTGAAACTATCGCTCCATCCCGTAATCCAACCAAACGTTTGGCATGATCCATGACCAGCTTATCATGTGTCGAAAATACGAACGTAACTCCATGCTCGGTGTTCATATGACTCATTAAATCTATAAGATCCTCAGCTGTATGGGAGTCCAGATTTGCTGTTGGTTCATCGGCCAGAACAAGCTTTGGTTCACTTACAATTGCGCGTGCTACCGCGACACGCTGTTGTTGTCCTCCGGATAATTCTGCTGGTCTGCGATCTTCTAATCCTAGAAGGCCAACCTCTCGTAGTATATCTCGTGCACGTTTTCTCCGTAGCTCCGCTTTTACCCCTTGAATCTGCATAACAAACTCAACATTTTCAAGTGCAGAGAGAACAGGAATAAGGTTATAAGATTGAAATATAAATCCGATATTATTAAGCCTAAAATTGGCACGCTCTGCGCGTGACATCTTGTGGAGTGGCTGATCTGCTACGATTATTTCGCCACTACTGGGGAGATCAAGGCCACCGATGAGATTAAGTAATGTAGTTTTTCCTGAACCGGATGGCCCAAATAGACTTACAAACTCACCGCTGTTAATTGTAAGAGAGACTTTTGAGAGTGCATGTACTGCAATGTCGCTATCATCGCTTTGATAGATCTTACTTACTTCGTTACAGACAATTAGTGCGTTCATTTTTCGTACTTACTCATTAATATCTCAAAATCAGTGCGAATTGCCATTCGCACCTGGGGCAGATTGCCATCTGCCCCTACGGCTTGACCCCTACTAGCTGAGCATTTACTAAGTTATTCTCATAGCTGCTATCGGTTCAAGTCTTGAGCCACGATATGCAGGATAAAAACTTCCAAAAACTCCGAAAATCAAAACTAAGAGATTAGCCTGGATCCAGTCAGATGGGCGAAAATACGGATAAATTATATTACTTATCCCAATAGTTTGGGCCCCAGCTGAAAATCCTGATATGTTCAATCCATTTGAATAGTAATAATACAGAGAAAGACCCATAAGGTTTCCGAGGAGTAATCCTATAAGGAGGAGCACAACTGATTCAAATATTATGATTAGCATTATCGAAGGGCCATTTAGTCCCAAGGCTTGCATCATGCCGAACTCCCTAGTTCTTTCAAATATAGACATAAATAATGTATTGATTACCCCGAAAAGGATAGCAGTCACAACGATGCCAAACCAGAGCAGTAAAAAATTGTCCTGAATTTTTAGTATAGCAGAGGCAAGTGGTTCGATACTATTCCAAGCTCTGACATCTAGGCCGTTAAAGTGTATTTGAGCCTCTCCTATGATTGAGTCGATATTTTTTCGATCATCTACCTTAAGAGAGACCTCTGAGATTTTATCCCCAAGACCCAATAACTCCTGTGCCCCTTTTATTCCTATAAATACAAAACTCTTTTCTGAAGACTCAAGATCCGCATCAAAAATGCCAATAATGCGAAAGCCGCGGTCTGCTATACTGCCATCTGCAGCCTGTGTAGCGACAACAATTCGCTTGCCAAGCGCTGTTTGAATAAGTTTAGCAAGCTTTTTGCCAATTATAATACCGCGATCTTCCTCTGATTCCAGATAATGACCGGAGATAATAGCTTTTTTTATAAAAGATAATTTACCTTCTGATTCTGGACTTATCCCGACTAAGGTAACCCCCGCAGTTTCCCGTTCGCTCATGACAATCGCTGGCACCCTAACTCTTGATGCCGCTGCAACGATCGGTACGTTACCAAAATATGACGGAACTGAAACCGGCGCAAAACTGTTTTCAACTGAGGGATCTGAGAGGTAGCTTGGGGCATGCAGCTGTATATGTCCAAGCAGGTTGTTAATGGACTGCTCTGCTATCTGATTAGATACTCCTCGCGCTAATGAAGAGAGAGAGACGGCACTCCAAACCCCAACAGTAACAGTTGCCAGAGTTATTAAGGAGCGGCGCTTATTCTTCCGTACATTGCGAATAGCGAGTATAAGAAAAAGAATGATCCGAGAAAAATTCATTAATGTGCCCTTAATGCCTGAATCGCCTCAAGTTTTAATACTAAATAGATCGGGTAGATCATGGCTGTAAAGCTAACCACTGCTATAGTAAGAGTGGGAAGCATATAGGCCTGCAGCAGAAAGCGTGGATAGATTATGACAGGCAGGTTCCAGCGGCGAGCCAGCTCCGCTGCTCCAGGGATAGAAAAACCATTGAAATGAAAATAGGTTGTCACTAAAGTTCCTAATATAACTCCGATCGTAATCCCAAGCAGTACTAGAAGCAAACACTCCACCAGAATTAATCCGCTAATACGTAATGGAGTAGAGCCTAACGAAAGCATAATCCCAAACTCTCGTAAGCGCTCCGTTACCGACATAACAAAAGTATTCAGTGTACTAAAAGATACTACAACGATAAGAGAAAAATAAAATAACCAGGCCGCGGACCTGTCTAGATCAATCTGGCTACGCAATCCCGGTAGCAGCTTATCCCAATCTAACGCGACGAGAGATGGGTTAAGAAATGTCGAGATTTTTGAGATTGTTTCAGATAACATCGAGAGATCGAACAGTCGTATTACGATTGCATGAGCTGTTTCCCCCATATAAAAAATATCCTGAAAGGTGCCAAGAGGAATTTCTATAAGACTTCTATCAATGTCAGCGGAGCCGCTTTCAAATACTCCAACTACTGTGAGTACTGTTGCGACAAGCGAGCCATCTCTCCCTTGACCAAGTAAGGTTAACTCTTCGCCTACCTGAATCTTTAGATTTTGTGCCAACTCTTTACCAACTACCGCCTCCTCAGCATTAAACGAGTCCAGGTATCTGCCTGCACGAATTAATCCTGGGATTGTAGAAAGCTCCACCTCACGCAATGGTTCTACGCCAACGACCTGTACACCTATACTTCGTTCATTTGAGGAGAGAAGCGCAAAGCCAATGCTTCTAATTGCAGTAGTTTTTACCTCCTCCAAGTTATCAATACGTACCTGGATCTCTTTAGGATTTGGAATCGTCTTGCGGATCTGGGGTTCATCTAGATAACCTAGCGCCTGTATCTGCAAATGGCCATGTAGGACACTTACGCTAGCATTAATAGTCCCATCATATGAACTTAGTTGAATCGACATAAAAAAAATCAAAATTCCGGACGCGAACGCTACGGCAGCCAGATTTAATACTGTTCTGCGCTTCTGACGCCAGAGATTTCGCCAAGCTAGGAGAATAGTCAGCATTAACGTGGATTCCTTAGGTTTGATTGGGTAAAGAGAGCCTCAGTGAGCGGAATCCCAAACTCTACTTTTTTATGGGAGATCTCTGTCCATTCATCAGCCTCCTCTATCTTTTGCATCTGCATCTTTGTGACCCAGGTTTTGCCTCCAAGTATTTCTATAGAAAGTGCATTAAGCTGTTTTACAAGCTTCATATTCTGATCGAAAAACAGATGCCTTAGGATAATGTTGTCCTTGCGAACATGTAGTATCTCCTTACCCCAAGGGACAGGTGCTTCCTCAAGAGGTATAGATTCAATTATATATACCTTCTCTCCATTCTCTTCCTTAGTATCGATAAGACGATGAGTATATTGATCTATAATTTTGTCATCACGAGATAGGTCATCATACGAAAAATCGGAGCCCATCCAGCTTTGGCTTTTCATGCTAGGAGGAATTTTGATTACTCGGTTTATTTTTGGTGAAAAACTCCACATTTCGTCATCGATCGTAAGAGAGGCGTTACCGGCATCCTTTGCTGGTGCAGTAAAGCGAACCAAGCTTTGCTTTCGTCCCTTTGTCCATCCGATCATCGACATGTTGCGTTCCCAACCTGGGCGATGCACCTTCATTTCAGCTTCAATATAGGATGTGTTGTCGCGCCAGTACTCGATCGCTTTAGTAATAATTGTTTTTGCATCTGGAGAATCAGCAAGAAGGGGTGTAGCTATAAACCAGGCTAGAATACTGAATAAAATCTTCATGCAGAGTATGTTAGCAGAGGATGAGGGGTCGATAAAGATGACGTCTGCTATAGCCTGGCCATGCATGGCCAGGACGAGCCGTAGGCTCGGAGAACGGCTTGAAATGGGCGCTCGGGGGACCCGTTTCAAGACGTTCGAGGAGGCCTTTGGCCATGGATGGTCAAAGGCCGACAGATAAAATTACGGTACGTTATTTTGTCATTTAGTATAATATGCACCTACCCCTCCGCCTCCTGTTTCTCCGCAATTCGAGCTAGCACTAATCGGTATCCCCCAGCGCCGCTTTTATACCACTTAGCAACTCTAGTGATTGTAGTAAGGCTTTGGCCTGTAAGCTTCTGTATTTCCCTATAAGTAAGCCCTTTTGCAAGTGAGCGTACTATATACCAACGCTCTCCAAACTCTTTAATTTCACCCTCAGTTAGAAGGTCTCTCAGGAATGCGGTGCACTCAGAGATATTTTGCAGGCTCAGCATAGCCTGGTAGAGATCGGTAGTTTTCTTATCTAGTTTTGTTTTCATACATGTTTTACCTGAGTAGAACAACATAAAGCTTTTAACTTCAAGCACTTAGATTTATACCATATTGTACCACCTAAGTAAAACAAAGAAATATATCTTTTTAGTTGACAAAATGCCTAAAAAATATAAGATTTCAATTAGAAGTTGGCTTTTTGAGACGTAGTAGTTTTTAACTGTAGTACTTAGTTGGAACATTTAACTTTAAGAGCTAAGCAAGTGGGGGGAATATTATGAAAACTTATCGAATGCAGGAATGGTATACAGGTAGTATCATGCAATCTCGCCGTCTCATTTCAAGAATACTTAAGAATTGGCTTAATACCTTGGGTCTTAATTCAACACATCACCACCACCATCATCATCATAGCCGTTAATTAATAAATAAAATTGTAAATAAGGGTAGAAGGATCGGTTAGGTCACTTGGTGGAGGTTTCACCAAGTGGCCTAGCCAAGGTAAAAAGGTTACCAAGGGGGCTACTTATTCTGCTCTGCACTGGTAGAGCAGAGGGCAAGCTAGGAGGTTTTGCAATGCGCTGTATGCAAATTCCGTTCGATTCACTTGAGTCCGCCCTCCCGCGAATGGTCCAGGCTTATCAGCAAGCTTACTCTAGATCGCCTTGGAGCGAGCGCGTCAATCCGAGTCGCGTGCGGAAGCATCTTCTACGTCTTGTGCGAGATGTCGGGGCTGAACTTCTCTTCTGTGAATGCGATGCTGCAACGATCGCGTTCCTGATGGGGGTAGTGCTGAATCAGGGGAATGGAATCCTGACGGGGCTTGCGCCGTTTGGTGCTAGCGCCGGGGACTACTACCTGAGTGAGCAGGTGGTTCAAAGCGGCTGCACGGCTGGTCCAGGCTGTGCGCTCCTTACTGAGCTTGAGCGTCTCGCACGTGTGCGGGGTGCCAGAAGGATCTGGGCCCGCACTCATCCGTTGGAGCACCATCATCATGAACTTTACCGGAACTTTGGCTTCACCCGCAAAGGTGAATACGAGTTCGCTGGTCGAATCTGGGTGGTGTACGAGAAGACGCTATGAAAAGATGACGGCGGCAGATCGGCAAGCGGGGTAGGGTGGCATGCAGCACCCTACCCCGCTAGGAGAGGTTATTTCGAAGGATTTTACCTTGGCGGGTCGCTACCTAATACACTGATAGATTAGCTTTCTCCTGGGACCGCGCTTTTCTATTTTCTTACTTGGCTCTTAAATCACAGTATGTTTCAATCGAAGTATGGGAAATATTCGCACATCAAAGCGTAGTCTAAAGATCACGAAGGCGAATCTTAGCTCACTTATGGCCTGTGCTTTGGCACTGCCTGGTCTTGGACTTGAAGCAGTACAGGCGCAGAGTGTCACGCGCGCCCCGATAATTCGGCTGGAGTATAACTACTATAAGGAGAGACAGGAGAACGGCGGAGATCGGATCTCTGTTAAGGCGCCGCAGTTTTGGTTTAAGGCACCGCTAAATTCACGTACTGAGATGGAAGGTAGCTTAGTTGTTGATTCTGTTTCTGGAGCATCGCCACAGTATCTTAATTCAATAAGTGGAGCATCGGGGATCGGTATAGAGGATCAGCGGCGCGCAGCAGATTTTAAACTTACAAGATATTTTGATCGTTATAGTATTGGAGCAGGAGTAGTCATCTCGGATGAGGATGACTACCTCTCACGTGGCGGCGTGATTGATGCAAGGTTATGGAGTGCAGACAAAAATACTGTTGTATCTTTCAGCACAGGATTTCACAATGACGATATCACCTCCACTAATAATCGCTCTTTACATGAATCGAGAAAAACAGAGGATTTTTTAATCGGAGTAACGCAGGTCATTGATCAGGTATCTTTAGTCCAGTTTAATCTAACATGGGCTACTTCAGACGGTTATCACTCGGATCCATATAAATTTTTTGATAGCAGGCCGCAGTCACGGGATCAGTTCGCGTTTCTTACCCGCTATAATCGATATTTTAAGGAGCTCGGGTCCTCACTGCATGCTGATTATAGATACTACTGGGATTCCTGGTCATTAGAATCAAGTATGTTTGAACTGGCCTGGTATCAGCCGCTTGGAAAAGTTTGGACAATTAAGCCAAACGTTAGGTATTACACTCAGACTCCGGCAGAATTTTTCAGCACAGTTTATCCACCTCAGGATTATAATTCTATTTACTCAACGGATTTTAGACTTTCAGGCTTTGGTTCTGTAAGCACAGGAATAAAACTGATCCGTGATCTTGGAGATGGTTTATCGACAGATCTTAAATTTGAGTATATCTATCAAAGCCCCGGTCTTAAGTTCGGCTCACCAGGGGCTGCGTTGTTTGATTCCTTAGGGCAGCGCATTATAAGCGTTGGTTTGACTAAGAAATTTAAATAATAAACTATTACTCAAAACTGGGAGCGGACTTCCAGCCCGCATACGAATTTGCAGATAATCCGTTGCGGGCTGGAAGCCCGCGGTCCCGGTAAGGTGTAAGAACTTATGTTCCAATGCGCTAGGTAGTTACATCTGAATCCTAATCTGAAGTCAGCTCCGACTCCATATTATCTCTGCTTACACTGTGCTAGTCGCCCTGCCCCAAATCTGCTATATTACGCAGTATTATGCTCATAAAGAAAAAATTCCGTCTTGGTGTCGTCTGTGGCGGCCCCTCTCTTGAGCGCGGGATCTCATTAAATTCCGCACGCTCTCTTAGTGACCATTTGAATTCTGATCAGATAGAAATTGTACCGATCTACTTCGATCAGAATAAGAATAGCTTTCTAGTTTCACGTGCGCAGCTATACTCAAACACACCTTCTGACTTTGATTTTAAACTTAGTCAAACAGCAAATCGACTAAATCGTTCTGAGCTTAAAGGCCTACTGAACTCACTTGATATTGTTTTTCCAGCGATACATGGCACGTTTGGTGAGGATGGTGAGCTGCAGAGCATGCTTGAGAATTGGGAAATTCCATTTGTTGGCTCGTCGGAGGAGGCTTGCAAGAGGTGTTTCCATAAATTTTATGCTAATGAGTTTATTAGGAAGCACGGATTTTACGCCCCTCCATCAATTCTTCTAGAGAAAGGTAGCGCACGTAACGTGAAGATAGTGAATGATTTTGTAGCAAGATATAACTTAAAACAGCTAATAGTTAAGCCTGCTTGTGGAGGTTCTAGCATCGCTGTGTATCTTGTTAAGTCAGCGGCTGAAGCGCTTGCAAAAGCTAAGGTTATTTTTGAAGACCTAGTCGACTCAGATGTTGTGATTGAACCACTCTGCCGCGGTCGAGAGTTCACAGTTATTATTTTACAGAACCGCTTCGGTCATCCGGTGGCTATAGTGCCGACCGAGATTGAGATAACTTCAAAGGATTGGCAGATCTTTGATTATCGGATGAAATATCTAGCTTCTAGGCAGGTTAAGTACCATTGCCCGCCACGCTTTACAGATGAGGTGATTTTTAAAATTCAGGCCCGCGCAGAGCAGCTCTTCTCCCTCTTTGGACTTGCTGATTTTGCCCGCTTTGACGGTTGGGTAACTGAGAGTGGAGAGATCTGGTTCTCCGATTTTAATCCGATAAGCGGTATGGAGCAGAATAGTTTTCTATTCATGCAGGCAGCAAGGCTCGGCATGACGCATGCTGATCTCCTTCACTATATTTTGCAAAGCTCATGTCAACGCCAAGAGATTGAATTTCCGCAGGAAGTAAGCGCGCGGAATAGTACCAAGAAAGAGACAGTTAAGGTGATCTTTGGCGGTACTACTGCGGAGCGACAGGTCTCTCTGATGAGTGGTACAAATGCTTGGCTTAAACTTAAGCGTTCGACCCGTTATCATCCTGAGCCGTATCTCCTAGCAGATGATAAAACAGTTTGGAAACTCCCATACGGATTCGCACTGAATCATACGGTTGAAGAGGTTAAGGAGTTGTGCGATCACGCAACAGAGGCAAAGGAGAGGTTAAGACCATTAGTTTTTTCGATTAGTGAACGCCTTGGACTTTTGCCTACGAACTGCACTGCTGAAACTGAGCTTCCACGACAACTCTCTCTCGAGCAGTTCATCAAAGAAGCAGATACGGTGTTTATAGGGCTGCATGGTGGAATAGGGGAGAACGGAGTGTTGCAGTCCCGTTTAGAAAAAGCAGGAGTTGCATTTACAGGTTCAGGTTCGGCTACATCTAGGCTTGGTATGAATAAGTGGAATACGGCATTAGCCTTAAACCACCTTGAAAAATATGGGATCTTCTGCCCAAAAAAGAAATTAGTGCCGCTCTCGTTCTTCGCTGGCTATAAAGCAAAAGATTTTAAGCGCTGCTGGGCAGAGCTCGTCGAAGAGCTTGGTGCCAACATATTAATTAAGCCCAATGAGGATGGTTGCTCTGCGGGAGTAGCTAGGCTTTATAAGGCGCGTGACCTGGAGCGTTATCTGAAATTGGCTATTCAGGGAGCCCCTGTTATTCCAGCTAATACTCTGACCCATCAGCGCGGTTTCATCGAGATGCCTTCCGCCGTACTCGAAAATGTACTAATTGAGGAATTTATAATGACCGATTCTGTGCGAGTAAAGGGGAAGAAGCTTTTATGGCAGGATAGAGGTGGATGGGTGGAGGTTACTATAGGGGTATTACAGCGGGATGGTATACTTAGATCTATGCATCCTAGCCTCACCGTTGCAGCAGCCGAGGTTCTAAGTTTAGAGGAGAAGTTTCAAGGTGGCACCGGCATTAACATTACACCGCCGCCAGAGCCGTTTGTGAAATACAAAGTTGTAAAGGCCGCAATGAAGCGGCTGGAGAGAGTTGCGGAGGCGCTTGGCATCGAAGGGTATGCCAGGATTGACGCATTTATGAATATCAAAAGTGGTGAGTTAAAGATTATAGAGGCGAATACACTACCTGGACTCACCCCTTCAACCGTGATCTATCATCAAGCCTTGGCCGAAAATCCACCGATATATCCGACCGAGTTTTTGGAGAGGATTATTGATAATGCGATAGCGCGTAGTGTGGCTGTACGAAAGGTGGGGTAGCACATTAATGTATGTTGATACTGGAAGCCCACGCTCCCAGTAAAACTACCCCTGTCGCAGCAGCGCTCTAGCCTTTAATGCCGCGGTCTTAAATAGAAGTGCGTCAGTTGGACGGCTTATGTCCATATGAATTATATCATCTACAGTGTCTCCTCTACTAACAATCAGCTGCGCAGCATATACAAGATCAGTGGCATTACTAGATAAGATCTGAACGCCGACTATTTTCCGTGTCCCTCTTTCTACTACTATTTTTAGTACACCTTCTGTGTCTCGATCGATAAGCGCTCGTTCATTCTGCTCAAAACTAGCATCTCCTACTACATATGAAATCCCTGCATTTTTTAGATCCTGCTCTGTTTGTCCGTAGCTTGCAACCTCCGGGATTGAGAATACTGCCGTTGCGATCTGTGAAGGTAGTACTAGACACTCTTTTCCTGCCGCAGCTTGTGCTGCAATCATCCCCTGAAGACGTGAGGCAGAGGCAAGTTGAGGCCCAGGCAGTACATCTCCTGCTGCGAATACATGGGGCTTCTTACCATTAGCAGTACCTTGAGCACCAGGAGTTATCCTTCCGTCTCTTGAAGTCGTTACCCCAAGTTTTTCAAGTCCTATACCCGCTGTGTTACCATTTCTTCCTAGGGCAACAAGTGTCACATCGGCCTCGAAGCTTTGTCCGTCATTTAATTTAACAATTGAGCCTTCTCCATTTTCTTTTGGGGCACAACTAGTAAAATCTGCATTAAAAACTAGAGTAATTCCTTGTTTTTTTAGCTGTTCATGATACCGCAGCGCAATATCATTATCGAAAGCTGAGGGCGGCAATAAGCGAGAGCCCCGCAGGATGAGAGTGACCTTTGCGCCCAAGGTCGCACATGCTGTAGCGTACTCACATGCGATAACTCCTCCACCAAGCACGGTAAGTGATCTGGGAAATGATTTCAGGGTTAAAATACTATCACTTGTCACGACGGTGCTATGATCGAAAGTTATATTTGGCAGTACGTTTGGTTTACTTCCAGTGGCAATTACTACATCTGTAAATCTTACAAAACGCCTGAATCCATTCAATGCATTTTGGGTCGGTTCTACTTCGGCAAGGTTGGGGCTAGTAATTTTCCCTCTTCCACGAAGAGTAAGGACACCGTGATCTCTAAGCCTTCTACTTAAAACAGCAACCTCTTGAGTAGTAACTCGTGCTATTCTTTCTCTAATAGAGTCCATTGTAGCCGGAGGTACTGTATTTACTGATTCAGCCGAATCATTTAATAGTCGGAGTAATGTCTTTCGATCTCGTGCAGCCGCTAAAAACACCTTGCTTGGTACTATCCCTTCAAAAGTACAAGCCCCGCCCGGTTCACCCCGTGGATCTATGATAATTACTCTTCTACCCTGCTCAGCTGAGGTGATTGCAGCAGCCTGTCCAGCTGGGCCAGCACCTAGTACAAGAACATCAGTTTCATAGATAAGCTCTCGTGACGCTCGGTCTATTCGTGGAAGAGAAGCTTGACGAAGAAGCTCTCCAGGCTTTGTTTGTAATACTGACGCTACTTGAGCCACAAATAACAACTGCTACACTACAAATTATAGGACAAACAGCTCTCTTTATAAGATAATTATACTATAAATATAGAACTTAAGATCTCTAATTCTATGGTAAAGGAGCACTGTTAGTTTATAGATATATTAGAAAAGAATCAAATATACCTTATATAGTAAGGCCAAAATTAGCATACTGCTACTTTCGAACGGTGGTATTCGTGCAATCCGATCGGTATCTGATTAACTGTTATCAGTTGTCGGATAATCACTTAGTCAGAAAATCATCAAGTTATTGTGGATTGAAATAGGCCCTCTCCGCTGCGGCTTGTATTCTTTATTACCTAAGGCTAATTTATTATACGTGTCAAAACTTACATTTTATACTCTTCTTAGCATCCTGCTATTTCTATCTACCGCGTCTACGCAGGAGCGTAAATCGCTCTCGTTGTCGGAGTGTTATCGCCTTAGTTTAGATCAAAGTGAAAGGATAAGAATCAAAGGAGAGGAGATTCAAGCGGCTGAGGCACGTTACCGTCAGGCGCTAGGGGCTATCATGCCTAGCATTGGGATAAGCCTTAATTCAAGACTTCGAAACGGGCAGTCAGTAGGAGGTAATTTTGATAATTTTGGTGGTCCACGCGAAGATCGTTTTGAGACAGCCTTGACTTTAGAGCAGCCGATCTTTAGCGGGTTTAGAGATTTAATTCTTATCCGTGCCTTGACCTTGGAGGTAGATGCAAGAAAGAGTTTAGAAAAACGGGAGAGGGAACTTCTCTACCTAGATCTGGCACAGCTATTTTATCAGATGCTCTGGTATGAGGATGACTTAAAAGAGCTGGCCCGTATCGAGGAGGTTTTAAAGGAGAGGGTCTCTGAATTGGAGAATTGGCTTAAACTTGGAAAGTCTAGAGCGAGTGAGGTTTTGAGCGCCAATGCCGACCTGCATGAGGTTCTTGCCAACAAGGAGAGGAATAGGGGCGCAATGTTAGCCACGAAAGAGTTGTTAAGTTTTCTTCTTGGATTAGGTGTAGAGGACTTCTCCTTATCAAGTACTGAGGAAAGTATAGGGGTTTTTGAAATTCGAGATCTTGAACTTAAAGGAGGGAGTCGTCAGGATCTTGTAGCAGCTACTAGTGAGGAGCAGGGAAGACAAAAAGAGTTGCAAGCGACAAAGCGCAAACATTGGCCTGTAATTTCGATGCAGGGGAACGTCTATCCTTATGAAAGTCCTGATATCGGTAGAGAGTGGAATCTTCTTTTTAAATTTGAATTACCAGTTTTTGAAGGTGGACGCATTGAGGCTGAGGTTAGTGAAAAAGAGGCAGCTCTTAGAATCGCCGAGTTGCGCAAGCAACAGTTAGCTCGGGAGATAAATAGCGAGATCCGCTCAAGCTATGAGGAGTTGTTAGCTTCGCAACGAGAGACTCTGGTCTTAGGAGAGTTAGTGAAAGCTGCCGAAGCAGATTATCAATCACAGCAGGCTGATTATTCAGCAGGCACTGTTACAAACCTTGATGTGCTTTCATCCATTGATCGTTTGCAGAAGGCAAGGCGTCGTCTTATCAGAGCAGTAGTTGATGTTAAGCTAAGTCGTGTCAAGCTAAAAGTAGCTGTTGGAGGAATTGAGGAATGAGTCTATGCGAAGTCTCCATACGTCGCCCGGTCTTTGCCTGGATGTTGATGATTGGTCTGATTGTTTTCGGTACAATAAGCTTTATGAGGCTTGGCATTAGCCAGATGCCGGACGTTGATTTTCCTGTGCTCAATGTCACAACAATCTGGGAGGGTGCAGCGCCTGAGGTCATGGAGAGTGAGATCGTTGATCGCTTGGAGCAGGCGGTGATCTCGGTTGATGGTTTAAAAGAGATTGTATCTAGTATTCGTCAAGGACAGGCCTCTCTTACTTTAGAATTTGATCTCTCCCGTGATATAGACGCGGCTTTACAGGAGGTTCAGTCCAGTATCAGCCGCATCCGACTACCTAAAGGGGTCGATCCACCTACGATAACTAAAAATAACCCGGACGATCAGCCGATTGTTTGGGTTGGCGTTTCAAGTGAGACGCGCTCACTTAGAGAGATCGTAGTGTTGGTTGATCCTTTTCTACGCGATCAGTTCCAGATTCTTCCGGGAGTAGGAGAGGTTTTCCTGGGCGGGTTCATGGAACGTAATCTACGACTCTGGATCGATAATGAAAAATTGAAAAAGTATGAGTTAACAGTGCTAGATCTTCAGGCCGCACTTAAAGAAGGCCATTTAGAACAGGCCGCCGGTGTTATTGAGAACAGTACGAATGAGCTTAACCTACGTATGATGGGGGAGGGGCTTAGCACAACTGAGGTCGGCGATCTTTTGATATCCAAACGTGGCGGTAAGCCGATTCATGGCTCAAGCATTCGGGTTAGAGATGTTGCTCAGATCGAAGATGGATTAAGTGACATTAGGCGTATGTCGCGTGTCGATGGTGTGTTGGGGGTTGGTATCGGTGTAAAGAAACAAAGAGGTGCCAATGCGGTTAAGGTAGGGCAAGCAGTAATTGATAAAGTTGCAGAGCTACAGAAAACCTTGCCCGCGGATGTCAAAATTGGAATTAACTTTGACGCGACAAAATTTATAAGTGAGTCGATTTCAGAAACTCAATTCACCTTACTTCTTTCGGCTTTAGCGACAGCGCTAGTGTGTTGGCTATTTTTGGGATCTTTTCGAGCTACTTTTAATGTATTGCTTTCAATTCCTACCTCGATAGTTGGCACTTTTACCGTAATTTATTTCATGGGCTTTACCTTAAATTTCTTCACGATTTTAGGGTTAGCTTTAGCTATCGGTATTGTGGTTGATGACGCAATTATGGTGCTTGAGAATATCTACCGTCATCGAGATCTCGGTAAGAATAAGGTCCAAGCTGCTCTGGATGGATCTAATGAGGTTATGTTTGCCGCCCTGGTTGCTACAGTCTCGGTGATTGCAATTTTTCTACCTATAGCATTCATGAAAGGCATTATCGGAAAATTTTTCTTTCAGTTTGGGATTACCATTTCTGCTGCGGTAGCCCTTTCTCTCTTGGAGGCTATTACACTAACCCCGATGCGTATGTCTCAGTTTATGGAGCCTAAGGTATCTACGGGGATTGTGGGGTTTTTAGACCGGATATTTGCCTCATTTTCAGCTTTTTACGGATTTATTCTGAGCAAGCTTCTCAATTGGCGTATTCTTACACTTTTAGTTTCATTGCTTCTGTTTGTAGGCTCACTTGGCATAGCTAAGATTCTGCGTCGGGAATTTTTGCCACCACAGGATCAATCTATGTTTATGATACGTTTTCAGACACCGGTAGGATCCTCTTTGGAGTTTACAAACCAAAAATTATTAGAGGCGGAAAGTTTTATAAAAACTAGGAGTGAGATTAAAAGGTATTTTGCAGCAATCGGTGGATTTGGTGGTGGTGAGGTCAATACTGGAATAATGTTTATAAGTCTTCATCCTAAGCCGATGCGGGAGCTTGGTCAGTATGAGTTGATGGATCTGCTTAGAACCGAGCTTTCTAAAATTAAAGATCTCAAGGTCTTTGCACAGGACCTCTCTATGCGCGGCTTTACAGCGCAGCGTAGTTTTCCTATCGAATTCAATGTTCGCGGTCCGAGTTGGGATGTCTTGCGCGAGAAGATTTCTGAGATCTCAGAACGTCTTCAAAAAACTGAATTAGTTACAGATTTAGATAACGATTACCGTCTTGGAATGCCAGAGGTGCGTGTATGGCCGCTCAGAGAGGAGGCCTCACGTCGCGGAGTTAGTATAGAGGCGATCTCCGCTACGGTTAGCGCCGCAATGGGAGGTTTGCGCGAGGGGAAATTTAGCCAGGATGGCCGACGGTACGATCTGCGTATGAGGCTAAAACCCGAGGAGCGAATTCGAGCGGAAGATCTTGAGGCACTATATGTAAGAAATAGCTATGGAGAGTTGGTCTCCTTAAAAGATGTCACTAAGCTTGAAACATTGAAAACTTTACAAACAGTAACGCGGCGAAATCGGGAGAGATCTGTCTCCTTCTTTGCTAATGTTGCTTCAGGCAAATCACAGGCTGATGCGTTGGCGGAGATTGAAAAGATTGGAAAGGAAGTCCTTCCGGAAGGGTACAGGTTGTTCATTGCTGGTGGTGCTCAAACATTTAAGGAATCTCTTTCCAGTTTGATCTTCGTCCTATGGCTTGGACTATTAGTGTCCTATATGATCTTAGCTTCTCAGTTTAACAGCTTTCTTGATCCTATTATTATTCTGTTAGCTTTACCATTTTGTGTTACAGGTGCTTTTGCGGGATTATACTTCACGGATCAGTCCCTTAATTTATATAGTATGATCGGAATAGTCCTATTAATGGGTATAGTAAAGAAGAACTCGATTCTGCTGGTGGAGTTTACTAATGTATTGCGGGAGCGCGGACTCTCAGTTAATGAGGCTTTGCTGCAGGCCTGCCCGATAAGATTACGCCCGATTCTGATGACCACGTTCTCTACTATTGCGGCGGCGATTCCGCCAGCCTTAGCGCTTGGACCCGGTGCGGAGAGTAGGGTGCCGATGGCCGTTACGATAGTCGGAGGGGTACTTATCTCTACATTTTTTACTTTATTGGTAGTGCCATGTGCATATTCGCTGGTTGGTTTTCTCTCTCATCGGAGGAAAAGTTAGTTAGGGTGTTACGCATCGGATCCACATGCCCTTTAGTATGCCATCATTTGTGTTTTCCTGCTCAACTCGTGCACACATAATGTTTTTGTATTCATCAGCAACATACTGAACTCCTCTGCGTGCAAAATAATACCCGTTTCCTGTGAGCTGTGAGTAGGCGTAGTAATTTTCATTCTTTGGTAGAACTACAATCCAGTTTGCGCCTGACTTCGGTGTCCAGTTGTCTGGATTACAGTCGTTATTTGGACACTGTAATGGACAGTTACCCGCTGTACATTCATAATAATAGACCTGCTTCTTAGTCGTTGGATCAATATAACCTGCCTCTATCGATTTTCTATATACGGCTTCCGCGACGTTAGTAACTTCAACAATCGATCCAGCTTTCTGTGACCAACCACCTTTGCCATCAGGTATTCCCTCATACTTACTAGCAAGATAGCTATAATCCCACATCGGACAGTTATAGTTATTAATACAATCTAGGGTAAAGGTCTGACCGTACGGATCAGTCCAAGAGGTTGTCTGACCTAAGAATGCATCAACATAGTTACCGTGATGATGGAGAAGTACGTCAGTATCATAGTTGTGTAGTAGCTGAACATTATTAGCTACTCCTGCTACCCATGCGGACATCCAGGAGCTATTGAATTGATGTGATACCCAGAGAGCTCGGCCAGAGCTATTCCAGTCCCCCAATCCAAGCTGACCAATTGGTGAAGTGCTAGGATAGTTCTTGGTATCCAAAACTGTATTGACCCACTTAGTTTGTCGACTTAAAATGTATCCTTTAAGTGGATGTAGATCCGGCATTAAGAGAGCGAGAGTAGAAAGATCTCTGCCGCCCCAGGCTGTTTTTCTTCCATAGTTCTCACCCGAGCCTGTTTCTACAAGATCATTATTGTAGTCCTCCTTAATTGCATACAATGTACGAGCAACCATCTCCTCCAGCGCCGGATATTTACCGAAAAACATCCAGGTAGTTGTTCCTAGGTTAGGAGCATGCGCTGTATTAGGATTACAATCGGTATGGTTGGATATCATTTCAGCAGAGGTGTACCAGCTATCATTATGTGCTACTCCCATCTCCTCATAATCGAAGCGGTAGTGAAATCCACAGGCACCCTGACCATTGATGTCAGTTGACACGGTACCAAGCACTCCAGTAGCCGTTGTGCCATTTAGTACTGAAGCTACCCATTCCGGGAAAAGGCCGATATCAGCGCGACGTCCTGTGCCTGGCTGCTCTCTATACATATACCCAGAGTTTAACGATATGCCGTAGGTCTCGCTTGGGGTGATATCTCCACGTAGGGAATCACTTAGGAGATTATCGCTGTACTTTTTAAAGGCAGCTTCATCTAGCCGATCTTCAAAATAATAAGGTGGTACTAAGCCTGAGTCAGCTAGCTGATACGAATATGCAGTACTTGGTAGTAAAGAAATTAGCGGGACTTCATTGTTTACTGAAATATATTTTACAAAGCGTTGTCCATAAAAGAGGGTATCTGTTCCAAGGTTTAATACCTGCTTCTGATATCCGCCAAGTCCGATACTAAGAGTTGCTGAGCTGAAGTCGATTTTTGCTAACAGTGACTTGGCGACCGCAGCGGTGTTTTCTACTCTGAAGTCGATCGTCATGTTTGCGTCATTATTCATAAAATGCCAGCGCGGAATAATACGTAATGTATTATGTTGAACTCCGTTGCTGTCAGTTGGGATAAATTGACTCTCGCAATCACGAGCAAATGCACCAAATACGCCACCGATGACATTGCAGCTACCGCTGCCTGCAGTAACATCACTTAATAGCGTCTGGGCATCAGCTTTCGTAAAGTTATAGCTAAACACCTCGCCGGATGTGGTAGTAAGAGTAAATGTAAACGGCAACCGATCCGCCAAGGTGGCTTCAGTGACAAATGAAGTAGTTGGTGGCTTGCTGATGGGTCTAATAGTAATGCTGGAAGATTGGCCAGCAGTGAAGCTGCTTACTGGAAATGTAAGGAGAGCATGAGCCGTGGATCCGTTATCTAATGCGCCTCTATCAGGCCAGGTTGAGATTACATCTACCTGCGTCTCTTTACTTCCTCCAAAATCTATAGACTCATTCTGGCCAAAAAATCGATCACGCAGAGTTACAACACTAACTGTTATATATTTGCTCGGATAGTTGACGCTCGATGTATTGGTAAGTGTAGCGCTAAAATCCGGAGGGCTTATTGTTCCGGTTGGTGTTGGAGTCGGAGTCTTGGTGCCGCTGACGGTTGGAGTCGGAGTAGGTGTCTTTGTTTTTGTCGGTGTTGGACCAGGAGTATGTGTCTTTGTTGGCGTTGGTGTTGGTGTACTAGTGCCAATTGGAGTAGAAGTCGAAGTAGGGGTTGGAGTGCTCGTTGGTCCGGGAGGAGCTGGAGGTGGTGGCGGAGGTGGAGGCGGAGGAGGTGCGGGGTCAGAGTCATCAGACGGGAAGCTAAGTTGATTCTTTGTACATTGGTTAAAGAAAGCAAGTTCAGCCTTTAATGATTCGAGTTTCTTTGGGTCTTTTGTAATAACCCCACTTTTTAGGTCCTTTATCTTCTGCTTAGTCTTCGTTTTAAATTTCGACGGATTTTTTAAAGCATTAGATGTACCATCAGCTGATTTTTTGCCTACTACTGTAGACTCATTCTCCCTTATACAAACAAGTTTATTGGGGCTTGAAGGAAGTTCGACTACGCTGGCTGCAAAAACAGTAGTAGGCAAATTTCCTATGATAGTAATTAGAAGCAAAAACCTTTTATACCATGAACTCATTAGACTGCGCCTGTTGTTAAATTGAGAAACCTGTTCTTAATGAGGATAAGGCACTGAATATGCCAAATAAGAATGCCTAGTATCTCCGGCAACTTAGCTATATATCCTGAGCAGATATGAGTAGTCACGTTCTACTACTATGAATATGATTACATATGCATCTACTCGGAGTAGTAGGTTGTAGACATATTTGAAGTGAAACTATTTTTTTACAAAAATACAGAATATGAGAACTAGTGCTCCTCCAAATAAGTTTTTTCACGTCTAGCATCACATCGTTGCCCCACCTTGTCACGCTTCTCAGTCGGAAAATCCTCGCAATACTTCAGTATTGCTGCGGATTTCCTCCTTCCGAGGCGTGCCAATCTGGGGCAACGCTGCGCGCTATACGTGAAAAAACTTATTTGGCGAAGCACTAGTATTAGAGCAAATATTCGTTCGATCTTAGGCTAATGTTTCTCAAAAATATCATTGAGCTTGGCACGAATAATATCGGGAGTAAAAGGTTTAACAATAAAGCTTGATACCCCACCTTTAAGCGCCTTAAGAACTTTCTCCTTGTCGGCTGCTGCGGTGATCATTACGAACGGAACCTCCTTGTGGGAGGGGCTACGGCGAACCTCCTCTAAGAATTTCATTCCATCCATCTTTGGCATATTCCAATCAGCAATAATTAGGTCGAACTGTGAAAATCTAATCTTATGCAAGGCCTCCTCTCCATTGGGCATCTGTAGTATGTTTTTAAATCCAAGATCTGCAAGACAAGCCGCAAGATTAACTCGCATCTCCATTAGATCATCAACAATAAGTATATGAGAATCTGGCTTAAGAGCCGGTCGCTTTGCCATTAACTGTTTCCTCCCTTAATTCGTTGCATGTAGGAAAATAAAAATGAACAGCGGTACCGCGATCCTGTAACGATTCGACCATGAGCTTGCCGCCCATATCTTCAATCCCCTTTTTAGTTAACACTAAACTTAGTCCAAAGCCGGTTCCGACTTCAGACTCCTTGGTAGACCAGAACGGTGTAAAAAGCTGTTCAATAGATTTCTTAGAAATACCATGACCGTGATCAACAACACTGATTTTAGCGTATTTCCCTGAGTTTATTCCAACAGGATTAATTGAAGGCAGGTCAACAGCATCAAGAAACATTATAATAGTTTTATCTTCAATGCTCTCCATTGCTTCTACAGAATTCATGCATACTCCAACTAACATCTGTACAAGTCCAAAACTGTCAATCTTTACCTGACAGTCTTTGTTGATTTCAAGATTAACAGTCAATGGTATCTGTGAGTTCTTATTAATTAACTCAATTACCTCATAAAGCGCAGAGCTAACAGTAGTTGACTCAGCGTCTTCCAAACTTATCATGCGCCGATAGCCGCGTATTTTTGTTGATAGGCCTATTGCTTTAGCAAGTCCTGAATCTATTACTGAAACTAACTGTTGGTTACGTGGATTTATCTCTACTTTTCTTTTTAATAGCTCAAAGCATCCGTTAACTGCACCAAGTAAGTTGCTTAAGTCGTGACCGAGCTTACTTAGAATCTCTAATGTCTGTTCGAGGTTGCAATCAACCTCCTCTTTCTTTTGTTGTTCCAAAATAACCCCAGGGGTAATACGTATTATATCTAGTTAGTAGCCTTACTAGAGTTCGGCAGAATTCGTAAAACTCTTAAACTTGAGATGCTCGAAAATGTTCTTTAAAATCAATGTGTTGTAGGTGTCCTAGTTGGCATGTGTTAATTCGAGAAGGTGATTTCTAGTCTTATCAAGTGGTTGTATTAATAGAGAGTAACTGCTTCAAAAGTGTGAGTAAACTCATAGGGGTAGTCAGACTTCGGCGAGCTCAGTCGAGTTGCGGTTGCCTCAGGGACCGCGCTGCTCGCGGACTTAAGGTCAGGTTGCTTCGCAAGCTTAGAAACCTATTATTGCGTAGCACTAGGAAGGTCAATACACATCTCGATAGAATGATTAGTTCAGAATCGTACTGTTTACTACTTTAGAATGCAATAACCGTTACTATTTACCGTTATCGCTAACTTGGCCCATTAGTTGCCTATACAGTAATTACCCCTAGTATGAAGTTCGTAATACCCCTTAAGTTGCTAGAATGGGGCGGAGTAAGCCGATCTGTATATTCCGCCCTCATTCTTTTTTTAATACTGCAGCCACTTGCAGCGCTGGCTGCACCTCCAAAACAGTATCTGTCTCAGGATGATCTATTTAAGATTATTGATGAGAATGGCAAGGAGTTTGAGTGTGGTTCGATAGGAGGGGAATATGTGCCGGTTTATGAGCCAAAATCGGAAAAGTATGATAATTTCTATGGAAAAGTACAAAATCAGAAGAAAAAAATAAAGAAAGCAAAGAAAGCGAATAAGCCACAAGCAACAATTAAAAAATTAACAAAGACCCTTAAGAATCTAAAAAAAGCCAATGCTGCAGGTAGGATCGCCTGTAGTCAGGGCCCAAGTCTTAAGGCCCCTCTAGGAGAGGCGTTGTCTCTTGAAAAGCTTGATAAAGAGTTAAGCGAGGAAGATGTTCGGTACTTCCTTGAGAAGGCAGGGTTCGGGCGTGGTCCACGTGAGGAGTATCTTATAGATATCGGAGTAGGTCAGGGAATCGATGCCTTGGTGGATGCTTTCATGACTACCCGCGCGGAGGATGCTGATCTGATGGCGCGTGTGACTGATAGGCTAGACGGCCAGATTGGCTCAACTACAACACAGACACCGAGTGGGCAGCGCGCCGGATTAATGGATCTGTGGGCCAACACAAATAACCCTTATGCTGAAAAGCTAGCTATCTTTCTTCTTAGTGTATGGACAGTAGCAGGAGATGTGATTGCTGATGAAACCTTTAGGCATGTTTGGTGGAACTATAATAACAAGATCCGTAGCTATGCATATGCAGATACCGATCTACCGACAATGGCGCTTGATATTACAAGAGATCCATTGATGCTTATCTTTCTTAATAACGAGTTAAACGTGAAAGGCAATCCTAATGAGAACTATGCGCGTGAGCTTATGGAGCTGTTTACTCTTGGCCCAACCGATCTTGATAATAATCCAAACTATACTGAAACAACGCTACTAGCGCAGGGTGATATTGCAAATGCAGCTAAGGCATTAACAGGCTGGACGGTAAAGAAGGATTACACAATAAACGACCTGGTTTCAAAGTACGATCCTAAGCGCCACGAATCTGGCCCGCACCTGATGTTTGCGGATAAAGCTTACAGAATATATGTGGAGGATGATGCCGCGTTAGTTAGTGCGATCTTTACTAATCATCCAAACGTATCAATCTATTATGCCAATGAGATTTTACAATGGTATCTTACGGCACAGCCTTCTCGGGAATTAATCGAAAACTTCGCCGCTGTAATCAAGGCTAATAACTTTAAACTTCGTCCTGCAATGAAAACCTTTCTATCTTCTAAGGCTTTCTTTTACTCAGGTTATCGCGACACAGCAGCAAAAGACTCTGTTGAGTTTGGAGTTGAGGTTGTACGTACACTAGGTTTGGATAAGGCATTCAATCCGAACGAGGCGCAGAAGCAGATTGAGTATATGGGGATGTTAATTAATAACCCGCCATCAGTGTTCTGGTTTAATCCAAGTAGCTGGACAGGTCCTTCAGTTATCTTGGAGCGTGCAAACTATGTTGCAGGAATCTTTGGAGACACTACGGCTCAGCAACAGAGCGATCCTGACTGGAGTCCAGTGGGAGTACTCCCGGCAGGAGCAGCAACAGCCGCAGAGGTGATAGATTATGCAGCTGCAAAAATAGGGTGCAGCGGAATTACCGCAGATCAACGTGCGCTGCTTGAGGATTATATGGGTAAAATTAGAAATTATGACGGAAGTTTTACTAAGAAAAGCTATGATAATACCGATATAAATGCACAGAGTATGAAAGGGCTTGGTGTTTATTATCAACTTTTAGGACTGCCTTGTGCGCAGTTAAAGTGATTATGAAGGTGAATCGAAGAGAATTCTTAAAAAAATCAGCATTACTCGGATGCGGTCTAACTGCCTGGAGTGCATTTCCAGGGTTTGTAAACTCTGCTTATGCGTTTGATGGTAACCCTTATAGACTACTTATCATTAACAATAACGGTGGGCATGACGGATTACATTGGTGCCAGCCGGCGTCAGGAGCACTGTATGATACATTTTCCGGGATGCGCCCGACGTTAAAAACAGATCCTGCACAACTTCTTTCAATGGATGGAAACTATGGTTTGCATCCAAACCTCACCAATCTAAAGACGCTTTATGATAAAGGCCAGATGGCGGCGATTCTTTGTTGTGGACCGGATAATCCAAGCCGCTCGCATAGTGATGCTGAGAAAACATTTGCGCGAGGTGCTATTTCTCGGCTTAATACGGCCGCTACCGGATTTGTTAGCCGCATCGGTACAAGTTATGATGCGCCTAGTTTTTGGGGTGTAAGCTTAAGCGGTTCAGACCCTGCGTTTGAAGGTGACAAATACCGTGGCATACAGGTAAACGGGTTAAGTAATTATACCTTTAAGGATGATCGCTCGCAAAGCGTTCATGAAAATACCTTTCGTCAGGATACCTTAATGGGGTTAGCCTCAGGCTGGAATATTCAAGCTGACGCCACCAGACAGAATGAAATCGTCGAGTCACATGAGCTTCTGGCAAACACTACAGCTATTGTAGATTCGATTGTAAAGACAACCACCTTTCCGCAGAGCTATGCAAATTCGAATTACGGACGGATGTTTAAAGATGCAGAGATTCTGCTGAGCAATAGTAGTCAGGTTCCGACGCAATTAATTTATACACGGCGCGGTGGGCATGACACGCATTCCAATCAGAACACAACTAATAATTCTATAATGACGGAGTTTAATACCGCATTAGGAACATTAATCAATAATCTAACCGTGAAGGGACTCTACGATACTACGATGATTTTAGTGGTGACAGAATTCGGGAGAACAAATATAGAGAACGGTTCTAACGGTACCGATCATGGCGGTGGAGCAACATACTTTCTAATGGGCGGGCCGGTCAATGGGGGGATTTACGGAGATATTTTACCATCCGATCTGACCGGCATGGGCTGGCTACCAACTAAGACCTACACTACTGAGGTGTTAAGACAGGTAGTAGCAAAGCTAGGGCTGGATCCCGACCGAGCCTTTGAAGCCTCGAAAGGGGTTAGTTTAGCTGGGATTGTGTAGAGTATTCTCTGTTCGTAATTCTGCTCCTTACCATGATTCCACTTCAGCAGTTACCTTACGAAAAGCTATTGTGCTATAGCAAGTGACAGAATGCTGTAGCGTTATTCTGTCACTTGCTATAGCCTGGCCATGGATGGTCAAAGGCCGACAGACAAAATAACGGTACATTATTATGTCATTTAGTATAATATTTAAGTATGCATCAGGCTGGTACATCAGAAGCAGGCTTCATTAAAGTTGAAAGGTCAGATTTTTTTGAACTTTGTAGAGGTGGTGTACTTACTGCTGCTCAGGAAGTTTGTTTGGAACGTGCTGCAAGAAGGCTTGTAGCAGATGGTAAACGTTTAACACCCTTAGTTGATGGGTTGATCAGTATTAATGACGAGGAATTAGAACCGAAGAAGCGTCGAGATAATCTCTGTTTAAAAAGAAGTACCGTACTAGAAGTTATAGCATCAGCTCTTAGAAGTCCAAGTAGTTTGCAAGATTTGACGCTAGATATCCAACCAATTAGGGCCTTGTTTGATAAGCGAGGATCCGATCATTTGTCTCTCTCTGAAATAACACAACGCATCTCGGTAATCAGAGTTTTAGGTATCGTAGGTACCAACGCAAGCAATGTTGCTGAGGATATCCTTGAGGTTGTGAGAACGGAGAGAGGTCAATTGCAAGGAGTTCCTACATTTGAAGCAGGACTATTGGCGCTAGCCCAGATCTATAAACGGGAGCCAAAGAGCTCTGTACACTCTGCCACGGTAGAGATCCTACTAGACCTTCTTAGTGAGAGAGAGCAGCTGTTTCTAGCAGTCCGAGTAGCTGGAGAGATTAAGTTAGATGCCGCTAAAGATTTGGTGACTGGAATTTTAACAACAGCTACTGATCCTGTAACCTGCTTTGAATGTCTAACAGCATTGACAGCGATCGGAGAGCTTCCAAGGCGAGCCATTAATTGGGTAGTTGGTCAGATAGATGAACGCTACCCAGGAGTTCTTATTACGACTACCATGGAACAAACTCTTCTTATGTTTCTTGCTGAATGTAGTGAGTCGGTGCTACTCGGAACTTCGGAAAAAGTTCGCAAATTGGCAGCCAGAGCTCGTACGTAACTTCTATAAATTTTTCATATCTACTGGGACCGCGGGCATCTTGCCCGCAAACGAATTAGCTGGAACTACGTAGCGGGCAAGATGCCCGAGGTCCCAGTAGGTCATTTATGTTACACTGCAAGAGGAAATGAAATTTTCAGAGTATCAATAACGCCCCCCCACGAACCACTAGTGTCCCGTAGGAAATAAATATTTTTCAATAACAGCTTAAATTTATTGATAAAAACCAGTAAAAGTCATTTTTCGATCAAATCCCACGAACTGGTGCCCCACGAACTGGTGCCCCCACGAACTGGTGCCCCCACGAACTGGTGCCCCCACGAACTGGTGCCCCCCACGAACTGGTGCCAGGCAAGTCCCCACGAACTGGTGCCCCCACGAACTGGTGCCCCACGAACTGGTGCCAGGCAAGTCCCCACGAACTGGTGCCAGGCAAGTCCCCACGAACTGGTGCCAGGCAACTCAAGAAGGAAACTTCCAGCCAAATTCTCCGAATAATTAAGAGAGGGACTACTTCATTTAGTTAAGGAGAATACTATGGCAAGAACACGACGATTTATACAATCTGGAGGATGTTATGATATATCCTTTAGGGCACGGTCCACACTACCATTCGTGGCATATGATGTAATAAGAGAGATAATTGCCTCAAGCTTAGCTCGTGCACAGCGCGATGACAAAGTTGTGTTGTGTCATGATATTTGGGAAGGGTCTCACCCGCATCTTATAATAGTGGCAAAGGATAAAGCCCAGTGTGTAAATTTTTACAGCGAGATACAAAAGAAGATCACAGACAGCTTGAAAAGGCTTCTTGGTCTTAATTACCTTAATATTTGGGAAGGACGTCCGCATGTTGCATTAATCGCCGATTTGGATAAGGCTATAGAGCAAATAGCGTATCTGTATTCCAATCCGGCGCAGGATAACTTAGTTGAAAGTATAGATTCGTTCCCAGGATATTCGAGCTGGCGTGGATTTAAAAACTCAATAAATAATTTAGAAGCAGAAACGAAGGAGACCGTCCCCTGGATTAGATTACCCACCATACCTAAGGCGCCTTCTAACGTATTAACGTTTGATCAAGATAGAGCGTTAGTGCGATTGATTAGAAAAGCCAACAAGAAAACTCATACATTACGTCGTAATCCTAACCTCTGGATGAAGTGTTTTGGGGTTGAAGACTCTAATGATGTAGAGGAGATTAATCAGCGTATTCTAGAGCAAATTCAACTTAATGAAGAGGATGCTAGGCAAAAACGCACCACACCTGTAATGGGAAGTTCCAAGCTACGCTCTCAACCTATTTTAAAGCCCCATAAGCCCAAGAAACATAGTAGAAAAGTATTTGTTTTGTCTTCTGTTGCTGAATTACGGATCGCAATAATGGCTAAGTTTTACGAAATCTGCAAAGAGTGTCGTAGGTGCTATGAGCGATGGTTGCAGGGCGATTTTAAAGTTGAATGGCCAAGTGGGGTTTTCAAACCCTCAGTACCTTCAAATAGTAATTATCTCTTCGCTCCAAGTCAGTAATTGACTTAATTCGCCATTAATTTAGAGGTTTTAAAGTGTGCATTATCAGCGCGTATGTGCTGCCTTATATCTGCGTCACAAATTCCATATAATAGAACCTATTGTGCCTTTGCTGTTACCAACTCTTAGCCTTTGAAATACATTTCTTAGCAAATCTTTGTATATGCTCACACAATATTAATACTATTTAATCGAAGTAATTTACTGAAGTATAAGTTGCGTGCTACTAGTTGTGGGAGGAAAGATTATTTTTAAAGGCTTGGCATGACTTCTTTAAAACCTAAAGTTCACCCCGAACCACTAGCGGTCGATGTCACTTTTTCAAAGGATGCGCTCCGGGTTGCATTAGCGGATGGCCGGGAAATTATTGTTCCACTTGAGTGGTCTCCACTTTTAAGAAAGGCCAACTCTAAGCAGCGTAAAAATTGGAGACTGCTTGGCGGTGGAATTGGTATTCACTGGCCAGACGTAGATGAAGATCTTTCAGTAGAAGGCCTTTTAGCACTTAGATAAACGATAACGTGTACCGCGTGGCGGACCGACCGGAAGAAAAAAGTTTGAAGTACCTTC